>CAJXFT010000013.1 GCA_913053235.1 uncultured Alphaproteobacteria bacterium
TTCCAATAGAGCAAATCCCGAGCAGGTGGAATCACCTGCGACGACGCATTTGCTTGCACCCAAAGAGATAGAGCGTGGCGGGTGAGCGCAAGCGAACCTGACAAGCTCTAGCATTGCCGCCACCTGTTCCGTGCTCACATGCCGCTGGGCCGGTCAGTCGTGCCCGTGATGGCCATCCTCATCGCCATGGCCATGTGACATTTCGCCGGTTTCGGGCCGGCGGAATTCTTCCGGCAGGGATTCGCGGCCGACCACGATCAGCCCTTTCATGCCCGCCGCCTCGTGCGGGTGGCAGTGATAGAAATAGCTGCTTTCGACGTCGAAGGTCATGCTCCAGCTTTCGCCCAGCCGCGTCATCATCTGGCTTTCGAAGGGTTGCGTGCCGGCCGGAATGAGGTCGGGATAGGCGGCGACATTATGCTCGTTGTCGGCGTCGTCCTGCAGCCACACCACCGTGTCGCCCGCTTCGATCGCTACCTTGGCCGGCTCGAAATAGAGGTCTCCGCTGTCCTCGTCATATTTCATCTTGACCACCGTGGTAGCGGCCATGGCGGCGGAAGAAACAGCCGCGCCGAGCAGCAGGGCAAGCGCCGCCATGGCGGCCGGATATCGATTACTCATCGTCTAATTTCTCCGTCAACATCAGGATTCCAGCCGCTGGAAAGCCAAAGGGGTACGCCAATGACGATGAAGCACGCCACGGCATCCGCTCTAAATCTTACCCTTTCGCGCGCCCGATTGAAAAATCGGGTTTGTCGCGCCGAAGGCGTTGATCGACGTTCCGGTGATCGCCGAGGCTTTGCCCGACGCCAGGAAGAGCGCCAGTTCGGCGATCTCGCGCGGCGCCATTACGTTGGCGTCCTGCTTTCTTCCGCCGTGATCAAAGGCGCTCCTGAAGCCTTCCGTATCGGTGGCGCCCGGGCAAATGCAATTGACGTCGATGCCGAACTCCTTGACCTCGGCGGCGACGCTTTCTGTCAGATTGATCAGCCCCGCCTTGGTGGCGCGGTAGGCGCTGCGCCCGGCGCCGCCTCTGGTGCCGCCGATGCTTGAGATATTGACGATTTTTCCCGAGCCGCGTGCGATCATATGCGGCAGCACGGCCTTGGCGAGGAGCGCCGGCGCTATGAGATTTACCTGCACCACCAGCTTCCACAGCTCGGCATCGAATTCGACCAGGGTCGCGGAATCATGGATGATCGCGGCGTTGTTGATCAGAACATCCATGCGGCCGAACGATTGCAGAGCCTGCTCGGCAATAATGCTGACGCTCTCCTCGGCCGCCAAATCGGCGACCAGCGCGACGGCCCTCGATCCGGCCTGCTCGATATCGCGGCAAACGCTGTCGAGTTCCTCTTTCGTCCGCCCGGTGGCCAAGATATTGGCGCCGGCCTCGCCGAAGGCGAGCGCTATGGCGCGGCCAATTCCCTTGCTCGCACCGCTAACGATAACCGTTTGATCGGTGAATTCCCTGGCTGTTCGAGGGCCGGCCACGGCTTACAGGGCAGCGATAGCGAACACCGGGATGGCGCGTTTAAACCTCGTCGCGCACCCATTCGGCCAATTTGGCCTTCGGCAAGGCGCCGACTTTCATCGAGGATACTTCGCCGTCCTTGAACAGGATCAGGGTCGGAATGCCGCGCACGCCGTATTTGGCCGGCGTCGAGGGATTGCTGTCGACATCGACCTTGGCGATGGTGACGGAGCCGTTCAGCTCTTCGGAAATTTCCTCCAGCGCCGGCGCGATGGCCTTGCACGGACCGCACCATTCGGCCCAAAAATCGACCAATACCGGCCCCGGCGCCTTGAGTACTTTTTCATCGAATTCGGCGTCGGTGACATGGGTGACGGTCATGATATTCTCCTGCCAATGGGTTGATTTCAATTTAAGTGCGGGGTCGCCGAGCGTCAAGATGCGTGCGCGTCGAGAATGGCATCACCCAGCCAGAGCAGTGCCGGAGCGTCGGTAAACAGCAGCGCGCAGCGAATCTCACGGCCTGGAAAAATCGCCCGCAGCACGGCGCGGTAATCGGCCATTTGCGCCAAATAGGCCGGCGCGATGGCCGACTCGCCGGGCGCCGCGCCGCCGCCCGACTTATAATCGACCACCAGCACCCGATCATCCTCGACCAGCAGACGGTCGACCTGCCCGGATATCACATGTTCTCCCATCACCGCCGCGAGCGGCACCTCGGCCCGGCTATTGGCGCCGAACAGCGGCGCCGCGCCGGCATCGCTCAATACCGCCATGACCTCGGCGGCGATTTCGGCTCGCGCTTCCTTACCCAAGCCGTGTACTGGGCGGGCGAGGAAGCGCCGCGCCATCTCCGCGCGCAGCTCGGGCGCCGCCTCTGGCAGCAATTCGAGCAGGCGGTGAATCAGGCGCCCGCGCAAAAAGCGGCTGGTGCCGCCGTCTTCAAGAGGCGCGCGCGCGGGTGGCTCCGCGCCCGAGCGGCGTGACGGCGCGAGCGGGCGCGGCGGCACCGGCTCGGGTGGCGCCGGCTCCATAAAATAGGGCGGCAACGCATCGATTTCGCCCATATCCGGCGCCAACGCCGCCGCCGGCTCGGCCTTCGCCGTCTGCGCCGAGGACAATCGCCAACCCTGGCCCGACCAACCGTCGCCCGTGGCAAATTCAAGCTCTATTTCGCCGATGCCGTCGAGCCCGGCCAGGCCGTCGCGCACCAACTGGTTCCAACAGCCCTCGGGCGGCGTCTTGGCGCCCTGCCAGCCGCAAACGTAAAGCCGGTCCTCGGCGCGCGTCATGGCGACATAAAGCAGGCGGCGGTATTCGTCCATATCGCGCCGGCGGGCACGCTCGCGGAGCGCCCTGCTCACCCTCTCCTCGCGCGCGCGGCGCCCCGGCCATAGCGGCAAGGCGCCGGATTCAGCCCCCTCCGTCCACAGGATGGTGCGCCGATCGCGCGGCAGCGACATGGTATCGGGCAGGAAGATGATCGGCGCCTGCAGGCCCTTGGCGCCATGCACCGTCATCACCCGCACCTCGTTGCGCGCCTGTTCGGGGTCGCGCTTCAACTCGGATTGCGCGGCGCGCAACCAGTGCAGAAATCCCTGCAGCGAGGGCGGGTGGGCGCGCTCATAGGCGAGGGCGGCGGAGAGAAATTCGTCTATCGGGTCGGCGGCCTCGGTGCCGAGGCGGGTGAGCAGTTGCGCCCGCGCGCCGCCGGCGCCGAGAAACTCGGCGTAGAATTCGAACGGCGGGCGGAAATCGGCGCTCGCGAGCAAGCCGCTCAAGACGGTGTGGGCGCGCGAAAAATCGGGATTCTCAGCGCGCCGCGCGCTCAGCGTGCGCCACAGGCTTTGCTTGCCGCGTCGCCAGGCGAGGTCGAAAAGCTGCTCCTCGTCAAAGCCGATAAACGGCCCCTTCAACAGGGCGGCAAGGGTCAGATCGTCGCTCGGCAGGAGGAGAAAATCGCCCAGCGCCATCAAGTCCATCACCGCCAGCTGCTCGGTCAGTTTCATGCGATCGACGCCGGCGACATCGACACCCCGCGCCTTCAGGGCGCGCACCAGGGCGGCGACGAAACTGCCGCGCTGGCGCACCAGCACCATGATATCGCCGGCCCGGATCGGGCGGTTTTCCGATTCCAGCCAGCCCTCGCCGCCCTCTCTTTGCCCGGCTGCAAGCCAGCCGGAAATTTTTTCAGCGATAACGGCGGCCAAACGCGCCGAAGGGTCATCGCCGGCGCGGCGCGTCACCGGCGGCGCCCAGGCGGCATCTTCATGGCTGGCGCGCGGCACCGCGAGCGGCCATATTTCGACCAGCCCGCCCTGGCCGATGCGTGCCGCTTCATGATGCATGGGCTCTTCGGTGCGCACCACGCCGGGCGCCGCGGCGGCGCCGGCGAACACCGCATCGAGGGCGCCCAGCACCGCCGCCGTCGAGCGGAACGAGCGTTCGAGCGGCACTTCGCGCCATTGCCGGCGCGCGTCTTCGACCTGCCGGCGGAACTGTGCGCGGGTTGCCGCCAGGGCTTCCGGGTCGGCGCCCTGAAAGCTGAAGATCGATTGCTTTTCATCGCCGACGGCGAAGATGGTACGCGCGCCCTCATGAGCGCTTTCGCCGGCGAAAAATTCTTCCGCCAGGGCGGCGATGACCGACCATTGCAGCGGGCTGGTGTCCTGCGATTCATCGACCAGAATATGATCGAGCCCGCCATCGAGCTTGTAGAGAACCCAGGGCGCGATGTCCTCGCGGCTCAGCAGCCTGCTGGTCTCCATGATCTGATCGCCGTAATCGAGCACGGCGCGGGCGTCTTTTTCCTGGCCGTAATAATGCAGCATGCGGGCGCCGAAGCGGATCAGGGCAGCGCTGTTTTGCATCACCGCAAGGGCCATGCGGCGCTCCTGTACGGCCAGCAGGCGCTGCTGCTCCCTGGCCAGCGTCTCGGCAACATCCGGCGCGGCCGCGCGAACCGCCTTTGTGGACAGGGATTTGCGCGCGCTACCGTCCTGGGTGATGAAACCTTGGCAATAAGCGTCGAATCCGCCAATGCGCGCGGTTTCGTCGCCGGCCAGCCAATCGGCGATCAGCTTGCCGCGCGCGATGTCGGTAATGGAGCCCGCCGCGAGCGCGGCCCCGGCTTGGACCAACGCCTCGCGCTCGAAAGCGTCATCGGCGCATGCCGTGAGAACCAGGTTCGTATCGCTTTCACCTTTTTTGACGCCCAACAGGCGGGCGATCGCGGCCACCGCTTTCGCGGCATCCGCACCGCCGCCGAGACCGCTTGCCAGTTTGCCCCGCGCGCCCGTCAACTCGCCCATCAATTTGGCAAAACTGTCCTCGCCGATCTGCGCTGTGATGGCGGCGAGCGCGGCGGCGAGTTGTTCGTCCTCGCCCCGGCGGGCATGGCGCAGCAGGCGGTTTTGCGCCTCGTTGAGCAGCTCGCGCGCCGTGCGTTCATCGGCGACGGCAAAATGCGGCGCGACGCCGGCCTCGAGCGGAAAGCGCCGCAGCAAAGATTGGCAAAAAGCGTGAATGGTGAGGATTTTCATGCCGCCGGGGGTGTCCAGCACCTCGGCGAACAGCATGCGGGCGCGGCGGAACTCCGCGTCCTCGGGCGCGCGCTCGAGCAATTCGCGCAAAGCCATATCCAATATTTCATCGCCGGCCGCGGTCCATTGGCCGAGCGTGCCGGTGATGCGGATGGCCATCTCCGCCGCCGCCGCGCGGGTGAAGGTGAGGCAGAGAATGCGTCCCGGCTCGGTGCCGCCGAGCAGCAGGCGCAACACCCTGTCGCTCAGCACCTTGGTCTTGCCGGTGCCGGCCGAGGCGGTCACCCAAACGGAAGCAGCCGGGTCGGCGGCGCTCCTTTGCGCTTCCGTCATATCTCGTCCCCCAATTCGCTGGAGGACCATTCCTGAACGCGTTCAAGATGCTCGTAATCGTTCCAGGATGGCATTGCCTCCGGGCGAGGCAGCGGATGATAAGGCGTATCCGGATCATCGAATTCGGCGATCAGCTCAATGAGGCCCGCCCCCGCCTCCGCCGCCAGTTCTCCGGCATCCTGTTTGACCGGTTTCATCTCTCCCGCCGGCTCGCCGCCATCGAGTTTCCAATAGGCGAGCTCGGCGACGGCGTCCGGCGCCACGCCGTCGAAGCCGCCGGCCTCGGCGATCAGCGCCTCCAGCGAGAGCTGCGGCCGGCGCCCGGCGGCGACCTGCTTGTCGCTCGGAATATTGCCGGTCTTGTAGTCGATAATGGCGAGCCCGCCATCGATCAGCCGGTCGATGCGGTCGGCCTTGGCGTGCAGCGTAAATTGCCCGCCGGGCGCCGGCAGAATCAAGCTGCCGCTCACTTCGGAGGCGACCGGCTGGGCGCCTTCACGCCAGGCGATTTCGTTGTCGACGAACCATGCGGCGATGCGCTCGAAACGCGGCCACCAGAACGCCATCACGCCGGGAACCTGGGCGAAGCGTTGGAACTCGTCGCGCCCCAGCGCCAGCAGCCGGGGCAGCGCCGCGGCCGTCACGGCGTCGGGAAATTCGCCGATGAAGCGGTCGAGAATTCCGTGAATGACGGTGCCCTTGTCGGCGGCGCTGGGATCGGCGTCGATTTCGTCGAGCGCCTTGAGGCCGAGGATATGGCGGGCATAGATGGCGTAGGGGTCGCTCAGCCAGGTTTCGATCTGGGTCACCGAGAGACGGCGTGGCCGGGCTTTGAGCGGCGGGCGCGGCGCCGGCGGTGCGGCAGGCCGCGCCCGCGATTGCGGCGCATCGAGCAATTCCTGCCAGCGCAGCCAAATATCCGATTCCAGCATGATCTGTTGATCCAGCCGTTCCGGGGCGAGCACGGTTTTGAGGCGCGAAATCCAGCGCGACGGCACCGTCGGCTCGCCCTCGACGCGCCGGGCGCGGGTCAACATCACTTCCGGCGCGGCGCAGCATTGCGCGAAATCATGCGCCGAGAGGCCGATCCGCCGCTCGTGCGAGGGCAGGCCGAACTCGGCCCGCATCGCCTGGCTCATCCATGGATCACCGTCCGGCTCGGGCGGCCAGCTGCCCTCGTTGAGGCCGCCCAGGATCATCACATCGGCGCGTTGCAGGCGCGCCTCAAGCGGCCCCCAGATGAACAGCCTGGGATGGCCGCCGAAACGCGGGCGCACGACGCGCCCTTCGAGAAGCGCATCGACGAGGGCCGGATATTCGCGGCCATGGAGGTCCGGCGCATGGCCGGCACTTTCGGCCAGCTCGGCCATGAACGAGGCGGCCGCCTCGCCCGCTTCGCCGCTCCACAGCCGTTCGGCTCCGCTTTCGGTGGCGCTGGCGGCTAGCCATTCGGCGAAGGCGACATGGCCGCGGACAATCTGGCTGAGCGCAGCCGGTTGATCGATCGTTTGCATCAGCGGCGCGGCGACGGCGGCGATGGCGGCGAGCCAATCCGCCGCCTTGTTTTCCCGCGCCGTGCGCAAGGAGCGCGCAAGGCCGTCGAGGCCGGGCTCGGGCCGGGCGCCGCGCAGCACCGCGCGCTCCACCGCGCGCACCATGCGGCGGAAGTTTTCCGGCGCCTCGCCGCCGGCGGCAAGCGGGTGCTTGAGCGCCGCCAGAAAGGCGAGCGGTGCCGCGCGCTCGGCGATCAATCTGGCCGAGAGGCGGAGAAAGACGCCGGGCGCGCTCTTGGCGAGCGGCGCGCCGGCGGAATCGTCGATCTCGATTTGCCATCTTTTCAACTCCGCCGCGACGCGCCGCGCGAGGGCGCGATCCGCCGTCACCAGCGCCGCCGTCGCCCCCGCGCGGGTCAGGCTGGCGCGCAGGCGTAGGGCGATGACGCCGGCTTCGGCGCTCGCCGTGGCGCATTCGCAAAGCGTGAGATCAGCCAGCGCTTCAGGATCGATCGGCGCCATATCGCGCCACGCGCCGACCGTTTCGGCCGGGCGCATGGCCGCACCGATCAGCGCCGCCCGCGCGGCCGAGCCGGCCGGCGTATTCGGCGCCGGCCAGGCCCGCGCATCGCCGCGCGCCGCGCCGATCCGCTCGAGCAACTGCTTCAAGCCGTATTGCGGATGGCTGGGGCCGAGCGCCCGCCAACTCTCCTCGTCCAAGTTTTCGTCGAGCCCGGGCAGCACGATGCAGCCCTCGGGCAGGCGCGCGATGACGGCCAGCAAATCCGCTACCGCCGGCAGGCTGCCGGTCGAGCCGGCCGCGATGACCGGCCCCGGCGGCGGCGTCCGGCGCCACTCTTCGGCCAAACCCTCCAACACGGCGCAGCGCCGCGCGGCGCCATCCATGGCATCGTTTTCGGCGAGAATACGCGGCCAATGCTCGGTCAGCAAAATAAGAAAATCGAGCACTTTTTGCCAATGCGCGGCGTGGCGCTCGGGCGCCAGACCTTTGAGACCGGCGAGATCGAGGCGCTCGCTCTCAGCCTGGTCGAGAAAGCCGCCCAGTTCCTCGGCCAGGCGGACCGCCTGATCGACATGGCCCTCCGTCTCGCGCGCGAGAATAAGCCGCGCCAGCAGGAATTGGCGGCTGAGCGGCGCCATTTCAGGCGCCAAATCGCCGCCTTCCGCCAACGCCGAAGCGCCGCTTTCGTCCTCGTCGAGATCGCCGAGCGGGCGGATGCGCGGCAGCAGCAGGGCGCCGGATTCCGATTGCCGCAGGAACGCCTCGCCGAGCGCCCGGCAGGCGCGCCGCGTCGGCAGCAGGATCGTCACCCGGCTGAGCGCCAGCGGATCGTCCTCGGGCAAAGCGATGAAGCCGCCATGCAACAGGCCGTCGACCAGGGCGTCGGCGAATGGCAATTCGGGCGCGATGTTGAAAAGGCGAGGCGCCGGCTGCAATTCGTTCACCCGCCGCCCTCCCGCGACAACCGCCGCTCGGCCTCGGCCAGCGCCTCGGGCGTGCCGACATGATACCACCAGCCGTCATGTTCGAGCGCGAACAGGCGCCCGCTTGCGGCGGCCTCGTCATAATGCCGGTTGAGCGAATAGGGGCCGCTTGGCGCGTCGCGGAAAAGGCGCGGGTGGAGCAACTGAACGCCGCTAAAGATATGCGCGTCCTCGGCGCCTGCGGCGCGCAGCGGGCGGCCGTCATCGGTGAGCCGGAAATCGCCGCCACCGCCATGTCCGACGCCATGGCCGACGGCGCGCGCCGGCGGACAGAGCAGCAGCAGCGCATCCATGCGCGCACCGTCCCACGCTGCGGCGAGGCGCGCCAGTGCCGGCACCGGCGCCGCCGCGTCGTCCAGGATGGCATCGCTGTTGAGCACGAAAAACGGACCCTTGCCCAAATGCGGCAACGCCCGCGCGACGCCGCCGCCGGTTTCCAGCAGCAGTTTCTCCGGCGACAGATGGATCGCCATTTCAGGGTGGCGCAGCGCGTAATCCGCCAAATGGGCGGCCAGCAGATCGCCGAGATAATGGCTGTTGACGACCACCGAGGAAGTGCCGGCGGCGGCGAGCCGGTCGAGCGCGTGCTCGATCAGCGGCTTGCCGGCGCAGCTTATGAGCGGCTTGGGCAAATGCTCGCTGGCGCCGCGCATGCGCATGCCGAGGCCGGCGGCGAGCACCATGGCATGGCTCGGAAAATCGCCGCTCATGGCACGCCGCCATATTTCCCGGGCGCCACGTGATCGGCGAGCCACGCGCGCACCGGTGCCAGGGCCGGGTGGCCGAGATCGGCGGCGATGTGGCGCCACAGGCGCGGCAGATATTCGAGATAGGCGCGCTTGCCGTCGCGCCCGGCAAGGCGCGAAAAGACGCCGGCGATGCGCAGATTGCGGTGCGCGCCCAATATCGCATAGCAGGTGCGGAACGCCGCCTGGTCGAGAGCCGGAAAGCAAGCCAAAAAGCGCGCCATCATGGCTGCTTCTAAATCACCCGGCACATCGCGCCGCACATCCCGCAACAGCGATACCAGATCGTAGGGGAGCGGCGCCGCGACGGCGTCCTGAAAATCGAGCAGGCCGACGCGCCTGATGCCCCGCCGCTCAGGCAGCCAGATCAGATTGGCGGCGTGAAAATCCCGCAAGGCGAGGCATTTCGGCGCCGCCATGGCCAGCATATGCGCATCGCGCCACGCCGCGACCCATTCCTCGGCATGGGCCGCCAAGCCTTCATTGGCGGCGCCGTCGGGCGGCCACCATTCGGCGAACAGGCGAATCTCTTCGGCCAGATAGGCCATATCCATGGCCGGCACGCCGGGCGGAACGGTCGCTGCGCCGAGCTCGGCCAGGAGATCGACCGCGCCGCCGTATAGCGCCGCCGCGCCGGGGCCGTCACGGTCCTCGGCATAACGGTCAAAACCGAGATCGCCCAAATCCTCCAGCAGCACCAGGCGAAGCGCGCGATCCGCGGCCAATATTTTCGGCGCGCTGTAGCCGAGATCGCCCAAATGCCGTGCGATGCGGCAGAACGGCTCGCTATCGATGGCGGCGGAATCCATCAGCACGGCGCTGTCGGTGCCGCGCCGCAGGCGCTGATAGCGGCGCGTCGAAGCGTCACCGGCGAGCGCCTCGCGCGCCGCGCCGGACCATCCGGCGGTGCTGAGAAAGCCGTCGATTTGGCGCTCGCGCTCAACCATCCGGCGCGCCGAGGCGTTGCAGGAGACGCTCTGCACGGGCGCCATGCGGCGTGAATACCGCGCGCCGGGAATTCTCGCCAGCGCCCGGATTGAGGCGCATCTCCAACCAGTCCCGGGGTGCGTTGCCGGCCATTTTTTCGGGCCACTCGATAAGGCAGATCGCGCTGTCGAAGGCCTCCTCGATGCCGAGCTCGTAGATCTCAGCCGAATCCTCCAGCCGGTAGAGATCGAAATGCCAGATCGGCGCGCCGCCGTTTTGATAGATCTGAACCAGCGTGAAGGTCGGGCTCGGCACCTCCATCTCGCCGAGGCGGGCATGAATAAAAGCGCGCGCGAAAGCCGTCTTGCCGGCGCCGAGCTCGCCGGCGAGGCCGATAATATCTCCCGCCTCCGCCAACCGCGCCAGGCGGCCGGCGAGGGCGGCGGTGGCGGACAAACTATCGAGCAGCAGCATCGGGGGATGCGGATCGTCGGGATGCGGATCGTCGGGTTGCGACATCGTTCAAATCATAGCATGGGCTCAAATCATAGCATGGCGGCGCCGGCTGGGCGCCAGGTGCTCAAACCGCGGGCCCGTCGGAACTGTCATGGCGAACCGGGAACATACAGGTCACCGTGGTGCCCTTGGCCATCCCGGCCTCCACCGCCTCGCGCGCCAGCGCCCGCGCTTCCTCGCGCGGCACTCCGGAAATCAGCTCGGGACCGTTCTCGCGCTGAACCCGCGGCGTCGATGAATCGACGTGGCGCGCATAGGATTCGTTGCACCAGCTCAGGTCCAGATTCGCCGCGCGCTGCCAGATCGGCATTTCGAGCGCATCGAACAGGGTGCGCAGATGGTCGATTTCGCCGCTCAGCTCGGCGTTGCGATCATTTTCCCGGGTGCAATCGCGTAAAATAAGCGTGATCTCGCCGGCGCTCGATGCAAAGCCGTCGACGGCATATGTTTCGCCGTCGATGCGCCCGGCGCAACGCATTGAGAGGGCTTTGCCGTCTTGCGCCAGGCCGTCGACCGCGCTGCCAAGCCGGGCGCAATCCTCGGCCGCCAGAAGATCTGAGAGTGCTTCGATATAGCCGTCTCTTGCGGCCTGGTCCGGCGCGCCCTTGGCGTGAATGTTGAGGACATGAATGCCGGCGGTTTTTAGCTCGGCTTCGAGCGCGGGCCGTGCGCCCAACGCGGTCTTTTGCAGGTTTTCCGCGCGCGCGCGCTCATGCGCCAGTCCGGCGCGCCAATGGATTGCCGCCGCGATTGCCAGCAGGGCGATGATGCCGACGCCCAAGAGCGCCGCTTCATCGGCCTGCCAGGCTGCGAACGCGCTCTTCGCGGCCAAGGCGACGGACAGAAACATGATTCCGGCCATCGCCCGGCGCACAGCGCTGAAGGCTGCGTGAACTTTCATTGACCGAGCAATTTTAGGGGGCAACGGGGCGGCAAACAAGTTATCGCGTTGGCGGTTTGATCTGCCTCAAGGTAATTTGGATTTATTCCAGTTCCAATGACCGCCGCTGACGGTGCGATGGCGTCGCGCCGCCGGCTTGGTTGTGAATTTTACTTGTGAGGAGTGAAACAATGGCCTGGGATCTCGCACTGCCGCTACTGGTCATGTTGGCGACCGCTATCGTCGGCGGCCTGATATTTTTCTCCGCGCGCAAGATCATGTTCGATCCGCGCGTCGAGGATGGTACCGATTCAGTCGCCGAGGGCGGCAATTAAGCCTATCATCGCTTCTTGGTATCAATAACGGTATTGATCGGACTTGAACGGACCCTCCGGGGCGACGCCGATATATTTGGCCTGTTCGGCGGATAGCTTGGTCAGCTTGACGCCGAGCCTGTCGAGATGCAGCGCCGCGACTTTCTCGTCGAGATGTTTGGGCAGGGTATAGACCTTGTTCTCGTATTTCTCGCCGTTCCGCCACAGCTCGATCTGCGCCAGCACCTGATTCGAAAATGAGGCGCTCATGACGAAGCTCGGATGGCCGGTGGCGCAGCCGAGATTGACCAGGCGGCCCTTGGCCAGCACGATCAATCGCTTGCCGTCGGGAAACTCGACCTCGTCGACCTGCGGCTTGACCTCGTGCCAGGGGTAATTGTTCAGCGCCTCGATCTGAATTTCCGAATCGAAATGGCCGATATTGCAGACGATGGCGCGGTCCTTCATCTGGCGCATGTGATCGAGGGTGATGACATCGAGATTGCCGGTCGCGGTGACGAAGATATCGCCCCTCGATGCCGCATCGTCCATGGTCGTCACCTCATAGCCCTCCATCGATGCCTGCAGGGCGCAGATCGGATCGACCTCGGTCACCAGCACGCGCGCGCCCTGGCCGCGCAGCGACACCGCGCAGCCCTTGCCGACATCGCCGTAGCCGTTGACCACCGCGGTTTTGCCCGCCAGCATCACGTCGGTCGCCCGTTTGATGCCATCGACCAGGCTCTCGCGGCAGCCATAGAGATTGTCGAATTTCGATTTGGTCACCGAATCATTGACGTTGATGGCGGGCACCTTGAGGGTGCCGGCCTTCTCCATTTCGTAGAGCCGCAGCACGCCGGTCGTCGTCTCTTCCGAGATTCCCTTGACCGCGGCCATGCGCTCGCCATAGCTGTCATGCATGACCTTGGTCAGATCGCCGCCATCGTCGAGGATCATGTTGGCCTGCCAGCCATCGGGCGCCTCGATGGTTTGCCGGATGCACCATTCATATTCTTCTTCGGTCTCGCCCTTCCAGGCGAACACCGGCACGCCGGTGACGGCGATGGCCGCCGCCGCGTGATCCTGGGTCGAGAAGATATTGCAGCTCGACCAGCGCACCGTGGCGCCGAGCGCGTTCAAGGTCTCGATCAGCACCGCGGTCTGGATGGTCATGTGCAGGCAACCGAGAATATTGGCGCCGGCAAGCGGTGCTTCGGCGCCCAATTCCCGGCGCAGCGCCATAAGGCCGGGCATTTCGGTTTCCGCAATGGCGATTTCCTTGCGTCCCCAATCGGCGAGCGAAATGTCCTTGACCTTGAAATCGGTGGCATCCGACATGGATTATTCTCCGGCGTTGATGGCTGATGAAGTGAGGCCAGGTGCGGGCCGCGCGGCGTTGTAACACTGCCGCCCAAGGCACACAACCGGCTACTCGAGGGCGTTGAAATCGTCGAGAAGGGTGGCGATGACGCCGGAATCGGATTGCTCCATAATTTGCGCCGTGCGCTTTTTCGCATCCGTCATATCGAGGCCCAATATGCGCTGCTTGACGCGCGGCAAATTGGGCGCCGCCATCGAAAGATCGCGCAAACCCAATCCCAGGAGAAGCGCCGTAAAGCGCGGATCGCCCGCCATTTCACCGCATATATTGACCGGAATCCCGCCCTTCTTGCCGGCTTCCGTGGCGTATTTGATAAGCCGCAGCACGGCCGGGTGGAGGGGATCGTAAAGATGCGCCACCTGCTCGTCGCCGCGGTCCGCGGCCAGGGTATACATGGTCAGGTCGTTGGTGCCGATGGAGAAATAATCGCAACTTTTGGCCAGGCTGTCGGCGGCCAGGGCGGCGCCCGGCGTCTCGATCATGACGCCGAGCTCGGGCAGCGGATCCGACATCGCCGCGCGTTTGCGCGCGAGACGCCTTACCACCTTGTCCATGGCCTCGTTGACACGCTTGATTTCACTGCTCGTGTTGATCATCGGTAAGAGGATGCGGAGCTTGCCGTGGGCGCTGGCGCGCAGCATGGCGGCGAGCTGGGTTTCGAGCAATTTGCGCACCTTGAGAGACAGCCGGATGGCGCGCAAGCCCAATGCCGGGTTGGCGCTCGGGCTAATATGTTCGCCCAGCGAATAGGCCAGCTTGTCGCTGCCGATGTCGAGCGTGCGCACCGTCACGGGATGGCCATCCATGCCTTCGACGATGTCCTTGAAAGCGACATATTGTTCGTTCTCGCTGGGCAGCGTGTCGCGGTTCATATAGAGAAATTCGCTGCGCATCAGGCCGACGCCCTCGGCGCCGGCCTGGCGCGCCAAGGCCAATTCCATGGGCAGTTCCATATTGCATTGCAGTGAAATGCGCACTTCGTCGCGGGTCATCGCGGGTACGGTGCGCAAGCGCTCAAGCTGGCGCTGGCGCCGCGCCAGGGCCTCGCGCCGGCGCTCGAAGCGGGCGATCGTCTTGGCGCTCGGATTGACGACCACCGTGCCTTTGACGCCGTCGAGCGCAATCATATCGCCGGGCCGCACCTCATGAACCAGGCTGGGAACGCCCAACACGGCGGGCAGCCCAAGCGAGCGCGCCATGATCGTGGTATGGCCTTCGGCGCCGCCCAGCGCCGAGGCGAAACCGCCGACAATTGCCGGATCCATCAGCGCCGTATCGGCCGGCGTAATTTCCTCGGCGACGATGATCGAGCCCGGCGTCAGGCCCGAAAAGGCCTGATATTCGGCCTTGGTCAGATTGCGCACGAGGCGCGCGCTGACCTCGCGCACGTCCTGAATTTTGCCGGCAAGATAGGAATCCTCCATTCCCGAAAAGGCGTGGGCGATTTGCGAGAGTTCGGCCTGCACCGCCGCCTCGGCGTTGAGCTTTTCGGCGCGAATGCGGTCCTCGACGCCGCGCACGAGGCGCGAGCCGGCCAGCATCTGGCGGTGCGCTTCGAGCAGATAAGTCAGCTCCTCCGCCGCCGCCTCGGTCAGCTCCGATGCCTTGATGCGCAAATTTTCGACCTGTTTGATGGATCGCCCGACCGCACCGTCAAAGCGCTCGAGTTCCGCCTCGACGTCGGTGACGCAATAGTCGGGAACATCAATCAGACCGCGCTCGACCACATGCGCCGGGCCGATGGCGATGCCGGCGGAGACGCCCAATCCCGAATATTTCAATTCCGCCGGCGCCGAGGCCGCGCCGCTTTGTTCGCTCGCGGTCTCTTTTGTGGTGTCAGTCTTCATCGAATTTTTCGTCTATCAGCTTGAGCAATGCTTCAACAGCTTCAGCCGCATCACGGCCCTTCGCCTCGAGGGTAATTTCCGTTCCCGGCGCCGCCGCCAGCATCATCAGGCCGAGAATCGAGACGCCGGACACCCGGATTCCGTTGCGGATGACCCACACTTCGGCGTCGAAGGAACCCGCCATGCGCACGAACTTTGCCGCCGCGCGGGCGTGCAATCCCAGCCGGTTGCCGATCAGGCAGTCGCGCCGCTCGAACGCATCGTCCGAACGCGTGCTTTCACCTTCACGGCTCATGAGCGGTTCGGCTGCCGTGGGTTCACGAATTTTCTCCCTCCAACAGGCTGCTCGCCACATTTATGTATTTTCGCCCGGCCTCCTGCGCCAGGGCGACGGCCGCCGGCAAATCGTCCTCGCCGCGTACGCTCGCCAATTTGATCAGCATCGGCAGGTTCATGCCGGCGATAACTTCCACTTTCGCCTTGTCCATCACCGAGATGGCGAGATTTGACGGCGTGCCGCCAAACATATCGGTGAGCAGGATCACGCCATGGCCGTCATCCACTTCGCCGATGGCGGCGAGGATATCCTTGCGCCGCACTTCCATATCGTCATCGGCGCCGATACAGACGGCGCGCGTGTTTGGCTGGCGGCCGACCACATGCTCCGTCGCGGCGACGAATTCCTCGGCCAAACGGCCATGGGTTACCAACACAAGCCCGATCATTTTCTCTCCCAAACAATTTCACACCGGCCTCTCGGGCGGTGCGTTTCATCCACCCGCAAGGCGCGCCATCCTATACGTTCTCGGCCGCTTCATTTCGTTCCGCATCGCTCTTCGGATCCTGCTCGAGGTCTCTGTGGCGCACGCCGACTTGCCGGCCGGTTTCCTGAAGCGCCTCGGCGGTGCGTTCGGCGACGAAAACGGAGCGGTGCCGCCCTCCCGTGCAGCCCACCGCAATGGTCAGATAGGACTTACCCTCGCGTTCATAGGCGGGCAAGAGCGATATCAGCATGTCCTTAAGATTAGCAAAAAAGGCGGCGAAGGCCGAATCCGCTTCGATATGCCTGCCGACGGCCAAATCCAGGCCGCTGAGCGGGCGTAAATTATCGAGGTAATGGGGGTTGGCGAGAAAGCGCACGTCAAACACCAGATCCGCGTCCGCCGGCAATCCGCGCGGATAGGAGAAGGACATCACTAATATACTGAGCTTCTGCTCCCTCGGATGGGTGAAATGGCCGGCCAACAGCCGGCGCAGATCGGCGATGGCGAGAGCGCTCGTATCGATCGTTAAATCGGCGCGCCGTTTTAGCCAATCCAGGCGTTCGCGCTCACGCCGGATGCCGTCGATGACCGGGCGGTCGGCCGCCAGCGGATGCGGCCGCCGGGTTTCGGTAAAGCGGCGGCGCAGCGCCTCGTCATCGCCGTCGAGAAACAGCAACGTCACGTCGAGATCGGCGCGGTCCAGCAGGGGCGCGATATCATGCTCGAAATGCTCGAGGTCGAACTGCCTTGTACGCACATCCACACATAGCGCCAGCGGCCGGTTGGCCGAGATGACGGTGGCTTCGCGCGACGCCGAATCCATCGAGCGGACAAGATTGGAAAGCAGCGAAAGCGGCAGGTTGTCGACCACTTCATAGCCATTGTCTTCAAGCAGTTTCAGCGCCGTCGATTTGCCGGCGCCCGACATTCCGGTGACCAGCAACAGGCGGCGGCGCGGCGCCGAGGCGGTGGCCTGCGAGTTCATGCCGGCCGCGCCGGCGCCAGGTCTTGCACCAACGCCTCGCCGCGCGCCAGCATGGCGCAGGCCATTTTCAGCTTGGCCGGCGCCGACGCCTCGAACGGCGCCAACGCCAGAAGCGGCAATTCGATGCCTTCGAGGATGCACTTGGCGGGCAGCGGCAGCCGTTCAAGGCGATCCGGCGCAACCAGATCGACCACCAGCACGAGCTGCGTGCGCGCTAGATATTGCAGGCGCATAAGGCCAACCCCCCGAACTTCGATCAAACCCGAAATCGCCGGCGGCGCGGAAGCGAACAGGGCGCCGCCTTCACAGTGGCACAGAACCTGATCGTCGGCGACCAGTTCCGCGCCGCCATCGATCAAGCGCAGCGCCAAATCCGATTTTCCGGCGCCGGAAGGGCCGCGCAGAAGCACGCCTTTGCCCGCCAGCGCGATACAGGTAGCATGGTCGAGATGCATTTCGCCGACAGGGTGAAACGCCGCCCGCCCGCTGTCAATCCACCGCGGCGGCATTGCCATTACCGGTCAACCATGACCGCGGGCACCTAAGCGGCGGGCGCCTCGGCCGGTTGCGTGAGCAAGGCGTAAAGCGCCTCGGCGTGATCCGAGCCGCGCAGGCGCACGCAGGCATCGTCATCGCGCAACAGCCGCGAAATGCGCGCCAGGGCTTTCAGATGGTCGGCGCCGGCGGTCTCGGGCGCCAGCAGCAGGAAGATCAAATCGACGGGCTGCTCATCGATGGCCTCGAAATCGACCGCCGTCGGCAATCTGGCGAAGACGCCGTAGAGCCGATCGATATCGCCGAGCTTGCCGTGCGGAATCGCGATTCCCTTGCCGACGCCGGTCGAGCCGAGGCGCTCGCGCTCCAACAGCACATCGAAAATGATGCGCTCGTGAACGCCCGTCTCCTTGGCCGCCACGGCGGCCAATTCCTGCAGCAATTGTTTCTTGCTGCCGGCCTTGAGATTGGCCAGCACGCCGTCCAATGTCAGGATTTCCGCTATTTCCATCGCCACGCCTCCGGCCGGCTACTCGGCCGCCGAAAATTGCGGGTCGATCCAGCCGATATTTCCGTCGGCGCGGCGAAAAACGACATTCATTCTGCCATGGCTGCGATTGAAAAACATCAATGCCGGCAATTCCGCCAAATCCATGCGCATGACCGCCTCGCCAACGGTTAATTCGGCGATTTCGGTCGTCGCCTCGGCGACGATGACCGGCGCGAGATTGTCGGGCTCGGCCTGTTCGTCCTGCTGGTCGCCGTCGGTTTCGGCCTCGATCACATATTGCTGTGCCGCGATTCTCTCCGCCTGATCGCCGCGGCCCCGGTGGTGGTCGCGCAGACGGCGCTTGTAGCGTCTCAGGCGCTTTTCGACCCGCTCGGCGGCGATATCGAAGCAGGCGAATATCTCATCCGCTTCACCCTGGCCCTGCAGCGTGATGCCGGAGCCGACATGGATGGTGATATTGGCCTCGAAACTTCTTTTGCCGCTTTCGAACACAACGTGCGCATCGATCGCGGCGGTGAAATATTTGCTGATCGCGGAATCGAGACGCGCGCGCACATGTTCGCGCAGCCTTTCGCTGACCCCGACATGTCTGCCTTTGACGGTTAACTGCATTGCGATATCCCTTCACGCGGCCCGGCGCGCATGTGATCGAATTATTCGACTGACCGCTCCGGTTCGGAAAGGCGGCAGCAACATAGTTCCGCGCCCAAAGCGAGTCAATAGGTTCGCCGCCGGTTGTTATCGCTCAATAATTATATAGTCACTTCAAAGGTTTATACTATAATCCGCGGGCCGCCCGGGCCAAGTCCCGGCGCCGCCGCACCGATGAGGGAATATGCATCGCCTCGCGGTATTTGGCCACCGTCCGGCGCGCGATATCGACCCCGGAAAGGTTGAGAATTTCGGCGATACGGTCATCGGACAATATGTTGCCGTCGGTTTCGCCGTCGATAAGCTCGCGAATGCGGTGGCGAATCGCTTCCGCGGCATACGCCTCGCCGCCCATGATGCTCGAAAGGCTGGCGGAAAAGAAATATTTGATTTCGTAGGTGCCGCGCGGCGTGCCGATATATTTATTGTTGCTGACGCGGCTGACGGTGCTTTCATGCACGCCGACATTCTCGGCCACCGTGCTCAGCGTCAGCGGCCGCAATTCCTGCACGCCACGTGAAAAAAAGGCTTCCTGCTGACGCACCAGCTCGGTCGCGACTTTCAATATCGTGCGGGCGCGCTGATCGAGGGCGCGCACCAGCCAATTTGCGTTTTGATAGCAATTCGAAATGAAGCTCTGCGCTTCGCTGTCGGTGGCGAGATCGCGCAATTCGACATGATAATGATTGTCGACCATGACGCGCGGCAGGGTCTCGTTGTTGAGCTCGACGCTCCATCCGCCGCCCGGCGCCGGGCGAACGAAAACATCGGGCACGATGGTTTGCGCGACGTGATGATCGAAGGTCAGGCCGGGTTTGGGGTTGAGGCGTTTGATCTCGGCCACCATGTCGACCAGGTCTTCGTCGTCGACGCCGCATAATTTTTTCAATCCCGCCGCGTCGCCCGCCGCGAGACGGTCGAGATTGTCGATGAGCGCGGCGATGGCGGGGTCGTAGCGTCCGGCGTCGCGCAGCTGAATGGCCAGGCATTCGCCGAGATCGCGCGCGAAAACGCCGGGCGGATCGAAGCCCTGCAACATTTGCAATACGCTTTCGATGCGCTCCATTGGGCAGGTAAAACGCTCCGCCACGGCGCCGAGATCGCCGCTGAGATAGCCGGCTTCGTCGATCATGTCGATGAGGGCGCTGCCGATCAGCCGCTCCGAGGGCTCGGAAATTTCCAGGCCAAGCTGGGTCAGGAGATGTTGGCGCAGGGTGTTGGGCGCCGATTCGGCCTGTTCGATTCCGTCCATCGCCGTCTCCGAGCCGGCACCGCGCCCGGGCAGGGAGGCGGCGCTCCGCGTCATATCGCCCGCATCGCCGCCGGGCGCGCCGCCGCCCACGCCGCCGCCTGACGACCAATAATCATCGGAACTCAAATCGATATCGGCGAGCTCCTCGCCCTCGGGCATGTCGGCGTTTCGCGCCAGCGCCGAATCGGACGCCATCGGGTCGTCGTCCGCCGCCGCCCCATCTTCCGGCGCTTCGCCCGCTTCGCTTTCCGAAACCGCGCCATCCTTGCGCTCGAGCAGCGGATTCTTCTCGAGCTCGTCATCGACATAAGCGGAAAGCTCGAGATTGTTGAGCTGCACCAATTTGATCGATTGTTGGAGCTGCGGCGTCATCACCAGGGTCTGGCCCTGACGCAACTCCAGGCGCGGTGTTATCGCCATGTCAGCAACATTCCCTAGAGCTGGAAGCGGTCGCCGAGATAGACTCGCCGGACTTCCTCGTTGCTGACGATATCGCTCGGCTTGCCCTCCATCAGAACCGCGCCCTCGTAGAGAATGTAGGCGCGGTCGACGATCTCCAATGTCTCGCGCACATTGTGATCGGTCAGCAGGACGCCGATGCCGCGATCCTTGAGATGCGCCACCAGTTCGCGAATCTCGGCCACCGCGATCGGGTCGATTCCGGCGAGCGGTTCGTCGAGCAGCATGAAGCTCGGCTTCGAGGCCAACGCCCGGGCGATTTCGACGCGCCGGCGCTCGCCGCCCGAAAGCGCCAAAGCCGGGGTGCGGCGAAGATGGGTGATGGAGAATTCGGCGAGCAACTCATCGAGCAGGTTCTCGCGCGTCTCGCGCACCGGTTCGACGACTTCCAATACCGCACGAATATTGTTCTCGACCGAAAGGCCGCGAAAAATCGAAGCTTCCTGCGGCAAATAGCCGATCCCCAGGCGCGCCCGGCGATACATCGGAAGATCGGTGATGTCGTGCCCATCCAAATGCACCGAGCCATATTCGGAGGCGATCAACCCGGTCATGACATAGAAGCAGGTCGTCTTTCCGGCGCCGTTCGGACCGAGCAGGCCGACCGCCTCGCCGCGCCGGACATTGAGGCTGACATCGCGCAGAACCGGGCGCTTCTTGAAGCGCTTGCCGAGATTGTCCGCCGCCAAACCCTTATTGTCCGCGACCAGACGCGGTGGCACGCCGGGGCCGTCATCGTTGCTTTTTCGGGTGACCAATTTCTCGCTATCGGGCATCGGTTTTTGTACCCCAAACAGGTTAATTATTTTCTTTTTTCGGCACAAACAAGCCGCGCACGCGCTCGCGCTTTCCGTCGCCGGATTCGGCGCTCAGAACTTTGCTTTTACCGGTTACCAAGTCAAGTTCGAGCTGTTCGCCCTGGATTATATTCTCTCCCTGAGTGAGCACCACCTGGCCGGTCAGCCAGATTTTCTTGTTGTCGACGTCGTAGATGCCGCGCGCGCCCTGCGCCGTCTCGTTCGGCGACGAGACGAAGACATTGCCTTCGGCATCGATGCGCGAAATACCCGGCTGGTCCGGCGCCGCTTCATTGTCGCGGTAATGCACGATGAGCGTATCGGCCCTGAGCAGCATGTCGCCCTGGATGGCATCGACGTCGCCGCGGAAAATCGCCAAATTTTCGGACTGGCGAACCTCCAGCGTATCGGCGGTGATTTCTATCGGCGCATCGCTGTCATGATCGCCGTCCAATTGGTCGAGCTGAGCCAGCGCCGGCGTCACGGTGGCGGCGGCGCCGAGAAGCACGGCCAGGAGCATCGCCATGGCGCGGCGGATCATCATCGCCTCAGCTCCGCCCGCCCGGAAACACGGTCATCTTCACACCGCCGCCGAACAGCATGATGCGCGCATTGTCGTCGAGAAAAAAATTGCCGGCTTGCAGCAGGCCGAGCGGCCCCTGGCCATCCAGCGGCGCGTCGCCGTCGGCGGTGCGCGCCGCCAGATCGACATGCGCCCGCGCGGTATGAAATTCATGGCCGCGATCCGAAAATATCGCGACATCGCCGGCCAGATCCAGGTAACGCTCGTCGCGCTGATAAAGCCCCTCGCGCGCGGTCAGCGCCAGCCATTGCCCGCTGCTGTCGTCCATGAACACATCGGCCGAGATATCCTTGAGCGTCACCAATGGCGAGTTGGGTTCGGGCTGGCTGGCCTCGGCGGCGGTCACCGTATAGGGCTGGTTTCGATTGTCCGCCCCGAGGTAGCGGGCATTGACCATGCGCAGCGAACCATCGAGATCGGGGGCGTCGCTGAAAGATATGCGAAAGCCCTCCTCGCGCCCGGTCGCCAGCGGCCAAATGACGATCAGGCCGAGCAACAACACAGCGCCGAGCGGCAGCGCATAGCGCATGAAACCGACGAAATTGCTGTATCCGACGGTGCGCCCGGCAGCGCCTTCGCGGCTTGGCGCCTGCAGGCCGGCGAGGCGCGCCGGCGCCGGGCCGCGCGGCGGCGGCATGCCGGGGTTTTGCGAACCGGCGGTCATGAGATGCCCGCTCTCAGGCAGTCATGGATATGCAGGATGCCGATGGGGCGCGCACCATCGGTGACGAACAGGCCGGTGATCTGGCGCTCATTCATCACCCGCACCGCCTCGGCGGCGAGCGCATCCTCGCGAATCGTCGTTGGCTCGGCGGTCATCAGCTCGCCGGCGCGGCGTTCCAGGAGATCGTCGGTGAGATGGCGGCGCAAATCGCCATCGGTGACGATGCCGAGCAATTCGCCATCACCGTCGATGACGCCGACGCAGCCGAAGCGCTTGGCGGTCATGACGACAAGCGCTTCCGACATCACCACGTCCGGACCGACGAGCGGAAGATCGTCGGGACCGTGCATGATCTCGCGCACGCGCACCAGGCTTTGGCCGAGCTTGCCGCCCGGATGGAAGACGTGAAAATCACTTTCGGAAAACTGCTTGCGTTCGAACAGCGCCACCGCCAACGCATCGCCAAGCGCCAACGTCATGGTGGTCGAGGTCGTCGGCGCCAGGCCGAGGGTGCCGGCCTCGGGCTCATCGGGCATCACCAGGGCGACGTCGGCGCTTTCGCCCAGGGTGCTTCCGGCCTTGCCGACGATGGCGATCAGCGGAATTTTGTTGCGCTTGGAAAATTGCAGCATGTCGCCCAATTCGGTGGTTTCGCCGGAATTGGACAGGATCAGCAGCGCGTCGTCATGGGTAATCATGCCGAGATCGCCATGGCTCGCCTCGGCCGGATGGACGAAGATCGCCGGCGCGCCGGTGGAGGCCAGGGTGGCGGCAATCTTGCTTCCGACATGCCCGCTCTTGCCCATGCCCGAGACCACGATACGCCCCCGGGTGCGATCGAGAATATCGACCGCCTCGGCGAAATTGGCGTCGAGTTCCTGGGCCAGACGCGACAGCGCGCGGGCCTCCAATTGCAATACCCTGCGCCCGGCGGTCAAGTCACGATTCTCTTCCAATTCGCCGCCCTCCGCCGCCGGCATGGCCTTCTTGGTTGGCGCATTCATAGCAGACATTCGCGATCTATTTCGTGCCCGCGGCGGCAAGCGAATCGCCGGCGACACCTGATTGTTCCGAACATACTCGTTTCCAGGCGGAAAAATGCGAATTTTCGTCGCCGGCGCCGCGGATATTGTCTGTCACCGAGAAAAAGCGTCATCCGATTTCGTACCGCAATGCTCCGAATCGTCGGCCTGTTGCACCATTTCGGCAAGCCTTGTAGCGTGCAGCGCCCGGGCAGGAAACCATGTTGGCGCCGGCAAGCAGAATAACAAGTGGGTAAATTCGATGGCGGCGGCGCGTCAAGATTCCGAATCCAAACCGATCTCTCCCGGCTACGAAGCCTCCGGCGTCAGTAGCGGCCAGGCCGAAGCCGGGCTGGGGCGGCTTGTCGAACACATAAAATCGACATGGTCGCTGAGCGACGCGCCGGTCAAGCTCGATCTCGGCTATTTCGCCAACGTCATCGATGTCGCCGGGCTGGGCATCGCCATCTGCACCGATGGCATCGGCTCCAAGGCGCTGGTGGCGCAGATGCTGGGCAAATACGACAGCGTCGGCATCGATTGCGTGGCGATGAACGTCAACGATCTGGTTTGCGTCGGTGCCACGCCCCTGACCATGGTCGATTACGTCGCCGTCGAGAGCGCCGAGCCGGCGATGCTCGAAGCCATCGGCGCCGGCCTCGCGGAAGGTGCGCGGCAGTCCAACATTTCGATCTCCGGCGGCGAGATCGCGCAGCTCAAGGACATCATCAAGGGCCATCAAAGCGGGCTCGGCTTCGATCTCGCCGGCACCGCGATCGGCCGCGTCGATCTCGACAAGATCAATCTCGGCGAAACGGTGCGCGCCGGCGACGTCATCATCGGCATCGCCAGCAACGGCATCCACAGCAATGGCCTCAGCCTGGCGCGCCGCGCCCTGTTCGAGATCGCCGGCCATGATGCCGACAGCCATGTCGAAGAGCTCGGCCGCGGCGTCGGCGAGGAATTGCTGCGCCCGACATATATTTATGTCGCCGAGGCGCTCGACGTCCTCGACCGGCTCGACGGCGTCGGCGCGCTGGTGCATATCACCGGCGACGGTTTTTTGAACCTCACCCGCGTCAAGGCCGATGTCGGCTTCGTCATCGACGCCCTGCCGCCGGCGCCGCCATTGTTCGCGCTCATCCAGCGCATCACCGGCGCCGACGCGATGGAGATGTATCATGTCTTCAATATGGGCATCGGCTTTTGCCTGGTGGTGCGCCCCGAGGTGGAAGCCGAGGCGCTGGCGATCGTCAGCGGCCATGGCAAGGCCTGCCAACGCATCGGCTATGTCAGCGAAGGCCCCGTGGGTAGCGTCAGGATCGAGCCGGCGGGAATTGAAATGACGCGCTGAAGGCGCGCGCCTCGTCGCGCGGCGGATCACAAAAAGATTCCATCAAACGGCACACCCCCCGGAATGCACTTCTTGCATTCCGGCTGCGCGACTGAGCGCCCGAGTTAATACGAGGTAAGCCAAGGGAGCGGATGCGACCGCCCGGCGCTTGAGGGGCAAACAAAAGAGGGGCGGATGCCCCCCGGTGTTGCGAGCGCGCTGCGCGCGCTTGGTTTCCCCCTTCTCCCCAACCCCTCTTCCCCTCTGGGAAGAAGGGCTTATTCGGGCTGGACCCTCGCCTCAGTGATGGAAGATGTCGACCTCTTCCCAGCCGGCGAGATCGAGGCGCGCGCGGTGGGGCAGAAAATCGAAACAGGCCTGGGCCATTTCCGTACGGCCTTCGCGCGCCAGCATATCGTCGAGAACCTTCTTGATCTCATGCAGGTGGAGGACGTCGGAGGCGGCATAGGTCTGTTGCTCGGGCGTCAATTCCGCCGCGCCCCAGTCGGAGGATTGCTGTTGGTTGGAGACCTCGACGCCAATCAGGTCGCGGCACAGATCCTTGAGGCCGTGACGGTCGGTGAAGGTGCGCACCAATTTGGAGACGATCTTGGTGCAATAGACGGGCTCGCAGGAGACGCCGAGATAATGCTGGATGATGGCCAGATCGAAGCGCGCGAAATGAAATATTTTGAGCACCGCCGGATCGCCGAGATTGGCCTTCAGATTGGGCGCCGAGTAATCGCCGGGCGGCGGAAAATGCACCAGATGGCAATCGCCGTCGCCGCGCGACATCTGCACCACGCAGAGGCGGTCGCGATGTGGCTGCAGGCCCATGGCTTCGCTGTCGAGGGCGACGCTGTCGCCAAAGGTGAGCCCGGGCGGTAAATCGTTGATATGCAAATGTATGGCCATGCGGTCTGGGTAGCCGGGCGGTTTCACCCTGTCAACTCGATATATGGCGAGGCCCGCCGATTTTCTCTGGCCGCCCGGCGAGAAGTGTCTTAAGTAGAAGCAAGAAGCATCAAACGAAAAAGCGGCGGCACCATGAGCAAACGCATCGTTACGGTTTTCGGCGGCTCCGGTTTTCTCGGGCGCCATGTCATCCAGAAATTGGCGCGCGAAGGGGCGCTGTTGCGGGTCGCCTTGCGGCGCCCGGAATTGGCCGGTTTCCTGACCAGCATGGGCGATATCGGTCAGGTCACCCTGATGCAGGCGAATGTGCGCGACGATGAATCGGTGGCGCGCGCCATCGAGGGCGCCGGCGAGGTGGTGAATCTGGTGGGCATTCTTTATGAGAAAGGCCGCCAGAGCTTCACCGAGGTTCACGCCCTGGCACCCGGCCGCATCGGCCGCGCCGCGGCGGCGGCCGGGGTCGAAAAGCTGGTCCATGTTTCCGCCATCGGCGCCGACGCGCGCGCCGATTCCGCCTACGCCCGCAGCAAGGCCGCCGGCGAGACGGCGCTCGGCGAAGCCTTTCCGCAAGCGACGGTGCTCAGGCCCGGAATCATATTCGGTCCGGAAGATGATTTTTTTAACAAATTCGGCGCATTGGCGAGGATTTCGCCGATCCTGCCGGTGTTCTTCAACATTCGCCAGCGCCCCAAGATTCACCTTGAAGGCCTCTATCCGATGCCCGAAATCGAGGCCGGGACGACGCGCATGCAACCCGTCCATGTCGAAGACGTCACCGAGGCGGTGAGCCGTGTCCTCGCCGATTCGTCGAATGAAAGCGCCGGCAAGACATATGAATTGGGCGGGCCCAATATCTACAGCTTCCGCGAATTGATGGAGCTGGTGGCACGCCAAACCCAATATAAGCGCTTTTTGGTGCCGGTGCCCTATATCGCCGCCGATATCATGGGCCGGTTGGCGCAATTCATGCCCGAGCCGCCGTTTACGGCGGATCAGGCGAAGATGCTGCGCGTCGATAATGTCGTCGCCGAGGGCGCCCTCACGCTCGACGATCTCGGCATCGAGGCGAGCCCGGCGGAATTGATCCTGCCGACCTATATGCACCGCTTCCGCCGTGCCCGCATGGATTCGCGCGCTTAGAGCGTTTTGCCTATAGGCTAGCCGCCGAGCGTCCAGCCGAAGCCGTAATAAAGAACCAGCAGCACCACCCCGAGGAACAGACGGTAGGCGACGAACGGCGTAAAGCTCACGCGCTTCAGCATGGCCATCAATATGGCGATGGAGAGCAGCGCCGTCAGGAAGGCGAGCCCGGCGGCGAGCCCGGCGTCGCCGCTGAGGATCGGCTCTCCCGATTGCGCCAGATCGCGCGCCGCGACGGCGGCCGCGGCGACGATCACGGGAATCGACATCAGCATCGAGAAGCGCGCCGCCGCGGCGCGCTCGAAGCCGAGGAAGCGCGCCGCCGTCATGGTGATGCCGGAGCGGCTGGTGCCGGGCACCAGGGCCAGAATTTGCGCCATGCCGATGATGAAGGCGCTGCCGGCGGTCATATGCTCGACCCGCCTCACGGTCATGCCGACGCGGTCGGCGAGCCATAACAGCACGCCGAAGCCGAGCATGGTCCAGGCGACGATCAGCGGCGAGCGAAACATATCGGGGGCGAAATAGACCAGCAGGCCGCCGGCCACGATGACCGGCGGCAGCGAGATCAGAAGATGGATTCCGAGCGCCCGTCCGGCGCGCCGCTGGCGCCGCCTGCCGCTGGCGAAGCCGGCCAGAATCGCCCAGATATCGCGCCAAAAATATACCAGCACCGCGCCCAGCGTGCCGACATGCACGGCGATATCGATATTGAGGCCCTGGTCGCGCCAGCCCGCCAGATGCGGCAGCAAGACGAGATGGCCGGAAGAGCTGACCGGCAAAAACTCTGAGATTCCCTGGACCAGCGCCAGGATGACGAGGTGCAACAGCGGCACGGTGCAAATAGCCTGCGCGTAATAAATTCCAACATCGATGCTCGTGCGGAGGGTTTATATCACATTGCAGTGTTTGGGCAGTGTTTGGATGATTGGGAATTTGCCGGGCGTGCGGGGATGGCCGGCGCATAAAACAGTCTCAAAAACGGACTATATTTGAATGGATTATTTTATGTAGTTAGATTGATTATAATTTGCAGAGTATGCTCCCGATATCTATGTCAGTGCATATGACCAAAATGCCGTTTTTTCTCGCCATTCGCTCACTACTCCGCTAGATTGCCCGACCAAATGGAGCGCCCGAAATTTTCGCCGGCTGCTTCAGCGACAAAACCAAATAATGCCAAGCCGGAGGGCAAGCGAAAGCTGCATGCTTAAATTCGTCGATATCGCGGCCAAACGGCCCGACAAACGGCAAGCCCTGGAACGCCGCCGGGACTGGCGCGAGGTCTACCGCGATTTCGCGGCCAGGCGCGCCGTCGAGCAGGCCTCGCGCTGCTCGCAATGCGGCGTGCCGTTTTGCCAAATCCATTGCCCGGTTCAGAACAATATCCCCGATTGGCTCATGCTGACCGCCGCTGGGCGCCTGCGGGAAGCCTATGAGGTTTCCTCGGCGACCAATAATTTCCCCGAGATTTGCGGCCGCATCTGCCCGCAGGATCTGCTCTGCGAGGGCAACTGCGTGATCGAAAAGGGTTTTGATTCGGTGACCATCGGTGCCGTCGAACGCTATATCACCGATACCGCGTTCCAAGAGGGTTGGGTCGAGGCCGCCCGCCCGGCGCTGGAGCGGCCCGAATCGGTCGGCATCATCGGCGCCGGGCCGGGCGGCATGGCGGCGGCGGAAATGCTGCGCCGGCGCGGCTACCAGGTTCATGTCTATGACCGCTACGACCGCGTCGGCGGGCTGCTGATTTACGGCATTCCGAATTTCAAGCTCGACAAGGCCATCGTCGAGCGGCGCGCCAAACTGCTCGGCGAAAGCGGCATCGAGTTTCATCTCCAGTTCGAAGTCGGGCGCGACGCCGCGCTGGCCGATCTGCGCGCCCGCCACGACGCCGTGCTGATCGCCACCGGCGCCTACCAGGCGCGCGATATCAAGGTTCCGGGCGTCGGTCTCGATAACATCTTCGCGGCGATGGATTATCTCACCGCCAGCAACCGCAAGGGCCTCGGCGACGCGGTGCCGGATTTCGACAGCGGCGCCCTGAATGCCGCGGGCAAGAATGTCGTCGTCATCGGCGGCGGCGATACGGCGATGGATTGCGTGCGCACGGCGATCCGCCAGAAGGCGAAATCGGTCACCTGTCTCTATCGCCGCGACCGCGTCAACATGCCGGGTTCCTTGCAGGAGGTCACCCATGCCGAGGAGGAAGGCGTGTCTTTCGCCTGGCTTTCGGCGCCGGAAGCCTTCATCGGCGAAGGCGCGGTGGAAGGCGTGCGCGCCGTGCATATCCATCTCGGTGTCGGTGATGCGTCGGGCCGCCAAACCCCGCAGCCGATCGCCGGCTCGAGCCACATCCTGCTCGCCGATCTCGCCATCAAGGCGCTCGGCTTCGATCCCGAGGATTTGCCGCTGCTGTTCGCGGCGCCCGAGCTCGAGGTGACGCGCTGGGGCGCGGTGAAAATCGACCGGGCTTCGATGATGACCAATCTGGACGGCGTATTCGCCGCCGGCGACATCGTGCGCGGCGCCTCGCTGGTGGTCTGGGCGATCAAGGACGGACGCGATGCGGCGGCGGCCATCCACCACTATTTCGGTGCCCGCGCCGTGCCGCTGGCGCGGGCGGTTTGAAGGGCCCGGCATGAGCGGCAGGGAAAGCGCTGAAAGCGGCGCCGAGTTCATCGCCAATTGGCGCCAAAATGCGCGGCGGCTGGCGCGCGACGGTCTCTACCGCGCCGGCGACGAACGCGATTCCTGCGGCGTCGGGCTGATCGCGGCGTTGGACGGCAAGCCGAGCCGCGCCGTCGTCGAGGCCGGAATCGCGGCGCTCAAGGCGGTCTGGCACAGGGGCGCCGTCGATGCCGACGGCAAGACCGGCGACGGCGCCGGCATCCATGTCGAGATTCCGCAGGATTTTTTCAAGGAACATGTCGAAGATACCGGCCATCGGCCCAAGGAAGGCCGCCTCGCCCTCGGCATGATCTTTCTGCCGAAGACCGATATGGGCGCCCAGGAGACCTCGCGCGGCATTGTCGAGACGGAAATCCTGCGCTTCGGCCACGGCATTTACGGCTGGCGCCAGGTCCCCATCGACTACGCCGTGATCGGCGAAAAAGCCAACGCCACCCGCCCCGAGATCGAGCAGGTCATGATCTCCAACGACCGCGGCGTCGATGAGGAACAGTTCGAAATCGACCTCTACATCATCCGCCGCCGCATCGAGAAAGCAGCGCTGGAAAACCATATCATGGAATTCTACGTGTGCTCGCTGAGCTGCCGCACCGTGGTCTATAAGGGCATGTTCCTGGCCGAGCAGCTCACCGCCTTCTACCCCGACCTGCTGGATGAGCGTTTCGTCTCCAACTTCGCCATTTTTCACCAGCGTTACTCGACCAACACCTTCCCCACCTGGCGTCTCGCGCAGCCCTTCCGCATGCTCGCCCATAACGGCGAGTTCAATACCATCAAGGGCAACGCCAATTGGATGAAGAGCCATGAGACGCGTGCCGTGAGCGAGGTGTTCGGCGATTACAATGATGAGATTTTTCCGCTCATAGAGCCCGACGCATCCGATTCCATGGCCCTCGATTCGGTGGTCGAGGCGCTCGTCCATGCCGGCCGGCCGATGCCCGCGGCGCAGTGCATGGTGGTGCCCGAATCCTGGTCGCACCGCCCGCACATGCCACAGGCGCACCGCGACTTCTTCGCCTATTGCAATTGCGTCGTCGAGCCGTGGGACGGCCCGGCGGCGCTGGCCGCGGCGGACGGCCGCTGGGTCATCGCCGGCATGGACCGCAACGGTCTCAGGCCACTGCGCTATAGCGTCACCGCCGACGGCCTTCTCGTCGTCGGTTCGGAAACCGGCATGGTGCCGCTCGATGAAGCGGAGGTGTTGGAAAAAGGCCGGCTCGGACCGGGCCAGATGATCGGCGTCCAGTTGGAGGAAGGCCGCCTCTATCACGACCGCGAACTCAAGGACATGCTGGCCGCCCGCCACCCCTACGGCGAATGGGTCAAGAAGATCGTCGAGATCGACAGTTTGATCGGCTCGGAAGTGGAGCCGGTGATCTACGACGCCGAGGAGTTGCGTCATCGCCAGGGCGTGTTCGGCTACACCATGGAGGAGCTCGAACTGATCCTCCATCCCATGGTGGCGGACGGCAAGGAGCCGACCGGCTCGATGGGCGACGACACGCCGCTCGCCGTGCTGTCGCGCCAATATCGCGGGTTGCAGCATTTTTTCCGGCAGAATTTCAGCCAGGTCACCAATCCGCCGATCGATTCATTGCGCGAATATGGCGTCATGAGCCTGAAGACGCGGCTCGGCAATTTGGGCAACATGTTCGGCGAAAGCGAATCGCAAACCGACCTGTTGATGCTCAACTCGCCGGTTCTCACCAATGCCGAATTCGACGCCATGCGCCGCTATATGGGCGACAAGCTGGCCTGGATCGATTGCACCTTCGAGGCCGGCGAGGGCCATTTTGAACTGACCGAGGCGACCGACCGTATCCGGGCCGAGGCCGAGGATGCGGTGCGCGCCGGCGCAGTACATCTGGTGCTGAGCGACGAAAATACCTCGCCCGGGCGCGCGCCGGTGCCGATGATCCTCGCCGCCGGCGGCGTGCACAGCCATCTCGCGCGCGAGAAATTGCGCACCTTCACCTCGATCAATGTGCGCTCCGGCGAATGCCTGGACGTGCATTATTTCGCCGTTCTCATCGGCGTCGGCGCGACCTCGGTCAACGCCTATCTGGCGCAGGAGAGCATCGCCGAGCGCCAGGCGCGCGGCCTGTTCGGCGATCTCAGCCTCGACGAATGCTGCCGGCGCTATCGCACCGCCGTCGATGCCGGCTTGCTGAAAATTCTTTCGAAGATGGGCATCTCGGTGCTCGGCTCCTACCGCGGCGCCTATAATTTCGAGGCCGTCGGCCTGTCGCGCGCCCTGGTCGCCGAATTCTTTCCCGGCATGAGTTCGCGGGTCTCCGGCATCGGCCTTTCCGGTATCGAACAGCGCGTCCTCGCGCTGCATCATCGGGCCCATGAAGGAACCCGCGCGACTCTCCCCGTCGGCGGCATCTACAAGGCCAGAAGCTCCGGCGAGGTGCATGCCTTCGACGGCCGCCTCATCCATATGTTGCAGCACGCCCTGGCCAGCGATTCATTCGCCACCTACAAGAAATATTCGGCCGGCGTCGACGACATGCCGCCGGTGCATGTGCGCGACCTGCTCGGCTTCAGGCCGCACGGCGAACCGGTGGCGCTGGAAGAGGTCGAATCGATCACCGAGATTCGCAAGCGCTTTATGTCTGGTAGCATGTCGCATGGTGCGCTGTCGCGCGAGGCGCACGAGACGCTGGCCATCGCCATGAACCGTATCGGCGCCGCCTCATGCTCGGGCGAGGGTGGCGAGGATCCGGCGCGCTACGAGCCGCGCCCGAATGGCGACAACGCCAATTCGGCGGTCAAGCAGATCGCCTCGGGGCGCTTCGGCGTGACGGCGGAATATCTCAACCGCTGCCGCGAAATCGAAATCAAGATGGCGCAGGGCGCCAAACCCGGCGAAGGCGGCCAGCTTCCGGGCTTCAAGGTCTCTAAGGAAATCGCCCGCCTGCGCTACGCCACGGAGGGCGTGACGCTGATCTCGCCGCCGCCGCACCACGATATCTATTCGATCGAGGATCTGGCCCAGCTCATCTACGATCTCAAACAGATCAACCCGCGCGCCCGGGTTTCGGTCAAGCTGGTCGCCGAAGCCGGCATCGGCACCATCTCGGCCGGCGTCGCCAAGGCCAAGGCGGATATCATTCTGATCTCCGGCCATGACGGCGGCACCGGCGCCTCGCCGCAATCGTCACTCAAATATGCCGGCGTGCCGTGGGAGATGAGCCTGGCCGAAATCAACCAGGTCCTGACCCTCAATCGCCTGCGCCATACCACCACCCTTCGGGTGGATGGCGGCATCAAGACCGGGCGCGACGTGGTCATCGCGGCGATGTTGGGGGCCGAGGAATTCGGCGTCGGCACCGCCTCGCTGGTGGCCATGGGCTGCCTCATGGTGCGCCAATGCCATTCCAACACCTGCCCGGTCGGCATCTGCACCCAGGACGAGGCGCTGAGGGCCAGATTCGAGGGCACGCCGGAGAAGGTGATCAATCTGTTCAGCTTCATCGCCGAGGAAGTGCGCGAGTTTCTCGCTGTGCTCGGCGTGCGCACCCTGGATGAGATCGTCGGGCGCTGCGATATGTTGCGCCAGGTCAGCCGCGGCAGCCGCGATCTCGACGATCTCGACCTCAATCCGCTTTTGGTGCAGGCCGATCCCGGCGGCTTCAAACGCACGTCGACGCGCGAAGGCCGCAACGAGGTGCCGGAAAGCCTCGACGAGCAGATGATCCGCGATGCCGATGATGCGCTCGAAGTGCCGGAGAAAATGCAGCTCGCCTATACGGTGCGCAACACCCACCGCACCATCGGCGCCAAGCTTTCCTCCCACCTGACGCGGCGTTTCGGCATGACCGGCCTGCCGGCGGATTATTTCACCGTGCGCATGCGCGGCGCCGCCGGCCAATCGCTCGGCGCCTTCGCCGTGCAGGGGCTGAAGCTCGAAGTCATCGGCGACGCCAATGATTATGTCGGCAAGGGCCTCTCGGGCGGCACCATCGTGCTCAAGCTGGCGACCTCGAGCCCGCTGGTATCCAACGAAAACGCCATCATCGGCAACACCGTGCTGTACGGCGCCACGGCGGGCAAGCTGTTCGCGGCGGGCCAGGCCGGCGAGCGCTTCTGCGTGCGCAATTCAGGCGCTCTCGCCGTGGTCGAGGGCTGCGGCTCGAACGGTTGCGAATATATGACCGGCGGCATCGCCGTCATCCTCGGCCCCGTCGGCGACAATTTCGCCGCCGGCATGACCGGCGGCATGGCTTTCGTCTACGACACCGACGGCAGCTTCGAGCATCGCGTCAATTCCGATTCGGTGATTTGGCGGCGCATCCAAAGCCGCCATTGGGAGGGCGTCTGCCGCGACCTGGTGCGCGAGCATTACGGCGAAACCCAAACCCGCTTCTCCGAACGCCTGCTCGCCGACTGGACCCTCGAGGCGGGCAAATTCTGGCAGATCTGCCCGAAGGAAATGATCTCGCGCATCAGCCACCCCTTGAGCGACGAAACGGCGGTGAAAACCGCCTGATCATGCGATCAGCCGATGCGCCCGCCGCCCTGGCGCGTGATCGCCACGATCGACGGGCGCGGCGGCAGGGCGGGGTCGAAATCGGGCCAGCGCGTCGCCGCGTCCTCGAAGCGCGATTTGCGGCCAAAGCCGGCATAGTCCCGGGCGCCGTCCTTGGCCGGATGCTGCACATTCAGGAAAAGGCTCTCGCCGTCCGGCGTGAAGCACGGCCCGGCAACTTCGGCGCCCACCGGCGCGCGGAAAAACATCGCCGCCAGCCCGCGCCGGGGCGCCTCCGTATGCAACGCCCAGAGACCATCCGCCGAGCCGCTCGATTTGGCCCAGCCGCCACCCTGATCGGTCGCCACCCAAAGCCGCCCGGCGCCGTCGACCGCCAAATTGTCGGGGCAGGCGAACCAGCCGTCCGGCGCGCTGTCAGGGTGCCAACGAGCCGCCACCGCCGGGTCCGCCGGGTCGCCGCAAGCCACCAATATATCCCATGTAAAGCGCCGCGCGGCGTGATCTCCGCCCGGCGCCGTGAGCTCGACGATCTGTCCCCAGCGATCATGCGCCCGGCGGTGCACCGCGTCGAGCCGGTCGGCGCCGCGCCGCTTGTTCTTGGTCAGAGCTAGAAAAAGCCGGCCCTGTTTCGCATCGATGGCGACGCCCTCGGGCCGGTCCATCGGCGTGGCGCCAAGCAGATCGGCGGCGCGCCGCGTCTCGATGGCGATATCGGCCTGCGAATGGAAACCGTTGTCAGGGACAAGCGGGCCGTCGCCGAAGACCAGCGGCAGCCACACCAACCCGCCATCGGCGTCGAAGCGCGCGGCCGCGAGCGTGCCGTCATCGAGGAGATCGGAATTTGCCGCGCGCGAGGCGGGATCGATCGCCCGCGCGGAGACGAAGCGGTAGAAATATTCGAAATAATAATCGTCGGCGCTATAGACGATGACACGGCCGTCGCCATTGACGGCGCTACTCGCCCCTTCATGGTTGAAGCGGCCGAGCGCGGTGCGCTTTACCGGAATGCTCTTCGGATCGAGCGGATCGATCTCGACGATCCAGCCGAAGCGATTGGCCTCGTTGGCTTCCAGGTCGATATTCCAGCGCCGGGCAAAACGGCTCCAGGCATAGCTCCGGCCCGGTATGCCGAGGCGGCGGTAATTTCGCCGCTCGGGATGGTTCACCAGCGCCGGGTCGATCTCGGCTTCGGCGTCGTCGGCGATGTCGCTGCCGAAGCAATGGTTGAAATGCTCTTCCGCCGACAGCCATGTGCCCCACGGCGTCATGCCGCCGGAGCAATTGGCGGCCGTGCCGATCACTTGCTTGCCGCTGGCATCGGCCGAGGTCTTGAGGCGGGCATGACCGGCCGCCGGGCCGGCGAGGCGCATCATTGTGCCGCCGGCGGTGATGCGCCGCGCCAGGCGGCTCGCCGGCACGATGGTCCAGCCGCCGCCCGAGCCGCGCGCGACTTCGATGATGGAGCCGCCTATCGCCGCCATTTCTATCCCGGCGATCTCGCGCGTGGCGCCGCTGAAGTCATCGTCATAGGCGCCGAGGCCGGGGAACATCAGCTCCTCGATGCAATATTCATGATTGACGCAGAGCAGGCCGTGGCGCGAATTGCCTGAGCCCCAGGGCAGCGCCAGATAGCCGATAAAATCATTGTTGTAGCCGAACTGCGTCGCCTGGGCGGCGGCGCTCTGGCGCTCGGGGTCGAACGGCGGTGCCGCCGCCGTGACGCCGTCACCCCAGCGCATCAGCACGCGTGCGTCGTAGCCGGGCGCGACGTGATGGCGCTCGTCAATGCCGTGTCCGATGGGTTCGAAATCGAACGCCGGAGTGCCGGCGGCGGTGGCGGCGGCTGTGTGCCACGGCGCCGCCGCCGTGGCGAGCGCCAGGCCGGCGCCGAGAAAGCCGCGCCGGGTCAGGCGGGCGCTTGCGATATCGCCGAACGCCGCGGCGCCGTTCACTTGTCCAAACCGTACTTTCATTGCGGGCATGGTACAATGGCGGCACCTGATCAAAAAAGGATATCTCGATGCCCGCCCTGTTCGATCCCATTCTCCTGCGTGACCTTCAGCTCGACAACCGCGTCGTCATCTCGCCGATGTGCCAATACAGCGCCGATGCCGGTTCGGCGAGCTCCTGGCATGCCATGCATGTCGGCCAGCTCGCCCAATCCGGCGCCGGCTGCCTGATTCTCGAGGCCACCGGCGTCGCCGCCGCCGGGCGCATCACAAAAGGCTGCCTCGGGCTCTACAGTGACGCCAATGAGCGCGCCTTCGCGGCGCTGCTCGAATCGGTGCGCGCCTGGAGCGCCATGCCGATCGGCATCCAATTGGCGCATGCCGGGCGCAAAGCCTCGTCGCAGCGGCTATGGCAAGGCGACGGGCCGCTGGCGGCGGCGGAAGGCGCCTGGCCGTGCATCGCGCCCTCGCCGGAACCCTATGACGAGGGCTGGCACAGGCCCGAGGCGCTCGATCGCGAAGGCATGAAAAGCGTGATCGGCGAATTCACCCAAGCGGTGGCGCGCGCCGAACGGCTCGGCTTCGATTTGATCGAGATTCACGCCGCGCATGGCTATCTGTTGAGCGAATTTCTCTCGCCCCTGGCCAACCAGCGCGCCGACGAATATGGCGGCAGCCTGGAAAATCGCATGCGTTTTCCGCTCGAGGTCGCGGCTGCGATGCGCGCCGCCTGGCCGGCTCGGCGGCCGATGGGCGCGCGCATCAACGCCACCGATTGGCTGCAAGGCGGCATCACCGTTCGGGAAGCCATCGCTTTCGCCGCCGCGCTGGAGGAGATCGGCCTGGATTTTGTCTGCGTCTCCTCGGGCGGCAACAGCGCCGCGGCGAAAATTCCGGCGGTGCCGGGCTATCAGGTTGCCCTCGCCGCCGAGATCAAGGCGGCGACCGGCCTCGCCGCGATGGCGGTCGGCCTCATCGTCGATCCCCATCAAGCCGACGAGGTCGTGCGCTCGGGCGGCGCCGATATGGTGGCCATCGGGCGGACCGCCCTGGACGACCCGCGCTGGCCCTGGCACGCCGCCGACAGCCTCGGCGTTCCCCTCGACGTGGCCCCGCAATTCGCCCGCGCCCGCCCCGCAACCTGGCCCGGCGCCGCGTTCCGCAAAGGTGGATGAGGGAACAAATAAAGACTCAGCCAAACGGAACCACACATCCGGAATGCGTCTCTTGCATTCCGGCAAGCGCGACCGCGCGCCCGAGTTAATACGAGGTAGCCAAGGGGGCGGACGCCCCCGCCCGGCGTTTGAGGGCCAAACAAAAGAGACCCGCGCGGATGCCCCACCCGGCGCCAGCCCGGCATGCTCCGGAACCCACAAAGACTCTTCCAAGCGGAACCACCCCTCCGGCGCCCGCGAGCGCGCTCCACGCGCTTGGTTTCCCCCTTCTCCCCAACCCCTCTTCCCCTCTGGGAAGAGGGGCTTATTCCGGGCGTCAGGCCAACCCGCTGTCTTCCATAATCTCCATGATCTCGGTGCGCACACCGCCGGGGGTGACGAAAAAGGCGATGCGGCGGCGGCCGAACTCGGCGGTGATTTCCTGCGGTTCCATGATGAACGTGGCGCCCTGGCGCTTGAGCGCGGCGACCCGCGCGTCGAAATCCTCGACCTCGAAAACGACGTGCAGAAAGCCGAGCGGCACTTCCTCGTCGAGCAAATCCTCATAGGGCGCGCGGGCGAACAGAATGATGCGGGTATCGCCGAGACGCAGCAGGCGGTAGTCGCAGCCGAGCACAGTGCCGGTGATGCGCGGCTCGCCGTTCAGCGCCTTGACGTAGAACTCGCTGGCCTCGTCCAGATCCGCCACCTTGACCGCATAGTTCCACAGCTTCATCAAACCAGCCCGGCAAGCCCTCTGAGCACGTAATGCAATATCCCGCCATGGCGGAAATATTCGGCTTCTTCGGCGGTGTCGATGCGGCACAGCAGGTCGAGGCTTTGCTCGCCGCCGTCGGCGCGCGTGATACGGCAGGTGATCGTCATGGCCGGGGCGACGCCGCCGGCGACGCCTTCGAGGTCGATCATCTCGGTGCCGTCGAGGCCGAGCGTCTGGCGCGTAACGCCTTCGGGGAAGAGCAGCGGCAGCACCCCCATGCCGACCAGATTCGAGCGGTGAATGCGCTCGAAGCTCTCGGCGATCACCGCCTTGACGCCGAGCAGGCGGGTTCCCTTGGCGGCCCAATCGCGCGACGAGCCGGTGCCGTATTCCTTGCCGGCGATGACCACCAGCGGCGTGTCTTCGCCGGCATATTCGGCTGCCGCGTCGAACATGGTGGTCTCGCGGCCGTCCGGCATATGGCGCGTTACGCCGCCTTCGGTGCCGGGCGCCACCTCGTTGCGGATGCGCACATTGGCGAAGGTGCCGCGCATCATCACCTCGTGATTGCCGCGCCTCGAGCCGTAGGAATTGAAATCCGCCTGCGCCACCTGGTGCCCGCTGAGATAGGCGCCGCCCGGCGAATCATATTTGATGGCGCCGGCCGGCGAGATGTGGTCGGTGGTGACACTGTCGCCCAGGAGCGCCAGAATGCGCGCCCCCGTCACGTCGCCGAGCGCCGCCGGCTCGGCCTTCATGCCGTCGAAATAGGGCGGGTTCCTGACATAGGTGCTGCCGTCCTGCCATTCATAGGTCAGCCCCTCTGGCGCGTCGATGGCCTGCCATTCGGCGGAGCCCGAGAAGGCATCGGCATATTGCTCGCTGAACATTTGCGGCGTCACCGACCCGGCGACGGCGGCGCGCACATCGTCATTGCTCGGCCAGATATCCTTGAGATAGACGGGGGTGCCGTCACCGCCCTCGCCGAGCGGCTCGCTGGTGATATCGACCGTCATGCTGCCGGCGATGGCGTAAGCCACCACCAGCGGCGGCGAG
>CAJXFT010000014.1 GCA_913053235.1 uncultured Alphaproteobacteria bacterium
TTGTTCATGCACCGCGCCCAGCACAACGCTGTGTTCGAGCGCGATACCCTCGGGCACCAGCTCGGCGGTGATTTTCTTGAGCTCGTCGAGCGCCATCGCCTCGGCCTCTTCCTCGGCGCCTTCCGGGAAATAATGGCCGACCAAATTCATGCCGTAGCCGGGCAGCACGGTCATGACGTGGAGCATGCCACCGGAGGCCCGGCACAGTTCGCCGGCGGCGGGCAGGGCTTTTTCCCAGGATGAACGTTCATTGAGATCGAGCGGCATCAAAACTGTTTCATACATATCGTTTCCCAACTGGCTGCATGGCTAATGGTCTCACTTTTCGGCTTTCCCCGAGCGTCCAGGCCCGCGCCAACTCCCGGCACGGAGACGCTGCTGGGCATATAAGAGGGCGCAAGCGGCAAGCGCCAAACCCTGTATCGCCTCGCGCGGTATATCGAGCGGCTCGGCCGCCAGCGAGGGGCGGAACAACAGCACGCAGAGGCCGAGCAGGACAAGCCTCTCGACGATGCCGCAGCGCTCGGCGAAAAACCCCTGGACCGCGGCGGCGAAGCAAAACATCGCCAATAGCGAGACCAGAAAAATCCAGATCAGGCGCAACGGATCGTCGATCCACAGGATCGCGCCCTCCGCACCGACGCCGTCGATCATCAGCAATTCGGTGTTGAAGAGGAAGATGAAGGGCAGAATCGCGGTGCGCAGATCGTAGGTGAAGCCCTGCACGCCGGTGCGGATCGGATCGGTGCGCCCGATCGCCGCCGCGGCATAGGCGGCAAGGCCCACCGGCGGCGTATCATCGGCCAAAATGCCGAAATAAAACACGAACAGATGCGCCGCGATGATCGGAAAGATCAGCCCCGCATCGCCGCCCAGCGTCACGATCACCGGCGCCGTCAGGGTCGCCATGACGATATAGTTGGCCGTCGTCGGCAGGCCCATGCCGAGAATCATGCTGGTGATCGCGGTGAGGACCAGCATGAGATAGATATTGCCCATCGAGATGGTATCGATCAGCGTGACGAAGCGCCCGACCAGCCCGGTGCTGATCACCACGCCGACGATGATGCCGGCGCTGGCGGTGGCGACGCCGACCGCGATCATGTTGCGCGCGCCGCCGATCAGGCCGAGGAATATATCCTTGATGCCGTCGACGAAGGCGGTGCGCAGCGCCAGGCCCAGGGTCTCGCCATGCGCCGGCTCATACCCGGCCCGCCACCAGGCCAGCCAGGCGATGATCGGGCGCTGCACGACGATGATGACGGCGAGCGCCTCGATGGCAAACAGCACCGAGGTAATCGGCGAGCGGCGCAGCACCACCAGATAGACGACCAGCACGATGACCGGGATCATATAATGCAGGCCGCCCAACAAGGTCTTTAGAAGACGCGGCAATTCGGCGCGCGGGATGCGCTTGATGCCGAGTTTGCGCGCCTCCAAATGGACCACATAAAAAAGCGCGATATAGGAAATCAGCGCCGGTATCAGCGCCGCGCGCACCACGTCGAGATAGGGTATGCCGATGATCTCGGCCATGATGAAGGCCGCCGCGCCCATGATCGGCGGCATCAGCTGGCCGTTGGTCGAGGCGGCGACCTCGATGGCGGCGGCCTTGTGCGCCGGCAGGCCGACCTTTTTCATCAACGGGATGGTGAAGGTGCCGGTGGTCACCGTATTGGCGATGGAGGAGCCCGACACCATGCCGGTCAGCCCCGAGGCGACGACCGCCGCCTTGGCCGGGCCGCCGCGCATCCAGCCGACCCCGGCGAAGGCGACATCGATAAAATATTTGCCGGCGCCGGCACGGTCCAGGAGGGCGCCGAACAACACAAATAAAAATACGAAATCGGTCGAGACGCCGAGCGGCACGCCGAAGATGCCGGTGGTCGAGAGATATTGATCGGCGATGAGGAAGTCGAGGGGAATGCTCTTGTGGCGCAATATTTCCGGCATGTAGGGGCCGAGCAGACTGTAGGCCAGAAAGATAACGCCGAGGATCGGCAGCGCGGCGCCGAGCGCGCGGCGCGCCGCTTCGAGCAACAGCACGATCATCGCCACGCCGATCCACATATCGGCGTCGCTCGGCAGGCCCTGGCGCATGATGATGCCTTCGTAATCCCACCAGATGTAGAGCGCGGCGGCGGCGGCGGCGACGCCGAGCGCGACATCCAGGAGTGGGATGCGGCGGCGCAACGAACGGCGCGGGCGGGCGCGCGGCATGGCGCGGCGCGCCAGCCTCAGCCAAAATGGCGGACGCGCCTCGTTGTAGGCGGGATAGGCGAGATAGACCAGCAGGATTGCGAAGGCGAGATGCCAGGCGCGCGCGACGGTGGCGTCGATCGGCTGATAGGCGATATAGAGCTGATAGCAGGACCAGGCGATGCACAAGAGCGTGATGGCGATGCGCGCGAGCGGAAACTCCGGGCTGCGCGGGCCGCTCTCGACCTCGCTCAGGATCTCGCGCGCCGCGGCCTCGCCGCTCTCGGCCTCGGGCCCCGGCGCCTCCCCGTCGCGCTGCCCGGGCTCCGCCATCCTTGGTCCTATCCTGGTTCGCCTGGCGCCAAAGCAAAGGGGGGCGGCGAATGCCGCCCCCGATCACATTGGCGAAATGTCGCGCTTATTTCCAGCCTTGCTCTTGGTAATATTTCAACGCGCCAGCGTGGAACGGCGCGGTCAAGCCCCTGAGCATGGCCTTCGGTTTCAATATGCGGAATGCCGCGTGGGTCGCTTTCAGCTCGTCGAGATTTTCGAACACCGTCTTGACGGCGTCATAGATCATCTCTTCGGAAGCGTTGGCGCTGGTCACCACGGTCGCGGTTACGGCATAGGTTTCGACATCCTCGTCGACGCCGTGATAGGTGCCGGCGGGGATTGTCGTCATGACGTAATAGGGCCGCTCGTCGACGAAGCCGTAGATCGCCGCGTCGTTGATCGAGATGATCTTGATCTGGGTCGAATTGGCCGGCTCCTCGATCGCGGCGGAGGGATTGCCGACGGTGTAGAAGAAGGCGTCGATCTTCTTGTCGACCAGGGCGCGGCTGGCTTCCTGCTGCTGCAGGCCCTGCGCCTTGATGTCATTGTCCTTGTCGATGCCGTAAATGCGCAGCACATCCTCGGCGTTGCCGCGCTGGCCGGAGCCGGGATTGCCGATATTGACGGTCTTGCCCTTGAGGTCCATGACGCTGTTGATGCCGGTATCGGCGCGGGTCACCAGCAGCACCGTCTCGGGATGCATGCTGAAGACGCTGCGCAAATCCTCCATCGCCTTTCCTTCCCAGTCGCCTTGGCCCCGGAAGGCCTCGAAATTACGGTCGGACTGGGCGACGCCGAAATCGAGCAGGGTGCGTTTCACGGCGCGGATGTTGAACACCGAGCCCAGCGCCGGGCGCCCGACGCAGTTATATTTGTCGCCGTTATGCTTGTTGATCAGATTGCATACGTTGAGGGCGACTTGATAATAGACGCCGGTCACCGAGCCGCCGCCGATCAAGATATCCTGTCCCGCCTTGGCCGGGCCGGTGGCGAATACCGCCGCCGTGAGAGCCGCCGCCGCGGCGAAGGCCAATACCGCTCTTCGACCGATCATGATTCTTCTCCTCTGTTCATTCTTCATTTGATCCCATCTCCCCGCTTCGCGCCGGCGGCAATTCGCCTCCGCGCCGCCCGGCCCGTGCGTCCTTAATTCGAACCGTAGCGGCGCTACGGTTTGATTGCAACCGGGCGGGCCGCGTCGGCGTCACTTAATGAGCTTGCTGATCTTCTTGAATTCGTCGCTGCCGGCGGCTTCGAGCCATTCGAACAGCACCATTTCGCTGGTCACGCATTGCGCTCCGAGAGCGGCCATGCGCGCCACGCCGGCTTGGCGGTTTTCCTCGGCGCGCGAGCCGCTGGCATCGGTGACCAGGAAGACCGGCAATTCCTCGGCCAGCAGGTCGGCCACCGTCTGCATGACGCAGACATGGGTCTCGGTGCCGCAAATCACCATCTGATCGCGCCCGCCGGCCCGTAAGGTCGATAAATCGCGGCTGAAATCCTCGCTGCGGGCGGCGCTGAATGTCAGCTTGGCGATGGTCCGTGAATCATTGGGCAGTTCGGCGGCGATGGCGTCCAGCGTCGCGCCGAGGCCCTTGGGATATTGTTCGGAGACGATGACCGGGACGCCGAGCTGGCTCGCCCCGGCGAGCAATATGGCGGCGTTGGCGACCACCGCATCGCCCTTGTCGATGGCGGGAACCAGCTTGGTTTGGAGGTCGATGACGATGAGGACGGAGCGCTGAGCGTCGAGCAACATAGGGTTTTCTCCGGGCGGGTTGGCGCTCAGCCTGACGAAATCGCCGCGCCGCCGCAAGGCCGCGCGATCCATGCGCCGGAAATTGCGCTAGGATGGCGCCGTGACCAGCAAAGGAAGGATGCCTCACCGACATGCAAAAACCAGCCAACAATGATTTTCCCATCCTCGACCAACTGCGCCAGCGGTGGTCGCCGCGGGCTTTCTCAAACCGCCCGATCCCGCCCGAATCGGTGCGCTCGCTGCTCGAGGCGGCGCGCTGGTCGCCGTCCTGCCACAACGCCCAGCCGTGGCGTTTCATTCTCGCCGCGGGCCAGGCGGAAGGCGAATTCCAGGCGGCGCTGGCCTGCCTGAGGGAAGGCAACCGCAATTGGGCCGCCTCCGCGCCGCTTCTGCTGTTCGCCGTGGCGCGCATGAATTTCGACAAGGGCGGCGACAATCGCCACGCCTTTTACGATACCGGCCAGGCGATGGCCCATCTCAGCATCCAGGCCACGGCGCTCGGCCTCTTCGTCCATCAGATGGGCGGCATCCTGCCCGACCAGGTGCGCCAGACCTATGGCCTGCCCGAGGGCTTTGAGCCGGTGAGCGCGGCGGCGATCGGCTATTACGGAGAAAGCGACAGCCTGGACGAGGATTTGCGCAAGAAGGAGCTGGCGCCGCGCATTCGCAATGGCGTTTCCGAGTTCGCCTTCAGCGGCGCCTGGGAGCGGCCGGCGGCGCAAAAATAAGTTTTAACAATCCCCCCGCGCTGTCATATTTCGCCGCCGATTAAAAACGGCCTTTCGGCCGTCGACTCTGTAGGAGTTTTGTCTCGCATGAGCCTCAGCGTAGCGATCATAGGATCGGGTCCGGCGGCCTTTTACACCGCCGGCGCCCTGTTGAAGTCCGACACCGATTGCCGCATCGATATCATCGAGCGCCTGCCCTGCCCCTATGGATTGATTCGCTTCGGCGTGGCGCCGGATCACGAGAAGACCAAGAATGTGTGGCGCGCCTTCGCCAAGACGGCGGCGCATGAGAAGGTCAATTTTTACGGCAATGTCGAGATCGGCAAGGAGATAAGCCTCGGCGAATTGCGCCGGATCTATGACGCGGTGGTGCTCGCCGTCGGCGCCGGCAGCGACCGCGCCGTCGGCATCCCGGGCGAGGACAAGAAAGGCGTCTTCGGTTCCGCCACCTTCGTCAATTGGTATAACGGCCATCCCGATTGCCGCGACCTCGAGCCGGACCTCGACGTCCAGGCGGCGGTGGTTCTCGGCAACGGCAATGTCGCCATCGATGTCGCCCGCGTGCTGGTCAAGACTCCAGGCGAAATGGCGGCGACGGATTTGCCCGACTATGCGGCCCGGCCGATCCATGCCTCGCCCTTGACGGATGTCTATATGGTCGGCCGGCGCGGCCCCAACGAGGCCAAATACACCAATGTCGAGCTGCGCGAGATGGGCCGTCTGGAGAATTGCGTAGCCTTGGCCGAGGCCGCGCAACTGCCCGATTCGGTGGCCGGCGAAATGTCCGACCGCGACCGCCGGATGAAGGAAAAAAACCTCGCCACGGTGCGTGAATTCACCACCCGCAAGGGCGACGAGAAGCCCAAGCGGGTGCACTTCAAATATTACGCCCAGCCGGTCGAGATTCTCGGTGACGCGCGGGTGACGGGCGTGCGCTTCGAACGCACTCAGGTGGTCGACGGGCGCGCCGAGGGCGTGGGCGAATATTTCGAGATCGCTTGCGGCCTGGTGGTCGCCGCCATCGGCTACACCTCGCGCCCGGTCGCCGAGACGCCGTTCGACGCGCGCGGCGGCATCGTCCGCAATGACGACGGCCGGGTGGAAGACGGCCTCTATGCGGTGGGCTGGATCAAGCGCGGCCCGAGCGGCGTTATCGGCAGCAACAAGCCGGACGGCAAACTGGCGGCCGAGCAGATTCTCGCCGATCACGGCGCCGGAAGTGGCGAAAAGAGCGGGCGCGCGGCCTTCGAAGCGCTGTTGGCCGAACGCGGCGTGCGCGCCGTCAGCTTCAGCGAATGGCAGACCATCGAAGCGGCCGAAATCGCCAACGCCCGGCACGGTGCGCCGCGCAAGAAATTCGTCAGCACCGGCGAAATGCTGGCGCTGCTCGGCTGAGGCATATTTCACCCTACGTTCACTCGGATTTGACAGCTTGAACGGTGGACGAACCCGGCTATTAGGCATATGTACTGACTAACCGGGGAGGGTGATGAAATCGCGGCCGTTGCGCGATTTTGAAAGCGCCCGGCATTTTTTCAGACTATCGATGGAGAGTTGCGTGAGTTCGGATGGAAATGCGGCAGTGAAGCTGGCCGAGGTCGAACGCGAGGAAATCGATGCGGTGGTGGTTCGTTTTGCCGGCGATTCGGGAGACGGCATCCAATTGACCGGCGGGCGCTTCGCCGAGACGACGGCGATCGCCGGACAGGATCTCGAGACATTTCCGGATTTTCCCGCCGAAATCCGCGCACCCATAGGCACCACTTACGGCGTCTCGGCGTTTCAGATCAATTTCGGCTCGGGCGCGATTTTGACCTCGGGCGATGCGCCCGATGTGCTCGTCGCCCTCAACCCGGCGGCGTTGATCGTCAATATCGAAGAGATCAAGCCGGGCGGGCTGATAATCGTCGATTCGGGCTCGTTCAGCGCCAAGAACCTTCAGAAAGCCGGCTATAAGGCCAACCCGCTCGAAGACGGCAGCCTGGAAAAATACCGCATCTTTCCCATCGACATCTCGCGCCTGACCCTGGAAGCGGTGAGCGGCGCCGAGGTCAGCAAGCGCGATGGCCTGCGCTGCAAGAATATGTGGACGCTGGGGCTGATCAGCTGGATGTATGACCGTGGCCTGACGCGCACCACCGATTGGCTGGACGGCAAGTTCGGCAAGAGCATACCGAACGTCGCCAAGGCCAATATCGCGGCGCTCAAGGCCGGCCATGCATTCGGCGAAACGGCGGAAATGCCCGACGGCGTGCGCGGCTTTACCATCCAGCCGGCGGAATTCGAGCCCGGCGTCTACTGCACCGTCACCGGCACCGAAGCGACCTCATGGGGCCTCGTCACCGGCGCCCAATTGGCTGGCCTGAAAATCACCATGTGCTCCTATCCGATCACCCCGGCATCGGGCGTGCTGCACGTCCTGGCGCGCCTCAAATCCTACGACGTGACGACGTTTCAGGCGGAAGATGAAATTGCCGCCGTCTGTGCCGCCATCGGCGCCTCCTACGCCGGCGCGCTCGGCGTCACCTCTAGCTCCGGTCCGGGCATCGCGCTCAAGACCGAGGCGATCGGCCTCGCCATCGCCACCGAATTGCCGCTCATCATCGTCAACACCCAGCGCGCCGGGCCGTCCACCGGCATGCCGACCAAGACCGAACAATCCGACCTCTACCTGTCCGTCTATGGCCGCAACGCCGACGCGCCGCTGGTCGTTCTCGCCGCCCATTCCTCCGCCGATTCCTTCGACGTCGCCATTGAGGCGGTGCGCCTGGCGACCAAATATATGACGCCCGTGGTCATCCTCAGCGACACCTATATCGCCAACGCCGCCGAGCCGTGGCGGGTGCCCGACGCCGATCATTTCGAGCCCTTCAAGGTCGAATTCCGCACCCACAGCACCGGTTTCCAACCCTTCATGCGCGACAGCGAGACGCTGGCCCGGCCCTGGGTCAAACCCGGCACGCGCGGCCTCGAGCACCGCATCGGCGGGCTGGAGCGCGCCTATGGCAGCGGCAACGTCTCCTACGATGGCGAAAACCACCAGCGCATGACCGATGTCCGTTTCAGGAAAATCGAGCGTATCGCCGATGATATCCCCCTACAGGCCATGGAATCGGGCGCCGACAGCGGCCAGTTGGTGGTGCTCGGCTGGGGCTCGACCTATGGCCCGATCAGCAGCGCCGTCGGCCATTTGCGCGCCGACGGCAAGACGGTCAGCCATATCCACCTGCGCTACATCAATCCGATGCCGAAAAATCTCGGCGAGCTGCTCGCCCGTTTCGACAAGGTGCTGGTGCCCGAGATGAATATGGGCCAGCTCACCACCATGGTGCGCGACCGCTTCATGATCGAAGCGCAAGGCCTGCACAAGGTGACCGGAAAACCGTTCCGGATTTCGGAAATCGAAGACGGCATCCGCGCCAGCCTGGAGAAATGAGATGAACGATAGCGCGACGGCGGCGCATCTGAGCGCCAAGGATTTCACCTCGGACCAGGAAATTCGCTGGTGCCCGGGCTGCGGCGATTACGCCATCGTCAAATCGGTGCGCAAAGCCCTGGCCGAGATCGGCACGCCGACCGAGAATGTGGTGTTCGTCTCAGGCATCGGCTGCGCCGCGCGCTTTCCCTATTACATGGCGACCTACGGCTTCCACACCATACACGGCCGCGCCCCGGCGATCGCCACCGGCGTCAAACTGGCCAACCCGGAATTGGACGTCTGGGTGGTCGGCGGCGACGGCGACATGCTTTCGATCGGCGGCAATCACACGCTGCATGTGCTGAGGCGTAATGTCGACCTCAATATTCTCCTGTTCAACAACGAGATTTACGGCCTCACCAAGGGGCAATATTCGCCGACCTCGCGCGAGGGCACGCTCTCGCCCTCGACGCCGATGGGCTCGCTCGACCATCCGGTGATGGCGACCTCGCTGGCGCTCGGCGCCGGTGCCCGCTTCGTCGCGCGTTCGGTCGATACCGATCAGAAGCATATGCCCAAGGTGCTGACACGCGCGCACGACCACAAGGGCGCCTCCTTCGTCGAAATTTTCCAGAATTGCATCGTCTATAATGACGGCGCCTTTTCGGCCTTCGGCGAGAAAAAGACGGCGCCCGACACCCAACTCCATGTCGAACACGGCCAGCCGCTGATCTTCGGCGCAAGCGGTAATAAGGGCATTCGCGTCAACCGCGATATCCTCGCCCTCGAAGTGGTCACCGTCGGCGAGAACGGCATTACCCTCGACGACGTGCTGGTGCATGACGAGACCAATCGCACCCTGGCCGGCTGGCTGGCGCGCATGGAGGCGCCGGAATTTCCCGTCGCCATCGGCGTGCTCTATTGCGACCCGACGGAAAGTTACGAAGCCGCGGTGATGCGGCAAATCGAGGAAGCCAAGGAAAAGAAGCCGGCCAAGGGCCTCAACAGCCTGCTGCAAAGCGGCCACACCTGGACCGTCGAGTAGCGTTAAGGCCGCGCCTCGTGCCAGTTGGTTTGCGCCGTGAAGGTGCGGTCGAATCCCTCGCCGTTCCAGGTCGTGAACTTTCGCGCAATCACGTAAAACGGCACGCGCGGGAAGCCGAAGGTTGATTCGGCGTAGGCCACCCCGGGCGCGCCGAGATAGCGCTCCGCCATGCGCCGCGCCGGCGTAATCCAATCGAAATCAGCGGGCAGAAACGTCACCTCGCCCTGCACGCTGACCCGCTTATAGGGCGTCGTCGGGTTGTCGACGAGGAGGCCGCAACGCGCATCGCGGCGCAAGTTTTGCACCATGGACGTGCGTTCCTTGCTGACCACCAGGAAGGCCTGGTCGTCGGCAAGCCAGTCGAACCAGACCGGGCTCAGCACCGGCCAGCCATCCGCCATCGTGGTGGCGATTTTGGCAAATATTGCGCCCGTGGTGAGAAATTCATCGCGCTCTTCGGCGGTCATCCCGCGCCCGCTATCCGATGTCATCGCCATGCCGATTCCCCTTTGTTCCACCCTATTTGAAAAAATTATAGCCGTGACGGAGATCAGCGCCTGGCCTCGGCCCTCAGGCTGCCGACGATAACCAGGGCGAGGCCGAAGAAAAGCAGCACCAGCGCCAGCCATATCCACAGGCTGTGCGCTTCGCTGTGAAACAGGATGCCCCAGGCAATGCCGGCCAACGTGGCGACATAATTCTGCACCGAGAAGAACACCGGCCCGGCAAGGCGGATAATCTCAAGCAGCAGCCAGAAGAAAAAAGCATTGATGAGCACGACCGCGATCAGCGACCACTCGCCGGGGCCGAGGCCGCCCGCACCGCTCTCGAACCACCACCACTCGCTGGAATCGAGGCCGCCGGCGACGGGCGCACCGGCTCCGAACCACCACCACTCACCCGTTGCCAGCATCACCAGGCCCATATAGATGGAGGCGGTCAGTAATATGGCGGCGGCCAGCGCAACGGAGGTGGATTGCGGCGGGCGCATCAGCGAGATCGTCACATTGGCGATGCCGTAGCAGAGCGGCGTCAGGAACGAGACCAGCACCCAGATCGCCATGTCGGGCGAGGGCAGGCTGGTCTGCGGCAGCACGACCACGAGAACGGCGCCAAGGCCGACCCCGAGCCCGATCAATTTGATCGCGTTCGCCTTTTCGACGCGCAGCATCAACGCGAAGGCATAGGTCAGCATCGGCACCAGGGTTTGCTGCAGCCCGACCACGCCGGCCGGCAGCTTGGCGGCGACGAAGTTCAACACCAGCAGCGGCGCCGCCATGGCGATCGAGCCGAACATTGCGTATACCTTGAAGTGGCCGAGCGTCAGGCCGGGCGGGCGGCGCAGGATGAACGACAGGGCCAGCAACAGCAGCCCGGCGCCGAGCGCCTGCCAGAACACGTAGGGAATGAAGGGAATGCCGCTGGTGATGGCGATGCGGTTGAGCGAGAATGTCAGGCCGAGCGAGGTTCCGGCGGCGAACAGCATCACTGTCGGCACCAGGGGCAAATTCGCCACCGACAATTTTCCGATTACCCCGACCGGCGCCGCCGGGGCGATCGCGCCGGCCGGGATTTCGACCGGCTCGATGCGTTCGGCCGGTGCCGGCTGATGCCAGCGATGCCCGCATTTGGCGCAGCGCACCTCGCGGCCCGCCCGCCCCAGCGCGTTGGGCCCGAGGCGGTAGCGTGTCGCGCAAGAGGGGCAGCTGATGATCATCGACGGATAAGATATGGCGGCGGTTGTTGGCGGAACGCCGGGCGAGTATAGCGCAGCAACGGGGCGCCGGGGTATCGCAATTACGAAAACTCGAGCGCGGCGCCAAGAAAATCGATGACCAGGGCCGCCATGCCATGCTCGTAGAGATCGTTATGCCCGGCCTCGGGATATATTTTCAGCTTTTTGGGCTCGCCGGCGGCGGCGAACAGCCGCTTCCCGAAGCGCAGCGGTATGGTGCCGTCGCGCCCGCCATGAACGATCAGAAGCGGCGCCGCCACTTGGGCGATCTTGCGCCTCGAATCGAAGCGGTCGAGAATGAGCGGCTTGACCGGCAGCAACGGCAGGCGCGCCTGGGCGACGTCGGCGACCGAACTGAACGGCGCTTCCAGCACCAACGCGGCGGGTGCGCGCTCCACGGCCAGATGAACGGCGATTCCGGCGCCGAGCGATTCGCCGTAAAGCACGATGTCGCCCGGCGCCGCGCCGGCTTCGCGCAGATAGTCCAGGGCGGCGCGGCCGTCGCGATAGAGCCCGGCCTCGTCGGGCCTGCCCGGATTGCCGCTATAGCCGCGCCAGGTCGTGAGCAGCACCCCGAAACCGGCATCGAGATAGGGCCGCACCTTGTCGGCGCGCATGCCGATATGGCCGGCATTGCCGTGAAAATAAACCAGCGTGGGGAGTGCCGCGTCGGCCGGCGGGCGGTGCCAGGCCAAGAGCGCCAGACCATCTTCCGTGGCCAGCGACACCTCGGCCATCTCCGGCACGCCGCTCAGCGCCGGGCTCGGGCGCTCCGAAGAGGGGAAATATAGCAGCCGGCGCTGGCCGGCGAAGGCGCCGCCGAGCACCAAACCATAGGCGCCCAGCGCCGCCGCAACGCCGCCCCAGATCCAATTGCTCATCCCACCTCTCCGCCAGACAAAAAACACCCGGCGCCGAACGCCGGGTGTTTTCGTCGCGCTCCGTCCGCCCGCTATTCGCGCCCGCCGAACAGGTGCAGCAGCATGAGGAACAGGTTGATGAAATTGAGATAGAGGTTGAGCGCGCCCATGATGGCTTTTTTGGTCATCACGGCCTGGCCATCCGATTCGACGTATGATTCCTTGATGCGCTGCGTGTCATAGGCGGTCAAGCCGGTGAAGACGAGAACGCCGATGACCGAGATGGCGTAATACAAGAACTCGGACTGCATGAAGATGTTTACCACCATGGCGATGATGACGCCGATCAGCCCCATGAACAGGAACGAGCCCCAGCGCGCCAGGGAGCGCTTGGTGGTGTAGCCGTAAAGGCTCATGGCGCCGAAGGTGGCGGCGGTGATGAAGAACACGCGGACGATGCTGGTCGCCGTATAGGTGAGGAACACGTAGGACAGCGACGCGCCCATCAGAACGGAGAACACCCAGAACAGCGTCTGCGCCGTGCTCGGTTTCATGGTTTTGATTTTGGCGCCCATGAAGAAGACGATGCCGAGCGGCGCGAGCATGACGATAAAGCCGATAACCGAGCCGTACAGCGCCTGATAGAGCCCGGTATGGGCGACGACATAGGCGACGATGCCGGTCAGCGCCAGGCCCGAGCCCATATAGTTATAGACGCGCAGCATGTATTTGCGCAGACCCTCATCGACCTGGGTCTGTGTCAGTGTGGTGCCGAACGGGCGACGTTCCGAGCCGGTGGCCATGGAATATGTCCTCACATCAATTTCGGATTTCCTGCTGCCTATATAAGGCCGAAAACGCGTTTTTTCAACATTTGAGATGGTTTTAGCGCATCGATTCAGCGCGATTTGCGGGTAACATGAGCGCGATGCATCGCCTTTTCGTCGCCCTCGATACGCCGCCCGCCGTCAACGACCGCCTGGTCGGCCTGTGCCAGGGCGTGAGCGGCGCGAAATGGGCCGACAGCGCCCCCTTCCACCTGACGCTGCGCTTTATCGGCGATGCCGATGACGGATTGTTGCGCGACATCCAGTTCGCCCTCGCCGAGATCGCGGCGCCCACCTTCGATCTCGCGCTCAAGGGCGTCGGCTATTTTCCGCCGCGCGGCCCGGCCAGGATATTATGGGCCGGAGTCGAAGCCGAGCCCCTGCTGCTGCGCCTGCGCGATCAGGTGACGGCGGCGCTGGATGCGCTTGGCCTCGAGCCGGAGCACCGCAAATTCGCGGCCCATATCACCCTCGCCCGTTTCAAGCGCGGCGCATCGGCGGCGCGCACCGCCGATTTCCTCGCCAGCCACGCGCTGTTTCACACCGAGCCCTTTGCCGTGACCGAATTTCACCTCTATTCGAGCCACCTTCGGCCTGAAGGTGCGTTGCACCGCATCGAGGCGAGCTATCCGCTCATTGGCGGCGAGGATTAACCGCCCCTCTCGATGCGCTCCATGTCATCGTCCGAGAAGCCGAAATGATGGCCGATTTCGTGAATCAGCACATGGCGCACGACGTCTTCGAGGCGCTCGCCGCTCTCCACCCAATAGTCCAGCAAGGGCCTGCGGTAGAGGAAGATCATATCGATATCGTGGCGCACATCGCTGACGCTCTTGTCGCCGAACGGCACGCCCTGATAGAGGCCGAGGAGATCGAACGGCGTCTCCAGCGCCATCTCGCGCATGACCTCCCGGTCGGGAAATTCCTCGACCCGGATGCGCAGTTCGTCGGCGCGCAGCCGCAGCACTTTGGGGATCGTCCGATAGGCCGCGGCGGCGATCTTCTCGATATCGCCGGCATCGGGCGCCGTCGCGCCGCCGTCAGCCATGCGATGCTATCTCGGCGCCATACGCAGCGCCCCGTCGAGGCGGATCACGGTGCCGTTGATATAGCGGTTTTCGGCGATGTGCCTGGCCAGCGCGGCGTATTCGCCGGCATGGCCGAGACGCTTGGGATAGACCGTCGTTTCGATCAGCGATTGGCGCACCTCGTCGGGCAGGCCGTCCATCATCGGCGTGTCCATCAGGCCGGGCGAGATGCAGTTGACGCGGATGCCCTCGCGCGCCAATTCGCGCGCGAAGGTAAGCGCCGTCGCCGCGACGCCGCCCTTGGAGGCCGAATAATCGCCCTGCCCGATCTGCCCTTCGAAGCCGGCGATCGAGGAGGTGGTGACGATGACGCCGCGCTCGCCATCGTCGAGCGGCGCCAGGCCGGCCATGTCGGCGGCGGCCAGGCGGAGCGAATTTATGGTGCCGATGAGATTGACCTGGATCGCTTTTGTCAGCCTGTCGAGCGGCGTCGGATCGCCGTCCCGGGTCACCAGCTTGGCGCCCGTGGCGATGCCGGCGCAGGCGATGAAGATGCGCGCCGGGCCGATCGCCTGGCGCAGGCTGGCCATCGCCGCCTCATGGCTGGCGGCGTCGGAAACATCGCACACGGCCGCCGCGCCGCCCAGCTCATTGGCCACTTTTTGCGCCAATTCCTCGTTCATGTCGAGCACGCCGACCGTCGCCCCGGCCGCCGCCATCATGCGCGCCGTCGCCTCTCCGAGCCCCGATGCGCCGCCCGTGACAAAAGCCGTCTGGCCTTTTATTTCCATCTTTCGTCTCCTCTTATTATTCGCGCGTCCGCGCTGTGGTTACATAGCAGATGCATGCGGCTAGAATCCACCGGCGACGCGCTGCAATTGCGCCTCGCGGCGCGCGATATAGATAGCGCTGGCGGCGATCAGCGCCGCGCCCGGCCAGATCCACACATCCGGCACCTCGCCAAGGGCAAAATAGCCGATCACGGCGGCGAACGGCAGGCGGGTGAAATCGAGCGGCACCACCGACGACGCCTCGACCAGCGACAGCGCCCGCGCCATCGAGAAATGGGCGACGATGGCCAGCGAGCCGATAACGAATAGCCATCCCAATTGGCTCGGATCGGGCATCGTCCAAAAAGCGATGGCCGGCCCGAGCGACAGCGGCGTCATCAGCAGGTTCATGTAAAAGACGATGGCGATCGGCCTTTGACTGCGCGCCAGGAGGCGCACCAGGGCCATCGAAATGGCGAACAACAGGGCCGCGAATACGGCCAGCAGGCTGTCCAGGCCGACGGTTTCCGCGCCCGGCTGCATGACGATGAGGACGCCGCAAAAACCGACGATGGTGGCGCCCCAGCGGCGCATGCCGACCTTCTCGCCCAACAGCAGAATAGCCACCGGAATCATCCACAGGGCGACGGTGAAGTTGAGCGTGATGGCCTCGGCCAGAGGGGTGAATTCGAGCGCCGAATACCACACCCACATGGCGCTAATGCCGATCACCGCGCGGATGGCGTAGGATTTGAGCACCGGCCCGCGCGGTATCTCGAAGCCCAGCCGCCACATCACCGGCAACAGAAAGATAAGGCCGATGGCGTTGCGGAAAAAGGCGATTTCAAACGGCGATATGGCGCTCGAGAGATCGCGGATGAGCGCCGACATGCCGGCAAAGCAGGCGCAGGTGAAGACCATCAACAGCGCCGCCTCGACCGGCGGGCGCATCCAGCCGCCGCCGCCCGGCGCCGGCCCCGGCGAGGTCATGGCAAGATCTCAGATTCCATCAATCGCGACCAGCGCGCTCGCCGCCTTGCTGAGGGCGCGCGCGCGTGCCCAGGGGTCGATGATCTTGGCGGCGATGCCGACCGCCTCGGTGAGCGTCGCGCGGGCGGCCTCACCGTCGCCCGCCGCCGCTTGCGCGGTTGCCAAATCGGCGAGCACGAAGGCCATGTCGAGCGGAATTTTCAGTTCGCGGGCGAGCCCCATGGCGCGCGCGCCGAGCTCTGCCGCCGCCCTAGCCTTGCCGCGCTTGCGCGCGATGCCGCTCATCGTCACGAAAGTGCTGATGCGCAGTTTTTCGTCCTGAATGGTCTCGGCCAGGCGCTCCGCCTCCGCCGCGTCGCCGCTCCGCGCCATGGCCAGCACGATGCGGCTGAGGACGAAGGAATGGGTATAGCCGAGCTCGATCCCGCGCACCTGCTTCAGGGCCTCCTCGAACTCCGCCAGAGAGGCGTAGGACGAAGCCAGGCAGGCGCGCGCCTGCTGCCGTTCCGCCGGCCGGGCAATCGCCGCCAACGTCGCGCGCGCCACATCCAGGGTCTGGCGCGCGCGCACCTCACGACCGCCGCGAAGCTCGGCAATGACGATATCGCACAGCGCCTGCACGCGGTTCTTGGCCGAGCCGATCTGGGCGATCAGCGTATTGGCCTTGGCGCCTTCGCCGACGGCGGCCATCAGCGAAGCCATCTCGCTCAGCGCCCATTCGCGAAACAGATCCGCCTCGATCGAATAGGCCAGGCGCTCGGCCTCCAGGGCCAGGCCATGCGCCACCTCGTCATGGCCAAAGGCGAGATAGCTGTGCGCGGTCGAGACCAGGGTCGGCAGCCGCTCATGCGGCGCTTCGATGAGCGACACCGTGGCTTCGGCGAAATCCGGCCGTCCGGCGGCGAGCTGGCCCTCGGCGACGGCGCGCAAGGCCTTGTCGCGGAGCGCCGTATTCGGCACCTGCTGGGCCGCCGCCAGGGCTTCCTCGGTGCGCCCGGCACGGGCCAGCGCCACCGCGATGCCGCTCAACGCGGCGATTACCGAGCGCGGATCGCTGATCGCGCGCGCCACCCTGAGCGCTTCCTCGGACTGGCCGATGCGGGCCTGCGCCTGGGTGATATCGCTCAACGCCCAATCGCGCAGATTGTCCTTCTCGACGCTCTCCGCCGCGACCTCGGCCTCGACGATCAGACAGGCCGGCTCGGGAGCGCTGTAGCAGCGTTCGGCGCGCGCCTTCAGCGCCGCCAGATCGGGCGTCGCGCCGACCACCACGGCGCCCGCCTCGACCGCCCAGTCCGGCCCGAAGGCCTGTTCGAGCACGCCCCGGGCCTGTTCGATCTGATCCTCCTGGGCACGGTCGAGGCGCAGCAGAAGATGCTGCGCCTGGCCGGCGGCGGAAGTGAGATTTTCGAGCAGCTCATGCGTCGGCTTGCCGTCGACGGGCAGATTGGCGAAGCGTTGATAGGTGCGGATGGCTTCCGCCGTCTCGGCCGACATGACGCCGCCGATGCGCCCGCCATAGAGGCCGAGCTCGGCCAGACGGAGCTGAATCTGGCGCACCAGAAGGCTGTAGCGCCCGGTCTTGGATTCGGCGTCGATCTCGCTATCGCCGAGCGCGGCCGGCGTCAGATAGGCGTGCCCGGCGGGCGCACTCAAGGGTGGCCATGCGGCCATCCCACCGGCCGTAGTGGCAAGCAACAGGCCCGCCACGGCAAGCGCCGCGCCGGCGCGCCGCAAACAAAAAATTTCAAAATTTCGCCGCATTCGATTCTCCAGCGCCGATAATAGCCCGGCGCGGCGCGCCGGCATATTGAATATGGCCCGTAAATACCCATATTGCTGGTGCAGGCGGCGCCGAATTGCCGGGCCGGCCTGAGGTGAGACCGCGCCGCGCACCGGCCAAACAACAGAATGCGCGGCCAGCGGTCTTGTCGTCGATTGACTCGCTCGCCAGGAGGAGTGCCGACGATGACGCGATTATCGCCGTTCAACAGCCCGCTTCTGCTCGGCTTCGAACATCTCGAACAGATTCTCGAACGCGTCGCGAAGAATTCCAATGACGGCTATCCGCCCTACAACATCCTGCAGGTGGGAGACGACCGCCTGCGCATCAGCCTGGCGGTGGCGGGGTTTAGCGAACAAGAGCTGTCGGTGACGGTGGAACAGAACCAGCTACACATCCACGGCCGCCAGCAGGACGACGCGGACGCCGTATATTTGCACCGCGGCATCGCGGCGCGGCGTTTTCACCGCACATTCCTGCTCGCCGAGACCATCGAAGTGGACAGCGCGGCGCTCGACAACGGACTCCTGAACATCGATTTGGTGCAGCCGGTGCCGGCGCAAACCGTGCGCACCATCGAAATCAAGCGCAACGCGGCAAAGCGCGGCAAGAAAACGCAATTGTTCGAAGCCGGCCGCGACCGGACCCGGGCAAGGAGTGGCGCCTCATGAGCATCAAAGCGGACCATCCCCTGGATTTGCCGGCAACCCTGGCCGGCCTCGGCGAATCCAATATCGTCTATATCGACCGCCGCAGCTTCGAGGGCAAACTGCGCTACGTCATTTTGGACGGCGCGAGCGAGATCGTCGGCGTCGCCGACGATCGCGAGGTCGCTTTTGCGGCGGCGCGCCAGCACGGGTTGGAGCCGGTCAGCGCCCACTAGTCTCAACGAAGTGTAACTTCGCGCACGGCGCCGAGCAGCGGCCGGCTCTCGCCATCGACGGTGCGGAACAGCAGATATTCGCCGCGGTAAACCCCCGCCGGCCATGCGCCCGTGCCGGGCCGCAACCTGCCGATCGAATCGAAATGCTGATGCACGGCCTTGTCGAGCCGCTGCTGGCGTTCGGCGATCACCGTGCCATCCGGCGCGACGATGCGAAAACGCTCAGCATCGCCGGCGGCAAGGCCGAACATATCGACCCAAAATATCAATATCGGCGCCAGCCTGGAGAGCTCGCGCGCGCGCTGCGCGCCGGCGCGGACGGCGCGGCGTTCGGGAATTTGCGCCGCGAAACCGGCCAGCAACACGGCGCCCGGCAGGTAGGGGAGTTGCTTTTCCGCCGCCGCCGTCCACAGCCGTTCGCCGCCGCCGGCACAGGCCGGTGAATCGCCGGCGCCGAAAGGGTCGACGGTTTTGCCGTCATGGCGCACGGTGAACTCAAGATGCGGAAACGTGGAATTGCCGGAAAGGCCGATCAGGCCGAGCGCCTCACCGGCGCCGACCCTTTGGCCTCTCTGAACGGTGATGCTGCCCTTCATGAGATGGTTGTATTGCGTCTCCCAGCCCTCGTCATGCACCAGGACGACGGCGTTTCCCGCCTCCTTGCCGGCGAGTTGGCGCGTGCTTTCGTCGGCGCTGATGTCCGGCTCGCCATCGCGAATCGCGCGCACCGTGCCGGCGGCGGCGGCGCGCACGACAACGCCGCGGCGCATGGCGGGCAGGTCGGCAAGGCGGAAATCGGTGCCCTTATGGCCGTCATAGCTGAGCCCGCCGCATTGGTAGTCGGCGACCTCCGGGCCGGCATCGCGGTCGACATAAAACTGGATGAAGCAATCGCGGCCGAGATCGCAGGCGACCGGAACCTCGAGCGCCGGCGGTGCCGCCCGGGTCTCGGCGGCCAGGATCATGAGCAGTGCGGCAAGCGAAGCCAGCGCGGCAATAATTTTCGCCATTGTTAAGGCGGACGCCGCCGGCATCACGTGAAGGCCGACGCCGCCGGCATCACCCCTCCCCCTTGCCGGCGCTCGGCAAACGAACCGTAAAGCGCGCGCCGCCGGCGCTGCCGCCGTCCTCGGCCCGCCGGTCGGTGCAGCGGATGGCGCCGCCATGGGCATCGATGATTTGCCGCGAGATGCTGAGCCCGAGGCCGGAATGGGCGCCGAACGGCTCGCCCTCGGGCCTGAGCGTGTAGAATCTGTCGAATATCGCCTCGCGCAAATCCTCGGCAACGCCCATGCCCTGGTCGTCGATATCGATGCGGATTTCGCCCTCGGCCGGCGCCGCGCGAATGGCGATCTCGCCGCCGCGCGGGCTGAACGACCGTGCGTTGCTGAGCAAATTCTGGAAAACCTGCACCAGCCGATCCTCGACCGCATAGACCGTCAACGGCTCGCCGCCGGCCAGATCGAGCGTGAGACTGAGGCCCTCGGCGGTGAACGCCGGGCGCTGCATCTCGACCAGCGCCGTCAACACGGCGCCGATATCGACGGCGCGCGGCTCGGCGCGCGACATTTCTGTATCGATGCGGGACGCATCGGCGATCTCGCTCAATAGGCGGTCGAGGCGGGTGACGTCCTGGGCGACGATATCCAAGAGCTTGTCGCGCTTTGCCGGATCGCGCACGCGGCGCGCCGTCTCGACCGCGTTGCGCAGCGAGGAGAGCGGGTTCTTGATCTCATGCGCGACATCGGCGACGAAAACCTCGATCGCGTCCATGCGCACCCAGAGCGCTTGCGTCATCTCGCCCAGCGCCCGCGACAGGCCGCCGATCTCGTCGCGCCGCGCGGTAAAATCGGGAATCGAAACCTGGCGCCCGCTGCCGGCGCGCACCCGCTCCGCCGCTTCCGCCAAACGGCGCACCGGGCGGGTGATGGTGCGCGCGAAATAGAGCGAGAGCAGCACCGTGATCGCCAGGGCGACGGCGAAGGCCTCGAGAATGGCAAAGCGCACATCGCGCACGCTGCGCACCACATCCTCGGCGCCGCTCGATATCATCAGCGCGCCCTGGATGCGCCGGAGCGGCTGCACCGGCAGCGCCGCGACGGCGATGAGCACGCCCTCTTCGGTCTCGCGGATGGTGCCGGCGCTGGCGCCTTCGAGCGCCGCCGCGGCTTCGGGAAAATCCGCCGCCCGCGGCCGCGCCGGCTCGGATTGGCGCGGCACCCGGGTGCGCGGCGGCAAATGCTCGACGACCCAGTCATGGACGGCGATGGCGGCGCGGCCGAGCGCGCCGGCGGCGGGCGGCGGCGGCAATTCCCGGCTCTCTACATGGGCGCCGGGGAGAAACAGCGAATCGACGATCAGGGCACCCTCGGTATCGAACAGGCGAACCCGGGTGCCGGGCGGCACGGCGAGGCGTTGAATGAGCGGCCCGGCCAAGGCGGGATCGAGCCAGCCCTTCTCGCTGTCGGGGAGCGGCACCACGCTTTCGCCGAGCGCGCCGGCGATCAAGGCGCCTTCGCGGGCAAGACCGGCCAGTTTGGCATCGAAGAGATCGCTCTGATAGCGGTCGAGATAGAGGAATCCGACAACCACGATGGCCAGCGCCAGCACGTTGATGGCGAGAATGCGCGCCGTGAGCGAGGCGGTGGGAAAGCGCCGCCGGCGTTTGCGCTTTGCCGCTTGCCCAGGCGCCGGGGCGGCTGGCGCCGTCTCACCGGGCGAATCCTCAGCCCTCGGTGAATTTGTAACCGACACCATAGAGGGTATCGATATGGGCGAAGGCCGAATCGACGGCTCTGAATTTTTTCCGGATGCGCTTGATGTGGCTGTCGATGGTTCTGTCGTCGACATAGGTTTGATCGTCATAAGCTGCATCCATCAATTGGTTGCGGCTTTTCACATGGCCGGGCCGGAGCGCCAGCGCCTTGAGCAGCAAAAACTCGGTTACCGTAAGAATGACCTGCTCGCCGTTCCATGTACAGGCATGCCTCCCCGTATCGAGCACCAGGCCGCCGCGCACCAGCGCCGGCTCCGCTTCCTCGGCGCCGTCGGCGCCCGCCATCGCACCGCCCGGCGGCATGTTGCGGCGCATCACCGCACGGATGCGCTCGATCAACAGGCGCAGCGAAAACGGCTTGGAAACGTAATCGTCGGCGCCGTGCCGCAGGCCTTCCAATTCGTCCGCCTCCTGATCCATAGAGGTGAGGAAAATAACCGGCACATCGCTTTGCCGGCGCAGGCGGCGCAGCACTTCCAGGCCATCCATGCGCGGCATCTTGATGTCGAGGATGGCGAGATCCGGCGGACAGCTCAAAATATCCTGCAACCCCTCCACCGCGTCGCCATGCGCGCGCACATCGAATCCTTCCGATTCGAGGGCGATCGTCACCGAAGTGAGCAAATTCCGGTCGTCATCGACGACGGCAATCGTTGGGGTCACGCCTGGGCTCCTCGGCAATACCACGTTCGACGCGCAACTATAGCGTAAATTGCGGCATTATTGCGGCGAATTAGGCGTTTGCCGGCCGATAAAAGCCTGAGCGGCGTATCAGGACGGCTCGCCGCCGGAGCCGGTTTGCAAACACCAGGAGGCGCGCCGCCCGCCGCCATAGGCGCGCGCCAGGCCGGCATCGATCAACGCCTGGCCGATATCGACGCCCGCCGCCGTCACCACGCGCGCCAACACCCGTCCGGCGAATTTTCCCAACTGGATGTCGCTGAGGCTGATTTCGGCGCCGGCGCCGGCGAGCTCGGCGGTGAGGTCGCGCGAGAGCGCCGCCAAATCCCGTTCCTCGCCGCAGGCGCCGCGCAGCTCCGGCGTATCGACGCCGAGCAGGCGAACCACCGTCTCGACCTCCTGGCCCAGCCAAATCGTCGCGCGCACGACCAGCGAATCGCCGTCGATCACCCTGAGAACGGTCGCCGGCACCGGCCCGGGCAGGGATTCGCGCGCCGACAGCGGCGCCGCCGTCAACAGAACGCCAAATAAAAATAGCGCCGGCAAGACACGAGAAAATATCTCTTTTAATTTATTCAGCACGAGAAAATTCTGCATCCTGCGAGAAAAACTATTTTATACCCGTATAGAAAATCAACCTATAGGAGATAATACCCGCAATAGCTGGAATAAAGCAAGAACATTCTGACCCGACAAAGGCCCTCGGCCCGCCATCATGGCCGCCTTCAAAGGGCGCCATGAATTCAGAAATCGACGCAGCGGCCGTTTTTTTCCCAATCGCCAAAGCGCGTCGGGTCGGGGCCGTCGCGGCCGCCGACTTCGGGCGCCGGGGCGGCGTCAGGCGAGGTCGTTTGCGCGGCCTTGCTCTTTTTGGCCGCCTTCGCCGCCGCTGTTTGCGGCGCTTCGGCCGGCTCGTCGGCGGTGGTGGCGGGCGCGGTGTCTGGCTTGGCTCGCTTCATTCCTAATGCTTAGCGCGCGCCGCCGCCCACCGCCAGGGCAAAATCCGTCACTTCGAAACAAAGGCGAAAATGGGTATAAGCACGGGACATGCCGCCGACCCGCAAATCCCGCCCGCCCGCGCCGCCATCGGCGAGCCGCGCGGTTGCGCTGAGCGCCCTCGACGCGGTGCTGCGAAAGGGCCGCCATCTCGCCGAAGCGCTCGACAGGCAAGCCGCCTTTGCCGCCATGACGGGGCGCGACCGCGCCTTCGCCCGCCTGCTGCTGCTGACCACGCTGCGCCGCCTCGGCCAGATCGACAGCGCCATCGACGGCCTGCTGGAAAAGCCGCTGCCGGCGCGCCGCGCGCCGGTGCGCGATATCCTGCGCCTCGGCGCGGCCCAGCTTCTGTTCCTCGGCACGCCGGCCCATGCGGCGGTCGACGGCGCCGTCGCGCTCACCGCCAAATCGCGCCACGCGGCGCTGAAGGGCTTGGTCAACGCGCTGCTGCGCCGGCTCGCCACGCAAGGCGCGGCGCTGCTCGGCAAGCAGGATGCGGCGCGCCTCAACTGCAGCGATTGGCTGTGGCAAAGCTGGTCGGACTGTTACGGCGAGCAATGCTGCCGCGCCATCGCCGGCGCCCATCTGGCCGAGCCGCCGACCGACCTCAGCGTCAAACAGGCGGCGCCGGCCTGGGCGGCGCGCCTCGGCGCCGAGCTGATGGCGGGCGGCACGCTCCGCCTCCAGCGCGCCGGCGCGGTCGAAGCGCTCGACGGTTACGAAGAGGGCGCCTGGTGGGTGCAGGATATCGCCGCCGCCCTGCCGGCGGTGCTGCTCGGCACCGTAGCGGGGCAGCATATCATCGAGATCGGCGCCGCGCCCGGCGGCAAGACCGCGCAGCTCGCTTCGGCCGGCGCCCATGTGCGGGCGCTCGACCGCTCGCCCGCCCGCCTTGCCCGCCTGCGACACAATCTCGATCGCCTCGGTCTGACAGCGGAAATCATCGAGGCCGACGGCGAAACCTGGCGCCCGAAGGATTTGGCCGACGCTGTCCTCTTGGATGCGCCGTGCAGCGCCACCGGCACCATCCGCCGCCATCCGGATATCATGTGGCGGCGCCAGGCGAAGGACGTGACCGCGCTCGCCGCGAGGCAGGCGCGCCTGCTCGAAGCGGCGCTCGAAATGGTCAAGCCGGGCGGCTTGCTGGTCTATGCGGTATGCTCGCTGGAGCCCGCCGAGGGGCCGTGGCGGATCGAAAAATTTCTCGCCTCGGGTGCCGCGGCGGAGCGCGTCGCCATCGCCGCCAGCGAGGTCGGCGGCCGCGCCGAGGCGCTCACGCCGGCCGGCGATTTGCGCACCCTGCCCTGTCATTTGGCCGAGTCCGGCGGCATGGACGGCTTCTATGCCGCGCGCTTGCGGCGCACCTTCTAAGCTGCTACGAAACTGGGCATGCAACAGGCTGTGCGAATCGCTCCCTCCATCCTATCGGCGGACTTCGCGCGCCTCGGCGAAGAGGTCCGCGCCGTCGATGAGGCGGGCGCGGACTGGATACATATCGATGTGATGGACGGCCATTTCGTGCCCAACATCACCATCGGCCCGGACATCGTGCGGGCGCTGCGTCCGCACAGCGATTTGCCGTTCGACGTCCATCTGATGATCTCGCCGGCCGATGCCTACCTCGCCGCGTTCGCCGAGGCCGGTAGCGACATCCTCACCGTTCACGCCGAGGCCGGCGCCCATCTGCACCGCACGGTTCAGCACATCAAGGCGCTCGGCAAGAAAGCCGGCGTCGCGCTCAATCCCGGCACCCCGGCGCAGGCCGTGCAGCCGCTCCTCGGCGAGCTCGATCTGGTGCTGGTGATGACGGTCAATCCGGGATTCGGCGGCCAATCCTTTATCGCCGGCCAGATCGACAAGATCAAGGAACTGCGCGCCCGCATCGACGCCTCGGGCCGAGCCATCGATTTAGAGGTCGATGGCGGCATCAACAACAGACATGCGGCGCAGGCCATCGCCGCCGGCGCCGACGTGCTGGTGGCCGGCTCGGCGACATTCTCCGGCGGTGACTATGGCGACAATATCGCCGCCTTGCGCGGCGCGCCGAGGGCCGCCGCTTCGGGAGGGTAGCCGCCGTGGCGCGCGGCCGCCGCAAGAATCCCGCCGGCGGAACCGCGCTCGGCGGCGTGGTCGACAGGCTAAAGGGTATGGGCTACGCCAGTTCGGCCTACCGCCTGACGCTCGGCGGCCGGGCGCCGGACAGGCTGCTGCTGCAACCGGCCGACATGCTGCCGGGCGATGCCAGCAGGGGCAGCGCGCTGCTGGAAAACCGCTATGCCTTCGCCGGCCAGGAGGTCACCGTCGCGGCCGGGCCGAGGCCGGGGGTGAGCCAGGACGGCCCGCCGTGGCGCCACACCGAGGCCGGCGAATTCTGGTTCCGCGAGCTGCACAGCTTCGACTGGCTGCGCGATTTGCAAGCCCTCGCCACCCAGGCGTCGCGCGCCCGCGCCCGCAAGCTGGTGCTGCATTGGCTCGACCTCCATACCGCCATCGATCCCAGGCCGTGGAGCCCCGATCTGTTGGGCCGGCGGGTGACGGCCTGGCTGGCGCATGGCGAATTTCTCCTCAAGGATTCGGATTCGTCGTTTTCGAAGCGCTTTTTCCGCGGTTTGGCCCTGCAGGCGCGCCATTTGTCGCGCACCGCGCGCAACGGCGAGGACGGCGCCGAACGCCTGCTCGCCTACAAGGGCCTGCTCTATAGCGGCCTCAGCCTGCCCGAAGGCGAGCGGCGCACGCAGCAGGCGCTGAAATTGCTGGCGGCGGAACTGAGCCGCCAGATACTGCCCGACGGCGGACATTTCGAGCGCAGCCCGTCGGCCCATCTCTCGGTTCTGCGCCACCTGATCGACATACGCGGCTCGCTCATCGCCGCCGGGCAGCCGGCGCCCGAAGCGCTCAACAATGCCATCGACCGCATGGCGCCTGTGCTTCGCGCCTATCGCCACGGCGACGGCGCGCTGGCTCTGTTTAACGATTCGATCGAGAACGAGCCCTGGCTGATCGATCTCGTCCTCGCCCAATGCGCCGCCAAGGGGCGCGCCCAGGACAACGCGCCGCATACCGGCTTCCGCCGCGTTCAGGCCGGCCGCTCGCTGCTCATCGCCGATCTCGGCGCGCCGGCAAGATGCGGACGGCGCGTCCATGCCGGCACGCTCAGCTTCGAACTCAGCGCCGGCAAGGAGCGCCTGATCGTCAATTGCGGCACCTGGCGCGGCGACGATGATGACTGGCGCAAGGCGCTGCGCGCCACCGCCGCCCATTCGACGCTGACGGTGAACGACACCAATTCATGCGAATTGTTCGACGATGGCAGCATCGGCGCCGGGCCATCCCGGATCGAGAGCCAGCGCGAGGACCAGGAAGGCGCGAGCTGGCTCGAAGCGGGCCATGACGGCTACCGCGCGCCGTTCGGCCTGATTCACCGGCGCCGCCTATACGTCGCGCCCGACGGCAACAATCTCAGAGGCGAGGACATTCTGACGCGCGCCGATGCCGCCAATCGCGGCGGCCGTTCCTTCGCCATACGCTTCCACCTGCACCCCGATGTGCAGGCCTCGCTGGTGCAGGATGGCGGCTCGGTGCTGCTGCGCCCGCCGAGCGGCAATGGCTGGCAAATACGCGCCGCCGGCGGCACCATCGGATTGAACGAGAGCGTTTACACGGGCGACGGGCTGACCCGCCGGCGCTCCGAGCAGGTCATCATCACCGGGCCGGTCGAGGCCGAAGAAACGGTGATCAAATGGGCGCTGCGCCGAATTCCCAAGAATTAAGCGCCACAGGCGCCGTCAGATAAGGGCGAGCCGCTCCATCTGGCGCTGGATGACTTTGGATTCGTCATAGAGTTCGAGCGCCCGGCGGCGCCCCGCCGCGCCCATTCGCCGGCGCCGCTCCGCATCGGTGGAGAGCTCGCGAATCGCGCCCGCCAGGGCGATTTTATCGGCGACCGGCACCAGGAGGCCGGTTTCGCCCGCCACCACTTCCTCGCGGGAACCGCGGATATCGGTGGCGATCACCGGCAGGCCGACCATCATCGCCTCGATAATCGAACGCGGCATGCCTTCGCGGTGCGAGGGCAGGGTGAAGATATCGGCGGCGCGCAGCAAATCCGGCACGTCGCGGCGATGCCCGAGGAGGCGCACATTGGCCGGCGGCGCGGCGCTGCTCACCCCGGCGGCGTGATCGCTGGCCAGCCGTTCGCCGGTGGCCCACAGAATGGCGTCCTGGCCGGCCATGGCGGCGAACAGTTCCGGGTAGCCCTTTTCCGCCACCATGCGCCCGGTCATCATGACCACCACGGCATCCTCGGGCGTCTCCAACTCGGCGCGCAGCCTGGCCCGCGCGTCCGAGACGCCGCCGGCGGCGGGCGGCGAAAAGCGCGCCGGATCGACGCCGTTGCCGATCGCCTCGATGACGCCGCCCCGGCACAGACCAAGGCCGCGCGCGCTCGCGGCGTCTTCTTCGGCCTGGGTAAACAGAACATCCGTATGGCGCCCGCCCCATTTTTCGAGGGCGATGAAGAGCGCGCGCTTGCACGGTGCCATGCGCTCATGGAAATAGAAGCCGTGCGCGGTATAGACGATGCGCCCGACGCCGGCGCGGCGCGCCGCGAGGCGGCCGAGCAACGCCGCGATCGGCGTGTGCACATGCACCATGTCGAAGCGCTCCTCGCGGAACAGGCGCACCAGTCGGTGATAGCTCAGCCAATGGCGCAGCGGGTTGAGATTGCGCGCGATGGCAAGCGGTACCGTGCGGAAGCCCTGCTCTCTGACTTTATGCAGCCACTCCCCGTCCGAGCACACGCCGACCACCTCATGCCCGGCCGCCTGTTCGGCGCGCATGAGCGGCAGAATGAAATGGTAGAGGGTGAAATCGACGGCGCAGAGCTGGCAGATTTTCATGATGTTAGGCCGCTAGATCGGGGCGGAAATTCTCGCACCATGCCTGAAAGGCGATCAGCGTCCACAGCTTCTCCGATGAATCGCGCCGGCCCGCCTTGAGGTCAGCATACCAGCGGCGCGGCTGCTCGGCGCGGAAAATCCCCTGGCGGCGCAGTCTATCAGCGTCGATGCTGCGCCGCGTCAGCTCGTCGAGCGGGCCGGTCAGCCATTCGGCGATGGGAATCTCAAAGCCTTTTTTGGGCAACTCGAACACCTCTTTCGGCAGCCGCCCGGCAAAGGCGCGGCGCAGCACCCGCTTGCCCTCTCCCGGCGCCAGTTTGAACGCGCCCGGCATAGCTTCGGCGCATTCGACGACGCGGTGATCGAGAAACGGGCAGCGCACTTCGAGGCTGTTGGCCATGCTCATGCGGTCGCTCTTGACCAGCATATCGCCGGCGAGGCCGAGACGGGTATCGGCATGCAGCATGGCGTTGAGCGGATCGTCGTCGCCGGCCTCGCGGCGCAGCTCGGCCACCATATGCTCAAGGTCCGGCGCCCTCTCGGATGCGACGAACAGCCGTTCCAATTCGCCCTCATCCATCAGCCGCATCCAGCCGGCCTGGCGGCCCACCGCATCCTTGCCGGCATGGCGGGTGAAACGGCGCAGCCGCCTGGTGCGTTCGAGCAAAGGGCTCGACTTGCGCTCCGGCAGCGCCGCCGCCAGGGGCTCGATCAAGCCGCTTCTCAGCAGCGCCGGCAGCGCCCGGTAGCGCGCCGCCATCAGCTCGCCCTGATATTTTCGGTAGCCGCCGAACACTTCATCGGCGCCGTCGCCGGAAAGCGCCACGGTGACGTGGCGGCGCGTCTCGCGGGCGAGGAGATATGCCGGCACGGCGGAAGAATCGGCGAATGGCTCGTCGAGGCCGAGAAACACCGCGTCGATCGCGGCGCGCGCGTCTTGGGGTGAGATTTCGATCGCCATATGCTCGGTGCCGAGATGTCGGGCCACGCGCTCGGCGGCGGGGCGTTCCTCGTAATATTCCGCCGCATCGGCAAAGCCGACCGTGAAGGAGCGCACGCGCTCGCCGGCGCGCGTCATCGACGCCGCCACCAGCGCCGAATCGATGCCGCCCGAGAGAAACACGCCGAGCGGCACATCGGCGATCAGGCGGCGACGCACGGCACCGTCGAAATGCCGCACCAGATCCTGCTCGGCTTCAGCCGGATCGCTATAGATCGGCGGGCGCCCGGCCAATGGATCGTACCAGCGGCGCTCCTCGACGCCGGCCGCCGTCACCCGCGCCAAATGTCCGGCCGGCAATTTGCGCACGCCCTCGGCAATGGAGAGCGGCTCCGGCACATAGCGCAGCGTGAACAGCATGCGGAGCGCCTGTTGATCGAGCGCCGGCCTGCTCTCCAAGAGGGTCTCAAGCGCCGCCAGCTCCGAGGCGAAAGTGCAGCGCCCGCTTTCGGCTTTGTAGAGCAGCGGCTTCTTGCCGAGGCGGTCGCGCACCAGGATCAATTCGGATTTCTCCGCGTCCCACAGCGCCAGGGCGAACATGCCGGCGAGGCGCGGCAACAATCCTTCGCCCCAGTGTTGCCAGCCGGCGAGCAGGACCTCGCTATCGCCGGAGCTGGCGATGGCATGGCCCGCCGCCGTCAATTCATCGCGCAACTCGCGAAAATTATAAATCTCGCCGTTATATGCGATCACCAAACCATGCGCCTGCATCGGCAGCGACGCGGCGCTGCTCAGATCCTGGACGGCGAGCCGCGTATTGGCGAGGGCGCAGCGCGCATCGAACCAACTGTCCTGGCTGTCCGGGCCGCGCGGGCGCAACCGCTCGAGCGCGGCGGCGAGGCGCGGCGCCAGCGCCGCGCGGTCGATGCCGCCAAAATCGGTCTGGCCGGCGAAACCGCACATGGCTTCAGGCCCGCCCGCGCTTATGCCAGTAACGCATAGACGCGCTCAAAGGCGGCGAGATTTGCGGCCACGGAAAAGCGTTCCTCGATCGATTTTCGCGCCAGCAGGCGGCGCGCGGCGCCGACGTCCGGCGCCTCGAAAGCGAGTTCCCGAATGGCCTTGGCCAATGCCTTGGCATTGCGCGGCGGCACGATGCGCCCCGAATCGCCTATGATGCGCGCCGCGTCGCCAACATCGGTGGCGACCGCCACAAGGCCACTCGCCATGCCCTCGGCAAGCGCATTGGAAAAGCCCTCGCCGTAAGCCGAGCTTGAGACGATCAGGTCGCAGGCGCTGAGCAGGCGGGCGACATCACCGCGCCGCCCGAGGCCGTGCCAGCCCGGGCGCTCGGCCAGCGCTTCGGTGCCGAGGCCGATCAGCAGCAATTCGACATCCGGCACATCGCGCATCGCCGCGAGCAGGGTGTCATGATCCTTCATCGGATCGACGCGCGCCACATGGGCGACCAGCGGCACGTCCGAAGCGATGCCGAGCTCGGCACGGGTTTCGGTGCCGAGCACCGCGTCGGGGCGGAAGCGCTCGGTATCGATGCCGTTGTCGATGACGCGGCTCTGCCGTGGCCGGTATCCCAATTCAAGATGCGCCTTTAATCCGGCTTCGGAATTGGCCACCACCATATCTGGGAGGTGCGAATAGCGCGCGCACATGCGCACCGTCCAGCGCAGCCCGAGGCCGTAATCGGCGAGCAACATGTCGGAGCAGCGAATCCCCCAGATCAGCGGCGTTTGCCGGCGCCGGCCGGACCAGCGCAGCGCGAAGGCGGCGCTGAGATCGGCATGATACATCCAGCTCTGAACGATGCCGGGCCTGGTGCGGCGGATGAGGGATCGCAGACGCAACAGGCCGGCGAGGCTGGGCCGGCCGCGCCGCATGCCGAGATCGCGCACCATGACGCCGGCCTTCTCGAGGCGCCGGCGCAGCGCCCCGCCGGGTATCAGGCTGATCACCATATCCTCGGCGCCGGCCTCCTTTCGCGCCATGGCGAGCAGCGCCAATTGGCTTTCGGCGCCGCCGCTGTCGAGCCCGGTAATGACATGCATGACGCGGACGCCTCGTTCGGCTACCGTCATATCGAATCAGCGGGGATCGCCCGAACATGACATTCCGCGCCCTCATAAAGCGCAGCGTGGCGCTGACATGCGCCTATTATCTCCATGACGATTGGCGGGCGCGCCGCCGCCTCGCGGCGGGCCGGCTGGAAAGCGCCTCGGGCGCGCGTCATGCGGGTCTCGATATCGCCGCCTCGCTTCGTTATGTCGAGCGCGTCTACGGCGATTACCTCGCCTATGGCGGCGTCACGCATTTCAGCGGCAGCGTCGCCGAGATCGGCCCGGGCGACAGTTTCGCCGTGGCGCTGCGTATCCTCGGCGCCGGCGCCGGCCATGTTCACGCCATCGACCGCTGGGTTTCGCGGCGCGACGGTGAGGCGCAGCGCCGCATCTATGGCGCCCTTTCCGAGCGCCATGGCCTCGGCCATCTGTTCGAGGGCGTGCCGGCCGAGGAAACCATAAAAAATCTCACCTACCACGCCGGCCAACCGGCCGAGGCGTTCTTCCACGATAGTGGTCTTCGCTTCGACGCCATCCTCAGCCGCGCCGTGATGGAGCATCTCTACGACCCGCTCGCCGCGCTCGACGGAATGGCGCGCAGCCTCAAGCCGGGCGGCATCATGATCCACCGCATCGACCTCAGGGATCACGGCATGTTTTCCGGCCATCATCCGCTGACGCTGCTCACCTTCTCGGATGGCCTCCACCGCCGCATGACCAGGGGCGCCGGGCGGCCCAACCGGGTGCTTATCGACGGCTATCGCGAGTGGCTGCAACATTCCGGCCTGAGCGGCGGCATCACCATCAGCCGCCTCGCCGGGGTCGGCGAAGAACAGGACCCGGCGCCCTGGCAGGCGCTGGACGACAGCGCCAAATCGCGCGCGCTCGAATGCGTGCGCACCATCCGCCCGCGCCTCTCCGGCAGATTCAAAGCCATGGCGGATGAAGATTTGGCGGTCGCCGGCCTGGTCTTGGTGGCGCGCCGCAACGGCGGCTAACATAGCTGCCGCAGAATATTCTCGAAGCGCCGGGCAACGGCGGCGGGCTCATGGCCGGGCGGCAGCAGGCTTGGCCTTGGTCTCTTCTCTTTGCCCGCACGAATATTGATCATTGCAGTGGCGAAACCGTCACCCCAAGCGGCCATCGTTACGGCACCCGCCGGCGCCGCCGAGGCGATCTCGGCGATGGCGCCGGATTGCGGTGTGGCGATCACCGGCGTGCCGCAGGCCAGCGCTTCCAACGCAGCGTTGGGCATGCCCTCCCAGCGCGACGGCAGCAGGAAGGCATCCGCCGCGGCGTAATGCGGCCAAGGATTGCCCTCAAAACCCGGCATATGAATGCGATCGCCCAGCCCGAACCTGCCGCACATCGCTTCCAGCGCCACACGCTCAGGGCCTTCGCCCAAAATGGTGAGGCGGCATTCACCGGGCAAATTGGCGAACGCTTCTATCAACCGATCAAAACCCTTTTGCCGGGTCAGGCGGCCGGCGGCAATGAAACAGACCGCATTCCCCTCACCTGCGGGCAAAGTCCCTATTTCGGCGCGCAGCGCCGGCGCGTCAACCGGGTTTGGCAAAAGGTGCAGGCGCGTATGGGCGACCCCAATGTCTCCCGACATTTCCCCCATCATCCGATGCGAAGTGCAGATGACGGCATCGGCGCGCGGATAATAGCGCCGGTAAAGCCAACGCGTGAGGCCGGGCCGGGGACCGGCCGGCAGGCTGAGCGACGGCATATTCGCCTCGCGCACGATGATGCGCGTGCCGAACGGCAGCAGGCGGCGGCCTGCAATCAGGGCGAGATTGACATAGCCGAGCGAGGAAATTACCGCCCGCGGGCGCGCCCGGCGAATGGCGCCGACCAGCGCCGGCAAGGCATGGCGCAGGCGCGGCCTGGCCAAATCGGTGAGCGGGACGTCGCCCGGCACTAAATCGGCGAGCGGTCCGTCCCCGCTCAACACGATCAGCGACGGCTGGAACCGCGCGCGGTCGAGCCCGCCAAGCAGTTGCAGCATGACCCGCTCGGCGCCGCCGCCGGCGAATGAGGGCAAGACAAAAGCGACGCGCGTGCTCACGCGAGAGCGTTATTCCTTCGCCGCAAAGTGACCGGCATCAATGCGACCACTGGCCGTCCGGGTTAAAGAAAATCTGGTCCATATGGCGCACCATCCGCCGGCCATAGGGAATCTTCGCCTGATAGGCGCGAACCTCATCGGGCGTGATCAAGCCGAGCGCCAGTTTGACCGCCAGCCAGGGTTCATTGAAATCGCGGTCGTAGATGAAGGTGCTGGTGCGCGGATTAATTTCGATCAACTTGCCGCCGATGAACTGGATGCTGAGGTTATAGGAGAGCGGTATCCTGGCGATGATGGCGGCTGTTTTTTCCACCAGTTCCGGACGCTCGATCAATTCGCCCTTATCGATCACACCCCAGCGGTGACTCTCGCGCGACTTGACGGTGGTCAGCAAAGCCTCGCCTTGATAGCCGATCGTCATCACATCGCATTCTTCGCCCTGCATCACCTCCATGAGAAGCAATTTGGGAAAATCCGGCGCGTCGCGGAAAATACTGCTGAATTCATCGAGCGACATGTAGCGCGCGGTCGGCTTTTGATTGAGCAGCTGGTCGCGCCGGTCGACATTTTGCGAAAGGATACGGAAGCCCCGGCTGCCCTTGCTGACATGGGGCTTGAAACAAAGGTCGCGCGCCGGATAGCCCATTTCCTCGGCGCGGGCGATGAATTCCTCCAGAGTCGCGGGGCTGGTATGTCGCGGCGCCAGATCGCCGTCGATCTCGGCAATTTCGCCGTAAAGCCTGAATTTATTGTCGGCCAGTTCGATCAGGTCCGCGTCGGAGCCGACAACCGTTATGCCCATGGCCTCGATGTCGGCGCGCATCGACATGACGTGCCATACATCGTTGCCCGAAACATTCAACAGCGCATCCGGGCGCACGCGTTCCAGGCATGCAAGCAAGCTGTCGCGATAGCCTTCGGCGCCGGCGCGCGGAATTTGTTGAAACCCGTCGCAGAGAAAACGCCCGCAAGCCTCACCGTCCATATCGACGCCGAAGACGCGCACCTGCCGTTCGCCGTTGCCTTTGAGCTGGCGAATGAGTGTGGGACTTTGCGGCGCCCCGGCGGCGGTGATGAAAACCGTCAGAGGCGCGCTCACGCCGCCCCCAGTTTTGAGCTGCCGCGAACCGGTGCGAGGCGCCGGCGCGCCTCTTCGGCAAGGCGCTTGCGGCGCATGTCAACCGCTTCTTCGCGGGCATTCATCGCCTGCGCCTCGTTGTCCTTGGCTTGCGCGAGGACATAGCCCACCGGGCGATATTGCGTGCCGGTCAATTCCAGGCTCGAGCTGGCAAGACGGCCCGCGGTCAGCCGCCGGCCGTTGGCCACGGCGCGGGCAATGCCATCCTCGACGTCTTCCGCATTGATCAGCTTGCCGTCCTTCAGCCAGCCGGTGATGGGCCGGCACATCACCGTGTGATGGCGGATGAAGGAGGTCATGACACGCACATCCAAATGTTCGCCTGAGCCGAGCTCGGCGAATATCAGCGGCGCCACCAGACGGTCGGTAAAGACATAATCGCCGCGCCGGAGATAACGCGTGCGTTCCATGAATTCCTGATAAACCGAGACCAGCCCGTCACGGCGCTTCGGGGAAAAAAGCGCCGGTAGCAGAATGTCGGGCGTCAGCAGGCTGTCATGCAGGTCCTTCATGGCATCGTCGCGGCGCCCGATAATGCAGCGATATTCCTCATCCGGCCCGATATGGGTGGGGCAGATATCGCAGGCAATACAAGGCCGGATCTTGCGCCCGACGGGATTGAGAAGGCTGACATCGGCGTTGGCCGAGTCAAGAAACGGCGCCAGCCGGGCCGCCATTTCAGCGCCGCGGTCCTGCAGCAGCCAAACCCCCAATCTGGGCAGATCCGAAAGCTCGGCCTGCTTGCCGGCGCCGAGTTCGGCGGCGACGCGCGCGATGCGCCGGCCGGTGCCGATGCTGGTATTGATGCCGTAGGAATCCTTGGGCGAGGTGCCGATATCGCCGGCATGGGTGGTGCCGCCATATTGCGCGGTGGTGTCGGAATCGTTGCCGACGCCCAAGAGGCCAATATCGAGCATGTCGAGCATCTGGTAGATGAGCGTCGTTTCCTGCCCGCCATTGCGTTTCGCGCCGACGGCGAGCCCGCCGTAAACCTTGCCGGCGAGCGCCTTTTGCAAGCCGTCATCGGCGCGGATCATTTCAATCAAACGCTGGCTGAGCGAGCCGCGATCGCCGAAATAGACCGGCGTGCTGAGAAGGATCCCGTCGGCCGCGATGAGCGCCTGCTTGAGCGCCTCCAGATCGGCCACCGTGCCGTCGGCGCGAAAATGATTCGAGAGCGCGATATGGTTGATATCGCCGGCCTGGTCGCACACGCCCCACAAGGCGGCGGCGAGAGTTATTTCGCTGTTGGAGAGGCCGCGCAGCCCCTCGGTCTTCTGCAGCCGCCTGTATATCTGATCGAACGGCAGGCCATCCTTGCGCCCGGCTTCGACGAACTGATCGAGGTGAATTTTCGCCTGCTCGCCGAGAAAATCATCGAGCCGTTCGCGGCTCGGCAAGGCGGTGATTTCCGCGGCCAGATTTTTGGCCCCGGCTTTCGAACGCGCGGCGCGTAAACTGGCCGACAGGCCGAGAATAATGGGCTTGCTCATGGTCTCGCCTTCCGTGTCTGATGGCTTGATTGTCGCACTCGGATATGGTCCCTACAAGACTAACGTTCAAAAATTGAACACCATTGTTTTAGCCAGAATTTCCAAAACACCGGCCTTATCTATGCCCGCTTCCTTGAAGGGTAGTTTGACGATCAGATTGTCATGCTTGGAGCTGTAACCCTCGCGGTATTCCTCATCGCTTCGAATCGCTACGTAGGAATAGACCGTCGTTCCTCCTTCGAGCATGGGACGTATCCATTGCTCGAAGGGGCGTAACTTGAGTTGGCGGGTGCACCACCGAGTCTGGGCAGAGGGCAAAAAGCTGTTGTACTGCTTGAGCCAGAAATCGAAATCACGGTCGGGGTTGAGCCGTTTGATCGGCTTGCCCAGGACGCCCTCCAAGCGCCCCAGGAATTCGTATACCTCCGGCAATTCCTTGCCGGTATCCGTAAAGAAGTACTCAATGTCTATTTCCGGATGGTACTGGCGCATATGAACCGCCAGCGCCGCGCTATCCCGGCCACCGGATAGGCCTAGGACATGCCTTTCAGCCGCCGCCATTACGAGGCAGCCCTTCCTTTAGATCGCATTTACGCCAATAGTTTTTAAGATCCGTACGTTCGAGAAGCCTCGGTATCCATAGTTCCTCTTTCTCACCAAACAGGCGCTTAGCACCATCGATTAAATTAGATACATGTTCGCTTTCTAAAGATAGGGAGTAGCAAACCTGCTCATTAAAGGAAACCAGTGGCCCTTCCTTGGCGTTAAGAGTAAACCATTGATCAATATTAAATCGAAGTGAAAGTAAGGAGGTTTCCAATGCCCCAGGGCTTTGCCGTATAACCGGGCTCAGATTTCGTGTGGCAATCATCCATTTTTCCGCATCTTCTAAGGATTCTTTAATGGTCATATCAGCATCCTGAGAGAGCAATGATCGGATCACCTCGTATCCAAGTTCTATTGCCCCTGAACAACAATTCATCATGACTTTTGCGAAAGCCGCGCGGATTAGGTTGTCCCCCTCCCTAAATTCTTTCAGGTTGTTATAATGTGAGGGTTCGAGATAGTGAGCATAGATTGCCTCGCGAGATTCAAAAAGTTCCGCTTCTGCATCATGAATGAATTCGGAGTACACATTGGAAACGGGTGTGTCGACACGGCATATTTTAGTCCAAACGTCCTTGAAAAAATCAAAACGATTAATCTCCAATTCATCCAAGTGGCGCATAAGAGGTTCAAAGAAGCCGTTACTATAAAGTGTGACAACAAATGAAAAACCGCGGCATTCGAGATAGTCGGGAAACGACATTGTGTTTGTCGCCACGCATATTTCCTCGATCTCGAAACATTTTTCCCCTTGGTATTCACCAAACTGCCTTGGAAGAATTCTGAATTTTGTGACAAGACCATATTTCTTACGGCTCTCCCTTGATGCTAGACTGGTGCCTTTCAATATCATTGCCGTGTATGGGATAAATTTGTTTATTTTTACTTGGATCATTTTTTCTATCCCGTTGAAGAAACTTTTCTTCGTTTCAAGCGGCATTGGATAAATGAGATCCGAGTAAGAATTTATCCCGAGTTTAATGAGCTTCTGGTAGATTTCACGAAGTTTTCCATCATCCAGGTTCTTCCTCTTGACGGCGACTAATGTGTCTGGGTTCGTGGATTGTACGGAAAGAGAAATAAACAGTTTGCTATCCATTTTCTGGGAGACGCTGATTATACGCTCCAACTGAGACTTGCCTGTTGCAATGTCAAAATTATGCGGCCAATTCCATTTCTTGCGAATTTCTCCGATATGTTCAGCGATCTCTTCGTCGCGCTTCAGCATTCCAAAGTTGGAGTCGGCAAAGGCAAGTGTGGATGCGGGAAAATTTGTCATCCTTTCCGCAATGTAATCCAATTCCGCACAAATTCTCTGCACACTGAATGATGCTATTTTTCTGTACCATTCCTCACCCGCGGCGCAATAAGTGCAATGGTAGGGGCAACCCCGAGCGGTTTCCATGAAAGGGAAAAAGCTGCCATCCAGATAACGGTCGAACATTCCGTTGAGATAAGGAGATGGTATCACTTCCAGGTCTTGAATTCGCGAAACCGGCATTTCCCAAGCCAGTCTATTTTCAACCGCATTGAATGCCATGACGCCAACGGGCGGGTTCATGGTTAGGTCTTTGACGCCGCGCCCTTCGAGAAGCCTCCTCAGCAACGCTGTAAAAGGAACCTCTCCCTCCATGGGAATATAAAAGTCAAGATAGGGAAGGTTGGCTAAATATGCTGTTCTGTCCAACTCCTCTTTGGGAAATTCTGGCCCCCCCCTACACAGGTCGTATTTGGGTTCTGTTTTTTTGCATAATCCCAGATAACCTTGTTAGCTTCCGTATTCCAACAATAATTCGATAGGGCGACAACATCTGGCTTGGTTTGATTGATGTGCCGAAGGGCATGATCAGGATCGGTCTCGATTGTGAACTGAAACGCGTCTTCCCCAAGCTCTTTTTGAGCATATGAGGCGAGAAATCCCAACGCTAAGGGAACAAAATTAGAGTGACGTCCGGCTGTAGTATGTCGTAGATCAGCAAAAAGGATTTTCATCGTTTCTATCGTGACCCCCTTAAATCAAGCATTTCCTAACCGACATTCCCCAGATGACATCCAAATTCGTGGAAGTCGTACCACTGTCCCATCGCTAAG
>CAJXFT010000015.1 GCA_913053235.1 uncultured Alphaproteobacteria bacterium
TTGGTTGCCGACCTCCTGGGCCAGAGGCCAAGCAACCGCCCGGCCTGCCGGTGCCGGCCGGCTACAAGCTCGGCAAACCCTACTTGATCGCCGGCGTGCTCTATTTCCCGCGTTTCAATCCGAGCTATAAGGAGACCGGTATCGCATCATGGTACGGCGAACCGTTTCACGGCAGGAATACGGCCAACGGCGAGCGCTACGACATGAACGAGCTGACCGCCGCGCATAAGACCATGCCGATGCCGAGCACCGTGCGCGTGACCAATCTGGAAAACGGCCGCACGCTGATGCTGCGCGTCAATGACAGGGGGCCGTTTGTCGCCGGGCGCATCATCGACATCTCGCGCCGCGGCGCCCAGCTGCTCGGCTTTTACCGCAACGGAACCGCGAAAGTGCGCGTCGAGTTCGTCGAATTCGCGCCCCTGACCGTAATCGCCGCGCAAAAGAAAGAGATTCCGCGGCGCCGCCTCGACACGGCGGAAGTCGTCGCAATCGAAAGCGAACCCACAGCGGAGCGCCCCGAAATCACCGGCCAATATCTCGATGCGCCGCAAGAAGACAGCGAAATCGGCGACAGCGGCGGTGACGAATTGACTTCGGCCGCCGAGCCGGCCAACGGCACCACGCTGGCCGGCATGTTCGTCCAGGTCGGCGCCTTCGCCGAGCGCTCCAACGCGGTTCGCCTGGCGCGCCAGCTCAACGCGCTTTCGCCGAGCGTCATTTCCGCCGCCAATATCGACGGCCGCACCCTGTTCCGCGTGCGCATGGGGCCGCTGGCGGATCTCGAACAGGCGGACCGCCTGTTGGCGAAAACCATCGATGCCGGATATGGCGATGCCCGCCTCATTGTCGCCCAATAATGGCTTTACGCCGTGGCATGCGCCGGTGAAGGCGGCTAAGCTCAGCCCGGCGCCAGCGCCACAAAACCCGAGACCAAGTGCCCGAGACCAAGTGAGAGATTAACAGCCCATGTCGATATTTGACCGGCCGCCGCCGGCAGCGCGTCGGCGCCCGGGATTCAGGCTGCGCTTCACCGCCGCCGTGATTTTGCTGGCCTGGCTGGCCGGCGCGGCGAGTAACGGCGCCGGCGCATTCGAGACCAGCGCCAAGGAAATGATCCTCGTCGACGACATTACCGGCGCCGTCATGCTGGACAAGAATTCGGATCGCTCGATGTTTCCGGCCTCGATGAGCAAATTGATGACACTTTATATAGTGTTCAACAAACTGACCGAAGGCAGCCTCTCGCTCGACGCCCAGTTCCGGGTCAGCGAAAAGGCGTGGCGCATGGGCGGCTCCAAGATGTTCGTCGAGTTGAACAGCCGCGTCACGGTGAGCGATTTGTTGCGCGGCGTCATCGTGCAGTCGGGCAATGACGCCTGTATCGTGCTCGCCGAGGGCATTGCCGGTTCGGAGACGCAATTTGTCGAACTGATGAATGCAGCGTCGAAAAAGCTCGGACTCGCCAACAGCCATTTCATGAATGTCACCGGCTGGCCACACCCCGAACATGTCACGACGGCGCGCGATCTGGCCATTTTGGCGCATGCCGTGATTCGCGATTTTCCGCAGTTCTATGGCATATTTAAGGAGAAAAATTTCACCTTCAACGGCATCAAGCAGGGCAACCGCAATCCGCTGCTCTATACCTATCCGGGAGCCGACGGCCTCAAGACCGGCCATACCCAGGCCTCGGGCTACGGCCTGACGGCGTCGGCGAGCCGCGGCGGCCGGCGCCTCATCGTCGTCGCCAACGGCATGAGCAACGTCAACGAGCGGGCGCGTGAGGTCGAGCGCTTACTCGATCACGGCTTCACCGAATATTCCAACTACACCCTGTTCAAGGCCGGCGACATTGTCGAGCAGATCGAAGTGTGGCTGGGCGACAAGGTGAACGTGCCGCTGATCATTAACCATGATCTGACCGTGACCCTGTCTCGAACGGAACGGCGCGACCTGAAGGTCAAGGTGTTGGCGCCGGGACCGATACCGGCGCCGGTGAATAAGGGCGCCGAGGTCGCCAAGCTGGTGGTCATCAGCGCCGCCGACAAGAAACCGATCGAGTTTCCGCTGGTGGCGGGAACGGATGTTGGCCGGCTGTCCGCCTTCGGCCGCATCGGCGGCGCCTTCAATCATCTGCTCTGGGGCGAGCAAAAGCGTTGACATGGGTTGAGCGGCGGAAATGGCGCGCGGCCGATTGATCAGCTTTGAGGGCGGGGAGGGCGCCGGTAAGTCCACCCAGTCGCAACTTCTGTGCCGGCGCCTGGAGGCGAGCTTCGGCGTCGAGACGCTGGCCACGCGCGAACCCGGCGGCTCGCCCGGCGCTGAGGAAATCCGCGCCCTGCTGGTGTCCGGCCAGATCGAGCGCTGGGAGCCGCTCAGCGAAGCGCTGCTGCACAATGCGGCGCGCCATGATCACGTTCGGCGAACCGTCCTGCCGGCGCTGGCGCGCGGCGTCTGGGTCATCACCGACCGCTTTCTCGATTCGACCATGGCCTATCAGGGTTACGGTCAGGGCGTCGATCTCGGCCAATTGAGCGGCTTGGCGGAATTGGTGGTCGGCGCCGCGATGCCCGACCTCACCCTGATTCTCGACCTTCCCGTCGATGCCGGATTGGCGCGCACGGAACGCCGCGACGACGCCACCAGCCGCTACGAACGCATGGACCGCGCCATGCATGAGCGGCTGCGCCGGGGCTTCCTCAGCATCGCCGAATCCGACGCCGCGCGGTGCCGCGTGATAGACGCTTCGCCGGACGCCGACAGCGTCCATGAAGCGGTCTGGAATTCGGTGCGGGAGCGCTTCGGGAACGGCGCGCAATCGGTGGATTGAAGCGCCTTGTCTGATCAGGAGCATACCATTACGCCGCCGGCACCCCCGAGCCCGAGGGAAAACCCCGCCTTTTGCGGCCATGAACGGGCGCTCGGGACATTGCACCAGGCCTGGGGCTCGGGCCGGCTGCACCATGCCTGGCTGCTGTCCGGCCCGCGCGGCATCGGCAAGGCGACGCTGGCCTTTCGCTTCGCCCGTTTCGTGCTCGCCGGCGGGCCCGGCAATGCGGCGGAGGAGGGGGCGCCGCTCTATCTGGCGCCGGAGCATGCCATATTCCGCCGCGTCGCCTCGGGCGGCCATGCCGATTTGATAACCATCGAGCGCGGCATAAACGAGAAAACCGGCAATCCGCGCACGGAAATCGTCATTGAAGATGTCAGGCGCGTCAGCCGCCTGGTTTCGCTGACGCCGGGGGAGGGCGATTGGCGCGTCATCATCGTCGATGGCGCCGAGGATATGAATCGCAGCGCCGCCAACGCCATCCTCAAGCATCTCGAGGAGCCGCCGCCGCAAACGCTGTTCCTGCTGACCAGCCACGCCCCCGCCCGCCTGCTGCCGACCGTGCGCTCGCGTTGCCGCTCGCTGACCATGCGGCCGCTCGCGGACAGCCTGATGGTGGATCTCATCGCCGGCCAAATCGCCCCCGCGCTCGGCGCCGGGGAGAGGGAAATACTGACCTCGATTTCGGAAGGCAGCCCGGGGCGGGCGCTGGCGCTGAGCGTACACGGCGGGGTGGAACTCTATGAGAAGCTGATCGACATCCTCGGCGATTTGCCCAATCTGGATATCCGCGCCGTCCATGGCCTCGGCGACAAGGTGGCGCGAAGGGATGGCAATGAAGCCTTCCGCACGCTCACCGGCCTGCTCGTCTGGTGGCTCGGCCACTTGATTTGCGACGGCGCCAAACCTGGCGGGCGGCGCGGAATTTCGGCGCGCGAGGATGCCCTCGGCCGGCGCCTGCTGGCAAAGGGCGATCTTGAACATTGGGCTCGGGTATGGGAGAAACTGAGCCACTTATTTGCCCGCGCCGAAGCCGTCAATCTCGAACCGAAACAAGTGATATTGAACGCTTTCACCGCATTGCAGCAGGCGGCAGGGGATTGACCACCAAACGTCCAGGAGCGCGCGCATAATGCGGAAATCCGCGTATTACGTCACGACGCCGATCTATTACGTCAATGACTCGCCGCATATCGGCCACGCCTACACGTCGCTGGCGTGCGACGTGCTGGCGCGCTTCCAGCGCCTCGACGGCCATTCCGTGCTGTTTCTCACCGGCACCGACGAGCATGGCCAAAAGGTTGAAAAATCGGCCGCCGCGGCCGGCTGGCCGCCGAAGGAATTCGTCGATGAGGTATCGGGGCGCTTCCGCCAACTCAGCGAATTGATGAATTACAGCAATGACGATTTCATCCGCACCACCGAGGCGCGCCACATCCGTTCGTGCCAGGAATTGTGGCGGCGCATCGCCGCCAACCAATCGCCGCAAGGCCGCGACAACATCTATCTCGATACCTATGGCGGCTGGTATTCGGTGCGCGACGAGGCGTTCTACGGGGAAGCGGAGCTGATCAAGGACGCCGATGGCGGCAGGCTGGCACCGAGCGGCGCACCCGTCGAGTGGGTCGAGGAGCCGAGCTATTTCTTCCGCCTCGGCGATTGGCGCCAGCGCCTGCTCGACTATTACGGCGCGCCGGGAAGCGGCACCGTCATGCCCGAAAGCCGGCACAATGAAGTGGTCAGTTTTGTCGAAGGCGAATTGTTCGATCTTTCGATTTCGCGCACCAGCTTCAGCTGGGGCATCCCGGTGCCGGGCGACGACGCACATATCATGTATGTGTGGCTCGACGCCCTCACCAATTACGTCACCGCCGCCGGATTCCCCGACGAAGAAAGTGAAACCTACAAGACCTTCTGGCCCGCCGATCTGCATATGGTCGGCAAGGATATCCTGCGCTTCCACGCGGTTTATTGGCCGGCCTTTCTGATGGCCGCCGGATTGGCGCTGCCGAAGCGCGTATTCGCCCATGGCTGGTGGACCAACGAGGGCGAGAAAATTTCGAAATCGCTCGGCAATGTCATCGAGCCGGCCGATATCGTGGAACGTTACGGCCTCGACCAGGTGCGCTACTTCCTGCTGCGCGAAGTGCCGTTCGGCAATGACGGCGATTTTTCGCACCGCGCCATGGTCGGGCGGATCAACAGCGAACTGGCCAATGATTTCGGCAATTTGGCGCAGCGCGTGCTGTCGATGATCAATAAGAATTGCGCCGCGAGAATGCCGCAAGCGGCGGAGCTGAGCGAGGCCGACAAGGAATTGCTCGACGCGGCGCACGGCCTGAGCGGCCGGGTGAGAGGCGAAATCACCGAAAATCACGCCTTTCACGAGGCGCTCAACGAAATCTGGGTGGTCGTGCGCATGGCCAACGGCTATGTCGCCGGGCAGGAGCCTTGGGCGCTCAAGAAAACCGACCCCGAGCGCATGGCGACGGTGCTTTACGTCGCCGCCGAGGCGATCCGCCATCTCGCCATTCTGGCCCAGCCCTTCATGCCGGAATCCTGCGCAAAAATGCTCGACCAGCTCGGCGTCCCCGCGGACGGGCGCGATTTTTCATGCCTCGGACCCGAAGGTGCCGTTAAGCCGGCCACCGAACTGCCACCGCCCGAGCCGGTATTCCCGCGCTTTGTCGATGACGCAGCGGAAGACTGAACGCCGGCGCGCGCGATGCTCGTCGACAGCCACTGCCACCTCGATTTCGAGGATTTCGCCGAGGATATGGACGCCGTCCTGGCGCGCGCCGCCGATGCCGGGGTCGGCGCCATTCAAACGATCTGCACGCGCCTCAGCCAATTCGGCCAGGTCCTGGCCCTTACTGAGGCGCATGCGAACATCTGGTGCTCGGTCGGCATCCATCCGCACCATGTCGCCGAGGAAGAGGATTTCACGGCGGCGGATCTGCTGCGCCTCGCGGCGGCAAATACGAAAGTCATCGGCATCGGCGAGACCGGGCTGGATTTTCATTACGATATGAGCCCGCGGGCGGAGCAGGGGGCGGCGTTCCGCCAGCATATCGAAGCGGCGCGGGAGAGCGGGCTGCCCGTGATCGTACATACCCGCAACGCCGACCGCGAGACCTGCCGGATACTTCGCGAAGAGGCCGGGAAGGGCGCCTTTCCCGGCGTCATCCATTGCTTCAGCGTCGGCCGCGAAGTTGCGGAAACGGCGCTCGATCTCGGACTTTACATCTCCTTTTCCGGCATCGTGACGTTCAAAAATGCCGAATCGCTGCGCGATATCGCGCGCGATATCCCGCTCGAAAACCTTTTGGTCGAGACCGACGCGCCCTATCTGGCGCCGGTACCGCATCGCGGCCAGCGCAACGAGCCGGCGTATGTGCGCGATACGGCGCAATTTATCGCCGATCTGAAGGGCCTGGAATATGCTGAAATCGCCGATCGAAGCGGCGAAAATTTCTTCAAGCTGTTTTCCCGGACCGATTCCGAACTAATTGACATTCAATGAAAATAACGATTCTAGGATGCGGCACTTCGACCGGTGTTCCGGCGCTCGGCTGCGATTGCGCGGTGTGCCTCTCGGTGGACCCGAAAAACCAGCGCCGCCGGGTATCCATCATGGTCGAACATGGCGGAACGCGGCTTCTCGTCGACACATCTCCCGATTTGCGCGGCCAATTGCTGGATGCACGCGTAACCCATCTGGATGGCGTGCTTTATACCCATGCCCATGCCGATCATGTGCATGGCATCGACGATCTGCGCTCGGTCAATTTCAATATGGGCCGGGCAATCGACGTTTGGGGCAGCGAGGCGACGCTGGATATCATTCAAGAGCGCTTCGGCTATGCTTTCCGGCCACCGGCGAAGGAAAGCTGGTGGAATCGCCCGAGCCTGACCGCCAACATCCTGACGCATGGGCAAATGACCGAGATCGGCAATATACCGGTCATGGCGTTCGACCAGCTACACGGCCATTCGGTGACCAGCGGCTACAGATTCGGCGGCGCCGCTTATTCGACCGATGTGAAGGAGATATCCGAGCCCTCATTCGAAACCCTCAAAGGCGTCAAGCTGTGGATCGTCGATTGCGTCGGCGTCGATGAGCACCGCACTCACGCCCATCTCGACCTCGCCCTCGAATGGATTGCCCGGGTAAAACCGGAAAGGGCGGTTCTCACCCATATGTCGCATCATTTCGATTATGAAGAACTTAGGGCCAGCCTGCCAAAGGGTGTGGAACCCGGATATGATGGCCTGAGCTTTGACCTGTGAGCGGCGGCGCAACCTCGATGAAATTACCGAATAAGGGAAATAACCCCGTGGTTACAAATGCTTATAGTGTTTTCTTGTGACAAAAAGACTACATAAATTTACCATAATATATATTATGCGCATTTAGGAGCTCGCTCATGAGCGGAAATATCGGAAAATTATTGCAGGTCATGACTCGCCTTCGCGATCCCGATGATGGCTGCCCGTGGGATATCGAGCAGGATTTCGCCTCCATCGCGCCCTACACCATCGAGGAAGCCTATGAGGTCGCGCAGGCGATTGATGATTCGGACATGGATGCGCTGCGCGACGAGCTCGGCGATCTCCTCCTTCAGGTGGTCTACCACGCCGAAATGGCGCGCGAGACCGGCGCATTCGATTTCTACGATGTCGCGGCGGGAATCACCGAGAAAATGATTCGCCGGCACCCTCATGTGTTCGCCGATTCAAAAATCAGCTCCGCCGATCAACAGAGCAAGGCCTGGGAATCGCAGAAGGAAAACGAGCGCGGCGCGCGGGCCGAGAAAAACAAATCGCCGGCCAGCGCGCTCGACGGCATCGCCCTCGCCCTGCCCGCCCTGTTGCGCGCGGAGAAACTGCAAAAACGCGCCGCGCGGGTCGGCTTCGATTGGCATGACAAAGCACCCGTCATCGAAAAAATCGCAGAGGAGCTGGCCGAAATCGACGAAGCCGCGGCGCTGGACAGTAACAATGAACAGCTCAGCCTTGAATGCGGCGATCTGCTGTTCGCCTGTGTCAATCTGGTGCGCCATATGGGTATCGACGCCGAAAGCGCCTTGCGGGCAGCAAACGGCAAATTCGAAAAACGCTTTCGCCGCCTGGAAAAGCTGGTTGAGGATGAAAATCTACGCCCTGAGCAGATGGCGCTGACGCAGCTTGAGCAAGTTTGGCAACGGGTCAAGCAAGAAGAAGAGTAAAGCTGTCCCCTGCCCTTTAAGTCGAAGCAGGAAAACACGCCAAAAAAAAAGAGACCCGCAACGAGCGTCGCGGGTCCCTAATCTGCAAATGAATGCGAGCGTATTTTGGCCGGGCGTTACATTCCCATGCCGCCCATGCCGCCCATTCCAGGCATTCCACCGCCCATTCCAGGCATTCCACCGCCCATGCCGGGCATTCCGCCGCCCATGCCGGGCATGCCACCGCCGTGCATGGCATCCGCTCCGGCGGGAATGTCGGGAAGCGGAAGGTCCTCGGGGATTTCGACGATCATCGCTTCGGCCGTAATCATCAGGCCGGCGATCGACGCCGCATCTTCCAAGGCGGTGCGTACGACCTTGGCGGCATCGATAATCCCGGCCTTCATCATGTCGCAAAATAATTCGTCCTGGGCATCGTAGCCCTGATTGGATGCCTTGCCTTCGAGCAGTCTGCCAACCACCAGCTCACCATTGCCGCCGGAATTGTTGACGATGCTCTTGGCGGCGATGGGCAAACTGTTTCGCACAACCGAAATGCCGAAATCCTGCCCTTGGTTTTCGCCCTTCAATTTGGCGATGGCCTTCTGCGCATTGAGGAGCGCAATGCCGCCGCCGGGCACGATACCTTCTTCGACGGCGCAACGCGTGGCGTGCAAGGCGTCGTCGACCAGGTCCTTATGCTCTTTCACTTCGATTTCGCTGCCGCCGCCAATTTTCAGCACGGCAACGCCGCCGACGAGCTTGGCGAGGCGCTCCTGAATGCGCTCCTGCTCATATTCCGAATCTTCGGCATCGAGCATATTGCGCAGCTGCTTGCATCGCGCATCGATGCTTTTCTTGGTGCCTTTGCCGCCGACAATCATGGTTTCGATGCGGCTCACCTCGATCCGCGAGGCCTGCCCCAAATGATCGAGGTTAAGGTTTTCGAGCTTGTTGCCCTCGTCCTCATTGACCAGCACGCCGCCGGTGAGTATGGCGATATCATCGAGAATGGCGCGTCGGCGATCGCCGAACAGAGGTGCCTTTACGGCGACGACGTTCAAGCCGCCGCGCAGCTTGTTCACGACCAGGCTGCTCAGCGCCTCGCCCTCGACATCCTCGGCGATGACCAGCAGCGGCCGGCCCGTCTCCACAACTTTCTCCAATATGCCTATCATGCCGGCAAGGTTGGAGATTTTCTGATCGTGCAGAAGGATATACGGGTCGCGCAGCTCGGCGATCATCTTCTCGGGATCGGTCATGAAATAAGGCGACAGAAATCCCTTGTCGAAACGCATACCGTCGACGATCTCAAGCTCACTGTCCAGCGCCGTGCTTTCCTCGACGGTGATAACGCCTTCCTGACCGACCTCTTTCATGGCGGCGGAAATCATTTCACCGACCATCTGGTCGCTGTTGGCGGCAATGCGCGCGACGTTGGTGATCTCGTCATGCGTCGATACCGATTTGGAGCGCTTGGCGATATCGCCGATGGCGGCGCCAACCGCCTTGTCGATACCGCGCTTCACATCCATGGGGTTCATCCCGGCGGTGACGCCCTTCATGCCTTCGCGCAACATTGCCCGCGCCAGAAGGGTTGCCGTGGTGGTGCCGTCTCCGGCCACCTCGCCGGTGCGGACCGCCACGTTGCGGATCATCTGGGCGCCCAGATTCTCGAACCGATCGGATAGCTCGATTTCCTTGGCGACGGAGACGCCGTCCTTGCTGCTGCGCGGCGTCCCTTCGCCGCGCTCAAAGATGACATTGCGTCCCTTGGGGCCAAGCGTGACCTGAACCGCGTCCGCGAGCTTGTCGGCCCCGCTCACCATCTTGTCGCGCGCCTCGGTGGAGAAGCGGATGTCCTTTTTAGCCATGGTTTTACGCCTGCCCTACTGAATGATTCCCATAATGTCGGATTCCTTCATGATGAGCAGTTCCTCACCATCAAGTTTGACCTCGGTGCCGGCGAACTTACCGAACAGGATGCGGTCGCCCTGCGACACGTCCAAAGTATGAATTTTTCCGTTTTCGTCCCGATCGCCGGGCCCGACGGAGAGCACTTCGCCTTCGGACGGCTTTTCCTGGGCCGAATCGGGAATGATGATGCCGCCCGAGGTTTTTTCGTCGACGTCAATGCGGCGGACCAGGACACGGTCTTGTAAAGGTCTGATATTCATGGCGTATCTCCCACTGCTGCCGGCGAGACGAAGGCCTCGGACGCAACATGATTCATATGTTTCATTCACCCTGGCGCGATTATTAGCACTCCGCGCCGATGAGTGCTAGGCGCTATATAGGGACCCAGGCCATGTCCTGTCAACCGCATAGCTGCATTGCCGTGCGAACGGTTGAGCTCAGCTCATGGCGCCGCCGTGCCGGCCTCTCTGCGCCGGCGATCCAGGCGCTCGGCGTCGGCCGGCGCGAGGCTGACGCGAAAATGGGCGAACGCTTCATCATCGGACCTGTTCAGCACTTCGCCATGGCGGTAGAGCCAGGCTATCGTGGCGCCATCGGCGAGGCCGATCTTGAGCGTCACGATCCGCCTGTTGCGCGACAATTCGCGCTCGATCAGCGTCAAAAGAGGATCGAGCCCTTCGCCGCGGAGCGCCGAAACAGCGACGGACGAACCGTTCTGCCCAGCCGCCGCTTTGAGCCGGCCGCGCTCGGCCGGGCTCAGCAAATCCAATTTGTTGTGAACTTCGACGAGCCCGGCTTTTACTTTCTGCTCGAGCCCCATTTCGACGAGAACGGCGTGGACGTCGCGGCGCTGTTCGGCGCTTTCGGGGTGAGATATGTCGCGCACATGGAGGATGAGATCGGCCTCGCCGACTTCTTCAAGGGTGGCGCGGAACGCCGCCACGAGGTCGTGCGGAAGCTCGGAGACGAAGCCGACGGTATCGGAAAGGATCACCCGGCGGCGCGACGGCAGGGTCAAGCCGCGCATGGTCGGATCGAGGGTGGCGAAGACCTGATCCCGCACATCCACTTCGGCACCGGTCAGGCGGTTGAACAGGGTCGATTTGCCGGCATTGGTATAACCGACCAGCGCGACCACGGGATTGGGCACCCTTTTGCGCGCCTGGCGGTGCAGGGAGCGCGTCCGCGCGACAGCTTTCAAGGCGCGCCTGAGGCGGATGATACGCTCGCTGATCTGGCGCCGGTCGGCCTCGATTTGCGTCTCGCCGGGTCCGCCGAGAAAACCGAAACCACCTCTTTGCCGCTCCAAATGTGTCCAAGAACGGACCAAACGGCTGCGCTGGTAGGAAAGCGCCGCCAGCTCGACCTGCAATTTGCCCTCTCGGCTGCGCGCCCGGGCGCCGAAAATTTCGAGGATGAGCGCCGTCCGGTCTATTACCTTGCACTCCCAGGCGCGCTCCAGGTTGCGCTGCTGCACCGGGCTGAGCGCGCCATCGACGATGACGATGGCGGCCCTGTTGGCGTCGATGGTGGCGCCGATCTCCGCCACCTTGCCGGAGCCGAACAGGGTTGCCGGGCGAATGCACGGGATCGCCACGATCGAGGAATAAGCGACCTCCAGACCGATGGCGCCGGCGAGGCCGACGGCTTCTTCCAACCGCGCCTCCCCGTCACGTGTGGCGGCGAAATTATTTACCCCCGCATGCCCCGCATCGGCGGCGCCATTGCGCCTCCTTCCCGGCGGAAATTCCGGGTGCAGGACGCAGGCGATCGTTGGCGCGCGGCTAATTTATAAGCTCGCGCGGCAAGAAGAAAACAAAGCTGCCGCTAGTCATCCACCTGCCCGTCTTCTTCCGCGCTGCCTTCGAAGAGCTGCACCGGCTGGCCGGGCATGACCGTCGAAATGGCGTGTTTGTAAACCAGTTGTGAATGATTGTCGCGGCGCAACAGGACACAGAAATTATCGAACCACGTAATCACGCCCTTCAGCTTCACGCCGTTCACGAGGAATATCGTGACCGGCATTTTGACCTTGCGTACGTGATTTAGAAAAACATCCTGAAGGTTTTGAGATTTGTCACTCGGCATGGTTTTTCCCCCGCTTCTTTTCTGCATTATTGGGGCTCGAACTTTTACATGAGCCAAAATCGGCGCTCTTTCTCTGTTTGGAGCGCCGATTTCCCCTGCCTCATTGGTTAACTATATGGGTATTTACACCGCCGCGACAAATATTTGGCAACCGAAAGCGGTAAATTTATCAGGAGCGGCCGCGGAGCGGCTGTGACATGGCGGATTAAAGCATTGAAACAATTATTGGTTTGACCCGGCGCCGCGGCAATAATCGAGATAAAGCCCGCGCAAGCGCCGGCTCACGGGACCCGGCGTGCCGTCGCCGATTTGGTTGCCGTCGATGTCGATAATTCCACGCACGAAGGAGGTCGTACTGGTCAGGAGGGCTTCGGGTGCGCCGAGCGCCTCGGCCAGCGAAAACGGCCTCTCGACGACCTCCAGCCCGTTTTCGCGGGCCAGCGCGATCACCGTCGAGCGGGTAATACCGCCGAGAATATTGTTGTCCAGCTGGCGGGTGACGATCTTGCCGTCGCCATCGACAATCCACGCATTGGTCGACGAACCTTCGGTGACAAAGCCATCTTCATCGACGAGCCAGGCTTCATAGGCGCCCTTGTCGCGCGCCTCCTGTTTGGCCAGGACATTGGGCAACAGCGATATCGATTTGACGTCGCGCCGCAGCCACCGGATATCGGCGACGCTGACGACGTGAGCGCCGCTATCGTCATCGGCGTCGGTCGGCCAGTCGACGGCGCGCGCCGTCATCACCAGCGCGCGCTCGACATTTTCGGGAAACGGGTGATCGCGGCGCGAGACGCCGCGCGAGATCTGGATATAGATAATACCGTCGCGCACGCGGTTCTGGCGCAATGTCTCGCGGCAAACCATGGCGAATGGCCGGTCCGCCATCGGCATGGTCATATGCAACTCGTCCAGGGAACGCTTCAGCCGCGTAAGATGGCCGTCCTCGTCGATAATCCGGCCGCGCCAAACAGCGGCCACCTCGTAGACACCGTCGGCAAATTGGTAACCGCGGTCCTCGATATGGATATGTGCCTCGGCATGCGGAACATACTGGCCGTTGACATAGGCGATTCTCGACATGGTCGTTTTATTTCCTCAAAAGAACTCAAGACTGACGGCAAACATTTTCTCGAGCTTTCTCACCGCCGACGCGGCGGCGAATACGACGACCCGGTCATGCGCGGCAATGACGCTGTCGCCACGCGGAATGATTACCTCGCCGTCGCGCAGAATGGCGCCGATAAGAATGCCGCTCGGCAAATTGACTTCCTTGAGCGGCGTGCCGACCAGGGGCGATGTTTCCAGCGCTTCGGCTTCGACGATCTCGGCCAAACCGTCACGGATCGATTGAATGCCCAATATCCGCCCGCGCCGAATTCTTTGCAGTATGGTGGACACGGTCGATTCACGCGGGCTGACCGCGACATCGACGCCGAGTGAGCCCATCAGGGGCGCATAGTTCGAGCTGTTGACCAGGGTTATGGCGCGCTGACAACCGGCGCGCTTGGCCAGCAGCGAGGCCAGGATGTTCACTTCATCGTCATTCGACACCGCGATAACGGCTTCGGCCATGGCGATATTCACTTCGTTCAGGATGTCGCTGTCCAGGGCGTCACCATGTATGACGGCTGTGCGCGATAAATTTTCCGCCAGATATTGCGCCCGCGCGGCGCTCACTTCGACGATCTTGAGATTCAGTCCGGGATGCGCCTCCTCCAGGCCACGGGCCAGAAAAAGGCCGATATTTCCGCCGCCGACGATGACCATGCGGCGCGCTTCTTTTTCCTCATGCCCGAAAACCGACATCGCGCGCTCGACATGTTCGGTGTCGGCGACGAAATACACTTCGTCGCCGACCAGCATTTGATCGTCACCGCGCGGCACGATCAATTTATCGCTGCGCATGATGCCGACAACGACGATGTTGAGGTTGGGAAAAATTTCGGTCAATTGCCTGAGCGGCGTGTTGACGATCGGGCAGCCATCCTGACAGCGCACCGCGATGACGCGCAGCCGGCCATCGCCAAAGGGCAGCATGTCGAGCGCGCCGGGCACCTGGAGGCGCCGCTCGATGGCGCGCGCGACTTCGATCTCGGGCGATATGATCAGGTCGATGGGCAGATGATCCGGGTTGTAGAGATCGGCCCATGCCGGCTGCAGATAACTCTGATCGCGGATGCGGGCGATCTTTTCGGGCACGCCGAATATCGAATGCGCAACCTGGCAGGCGACCATGTTGACCTCGTCCGAATAGGTCACGGCGATGACCATATCGGTATTTTTCGCGCCCGCTTCGTCGAGCACGTCGGGCAGCGAGGCGCCGCCGACCAGGCAGCGGACTTCGGCACTTTCCGACAGCTTCTGCGCGATCTCCGGATCATTGTCGATCACGGTGACGTCATTCGCTTCGCGCGCCAACTGGTGCGCAATGCTCGAGCCGACCTGCCCGGCGCCACAGACAATTACCCTCACGCCGCGATGCCCCGTTTGTTCATTGCCGGTTCAATTCCTCACCCATGCGCGCTCTTTCACGCGAACGATCCATATCGGTAACTTTCAGACCCTTCAATTTTCGATGCAGCGCCGAGCGCTCCATGCCGACAAATTGCGCGGTGCGCGAAATGTTGCCGCCGAAGCGGCTGAGCTGGGTCGTCAGATATTCGCGCTCGAACATTTCGCGCGCATCGCGCAGCGACAGCGCCATGACCTCGCCGGTCCATTGGTTGCTCGTCATGCCACTCGCCGCCGCGCCCAGTTCCGGCGGCAGCATCGCCGCCGTCACGACATCCTCGGAGGTGCCGGGCGACATGATCAACAGCCATTCGATGACGTTTCGCAATTGGCGCACATTGCCGGGCCATTCGCAGGATTGCAGCACCGCCATCGCATCCTCGGCAATTTCGCGCGGCGGCAAGCCCGATGATTCGGCGGCGCGCTGCATGAAGTGGCACGCCAATTGAGGAATATCCTCGCGCCGGTCGCGTAGCGCCGGCATCAGGATGGGAACCACATTCAAGCGGTAGAAAAGGTCCTCGCGAAAGCGCTTGGCGGTGATTTCCTCGGCGAGATCCCGGTTGCTCGCCGAGATAACCCGCACATCCACCTCGACGCGGGCATCGCCGCCGACGCGTTCAAACGTCTGCTCCTGAATCACGCGCACCATTTTGCCCTGGGTTTCGAGCGGCATGTCGGCGACCTCGTCAAAGAACAATGTGCCGCCATGCGCCCGCTCAAAGGTTCCAATCCGCCGCGGGCTGTTGGAATCGGGATAGCCCTGTTCGGTGCCGAACAATTCCATCTCCAGGCTTTCGGGCCGCATCATTGCCGAATTGACGACGACGAACGGCCCGCCGCTGCGATAGGAATTCTCATGGACCAGCCGCGCGATCACTTCTTTCCCCGAACCCGCCGGCCCCGAAATCATGATTCTGCTCCCCGTAGGCGCGACTTTCATGACCGCCGCATGGAGACTGCTGACGGCGGGTGAATCGCCGATCAGGCCGGGCGCCGGCCCGACACGCAGTTTCAGCTCGGTATTCTCGCGTCGCAATTCCGCCGCTTCGAGGGCGCGGGTAACCTGCAGCAACAGGCGATCCGATTTGAACGGCTTCTCGATAAAGTCATAAGCACCGAGCTTTATCGCCAAGACGGCGGTCTCGATATTGCCGTGCCCGCTGATCATGATGACGGGAAGATCAGGATGTTTGCCGCGCAGCAGCTTGAGCAGTTCCATGCCGTCGAGATTGCTGCGTTGCAACCAGATGTCCAAAATCAGCAATGCCGGCGGCGGGCTGGCCTCGAGCAACGCCAATGCCGCCTCGCTATCGGCCGCCACGCGCGGCTGATACCCTTCATCCTCCAGGATCCCCGCCACCAGCAGGCGGATATCCTGTTCGTCATCAACGATAAGAATGTCGCCCGGCATTCGACTAGGCCCCGGAATCCAGTATCTCGGCGCCGGCAAAGACCTCGTCGCGCTTTACGGTGGAAAATCTCAGCACCGCCAGCGCACCGCCTTCCGCGCGGTCGGACAAATAAAACTTACCGCCATGATCCTCCATGATCTTGCTGACGATGGCGAGGCCAAGACCCGTGCCGCGCGAGCGGGTCGTCACATAGGGCTCGACAAGCCGGTCTCGGTTCTCCATCGGCAAACCCGCTCCATTGTCTTCGATTTCGATTATTTTCTCGCCATCCTCGTCGCGCAGTTTGACGGCGATTCTGCCTTTCTCTTCGGCGCCCGCCGAGCCGCCTTCCCGGCTTTCGATAGACTCGGCGGCATTTTTAAGCAAGTTGGTCAGGCATTGGCCGAGTTGACGGGAATCGCAATCCATTGCCAGCGGCTCATTCGCCAAGTCGAGCACGAATTCTATATCGGGATGCGCGACGCGCGGAAGCAATACCGCTTGCTGGACGATCAGTTGCAAATTTTCCTGCTGCATCACCGGCGTCGGCATGCGGGCAAAATCGGAGAACTCATCCACCATCTGGCGGATATCGCCGACCTGACGGACGATGGTGTCGGTGCAGGCCGAGAAGATCTCGGGCTCGGTTGAAATTTCACCCATATATTTTCGTTTGAGGCGCTCCGCCGACAATTGAATGGGCGTCAGCGGGTTCTTGATTTCATGGGCGATGCGGCGCGCGACATCGGCCCAGGCGGCGGTGCGCTGGGCCGCGACAAGCGCCGTGATGTCGTCGAACGTAACCACATAGCCGACGATCGTCCCCTCCACTTTTTCGGCCACGACACGCACCAGCAGCGTTCTTTTCCTGCCGCCGCGGTCGAGCTCGATCTGCTCCTCGATGAGGCGATCGGGGCGCGCTCGCGCTTCGCGCAGCAGATGCATCATTTCGGGTATGGCCTCTTCAACCGAGTGTCCGGTCATCGCGTCGGCGCTTGATTCGAGAAGGCCGAGGGCGGAGCGGTTGGGAAGTGTCACCAAGCCGTCGGCGTCCAAACCGATGACACCGGCCGATACGCCGCCCAATACGGCTTCGGTAAACTGGCGCCGTTCATCCAATTGGCGGTTCGCTTCGACCAGTTCGTCGCGTTGCTCCTCGAGCTGTCCGGTCATGCGGTTGAAGGCCCGGCTCAGGCTGCCGATTTCATCGCCGGCGTCACCTTCCTCGACGCGCGCCGACAGCTCGCCGGCACGCACCCGTTCGGCCGCCGATATCAAGCCGCCGATGGGCCGCACGAGTTGATTGGCAAATGCCAAACCGACCCAAATCGAGGCGAGCAACACGAGCAGCGCCACCACCACGAAGATCAACACAAAGGTAATCTGAAATCCCGATTGCCGGCGCTCCAACTGCTTATACTGGCCGACCGCGCCCTGCACGCGCTGGACATGGTTGAGCACGCTGCTTTCGATATAGCGGCCGACATATAAATAAGCGTCGACGAAGGCGACAAGACGGACCAGGGCGCGCACCCGATCATCCGCCTCGCTGGTCAGAATCACCGCCTCGCCGGCGGCGGCGCGGAGCATCGCGGGCTCCGGGATGCGCTCCAGTTCGAGGGCAAAACTGAGCCCGCTGCGGGCCAGGATGCGGCCATTGCGGGTCAGCACCGCGGCGTCCGAAAGCGAGCGCAATTCCGCCGACCGGTTTACCAACTGTCGCAGGCGCCCCGGGTTTTGCACCAGATACGGCGCCTGGCTGTTGAGATCGTTGGCCATCGCCAGGGCGTGGCCGCGAATCGCTTCGCGATGCTCCTCCATGTAGGATTCGGCGACCACGAGCGATTGATCGAGGGCGGTCGAGACCTGCCGCGAAAACCATGCCTGCAACCCGAAATTCAGGAACAGCGCCGAAAACACGGCGACCACGATGGCCGGCGTCACCGAAACCAGGCTGAACAAGCCGACCAAACGCGCGTGCAGGCGCGAGCCGGCGGAGCCGCGCCGGCGCTCAAGCCACAGGCGCACCAGGCGCACCGAGACGATGGCGCCCAAAATAAGCAGAAGCACCAGATCTATGTTGAGCAGTATCAATACATTGGTCGGGCTGGAGCCGAACGGCGCGGCGCCGGTCATGGCGCCATAGGTGGCGATGCCGGAGACGATGGCCGCCGCCGCCACGGCGATGGCCAGCTTGCGCGGCAGGTCGACGGCGCGCGACCAGTCGCCAAAGCGCTGCCGCAAAGGCGCGGCCGGCGACAGCAATTGCGGCGAATGAAGCTGCTGGTTATCCAATTTCGTCGATGTCCTGCTTTATGCCGCGCACGACGCGGATATCGAGGCCGCGAATTTTCTTGCGCAGCGTGTTGCGGTTCAAGCCGAGCAGCTTTGCCGCTTTCAATTGATTTCCGCCGGTCGCCGCCAGAGTGACGCTGAGCAGCGGACGTTCGATTTCGCGCAGCACGCGATCATACAAACCGTCGGGTGGCAAAGCGCCCTCATGGGCGGCGAAATATTCGCCTAAATGGCGCTCGACGGCGAGGCCGAGGCTATCGTCTCCGGGCGCCGCCTCGGCTGCCTCGGCCGCCTGGGGCGCAGCCTCGCCCGCCGGCGCAGGCTTGCGTTCCGTCAATTCGTTCTCGATGACGTCCGGCTCAATTATTTCCTCGGCATGCAAGACCGCCACTCGGTGCGCCAAATTTTCCAGCTCACGAACATTGCCCGGCCAGTCGTGCAATCTCAGGCGCCGCATGGCGGCCGGCGAAACGCTTTTTGCGGGCAGCCCCTCATTCATCGCCTGGACCAGGAAATGGCGCATCAGGGGCGCGATATCTTCCTTGCGCTCGCGCAGCGGCGGCAGGCGTATCGGCACCACGTTCAAGCGGAAAAACAAGTCCTCGCGAAACTGCCCCTCGGCAACCAGCGCACGCAAATTTTGGTGCGTCGCGGCGATGATCCGCACATCGCTATGCCTGGGCCTGCTGCCGCCGACGGAAATAAACTCGCCTTCCTGAAGCACCCGCAACAGCCGGGTTTGCGCCTCGACGGGCATGTCGCCAACTTCGTCGAGGAACAATGTTCCGCCGTCGGCCTGCTCAAAACGCCCCTCCTTGCGCGCCACCGCCCCGGTGAACGCGCCTTTTTCATGGCCGAAGAGCTCGCTCTCGATCAGCTCACGCGGAATCGCCGCCATGTTGATGGCGATGAAAGGCGCGGCGCGGCGCTTGCCATATTGGTGCAGGGCGCGCGCGATCAATTCCTTTCCGGTGCCGGATTCGCCCTCGATCATGACCGTCAAATCGGTGCTCATCAGGCGCGCCAGGGTGCGATAGATTTCCTGCATCGCCGGCGACCGGCCGATCAGCGGCAATCGTTCGTCGAATTCGCCGTCATCCACCTCGGCGGCGGATTCGATATCCTTACCGGCGCTCCCGGCGAGGCCACGGCGCACCGCGCGGGCGACCTCGTTGAGATCAAACGGCTTGGGCAAATACTCGAAGGCGCCGCGCTCGGTAGCGCGCACCGCCGTTTGCAAGCTGTTGCGCGCGCTCATGACGATCACCGGCATGTCCGGGCGCGTCTCTCTGATGCGCGGCAGAATATCCAGCGCATCTCCATCCGGGAACATGACGTCGGTAATCAGCAGATCCCCGGCGCCCTGCTCCACCCAATTCCATAATGTCGCGACATTGCCCGTCACCTGCACCTGATGGCCGAGGCGCGCCATCGCCTGGTGCAGGACCGTGCGTATGGAACGGTCATCGTCGGCGACCAGGATGGTGGCGCTTGGCCCGTCCCCGGCGGGGCTCATGGCGCCGCGCTCCCCTGCTCGGCGGCCGGCAGAAGGACGCGGAATACGGTGTTGGCGCTCTCGCTCTCGACATCCACCACGCCGCCATGATCGGCGACGATCTTGGCGACCAGCGCCAGGCCAAGGCCGGTGCCGCCCGATTTGCCGGTCACGAAGGGCTCGAACATGCGCTCGCGCAATTCCCCGGCAATGCCGGCGCCGTTGTCCTCGACCCGGATGGCGATGGGCAAATGGACGCGCCGGCGTCCGGCCCCGCCGCTGCGAAGCCCATGTTCGACGCGAAGCCCATGTTCGTAGCGCGTACTGACGGCGATGACGCCGCCGTTCACTGGCAGTGCCTCGGCGGCGTTCTTGAACAGATTGAGGAAGGCTTGAATCAATTCGTCGCGGTTGCCGTCCACCAGCGGCAGCGAGGGATCGTATTCCGTCTTGATCTCGGCGTCGCTGGCGAAGCCTGATTTCGCCACCAGTTGCACATGATCGAGCAACTCATGCACGTTAAGCGGCGCGCTGGCTTCGGCCACGGATTCATCGCCGAAGAATTCCATACGGTCGATCAGCGCCGCGATGCGGTCGCTCTCGTCGCGGATCATCCGCGCCAGCGCTTTGTCGGCTTCGCCGGCGCCGCTTTCGAGAAGTTGTGCGGCGCCGCGGATACCGGACAGCGGATTTCGCACCTCATGCGCCAATTTGGCCGCCATGGCGGCGTTGGAGCGGCCCGAATCGCGCTGCTGCAAGTGGCGGCCCAACTGCTCGGCGACCGTGCGGACGGCGAATGTAAGAACGACCAGATTCGGCTCATGTTCGAGCGGCGCGGCACCGACATCGACCACGCAAGCCGCCCCGGCGCGCGGCAAATCCAGCTCCACGCCATACTCGAACATGGTCTGCCCGTTATGGCGCACCTGTTCGACGATGGCGACGACGCCGCCGCAGGGCGCCACGATGCGCGCCAGGCCGAGCTTCGCCAGCATCTGGGCGCCGGTGCCGAACAATTCTTCCGCCGCCGGATTGGCATGGCGAATCGCGCCGCCGCCGGCGATCAGCAACACCGCCAGTGGCAGTGCGTCGAGAATGGCCGAGCCGCGCGACATGGCGGCTTCGCCAAGCGCTGTCTCGTTCAGCAATGCGGTACTCATGCCGCCACCAATTCCGCTTGTGGCATATAGAACTGCTTTATCTCGCGCATAACGCGCGATGCATCATCCATGCGAACGACGCGGGCGCGGAACTCGGCGGCGCCGGGCAAGTCCTTGCAATACCAGGCGATATGCTTGCGCGCCACGCGAAGCCCGACGGCGCCGCCATAATGCGACAGCAGCGCCTGGTAGTGGCACAACATTACCGCACATTGCACCTCGATCGGCGGCGCCGGAATTTTCCGCCCAAAGCGCAGGTAATGCGCCACCTGGGCGAGAAACCAGGGTCTGCCATAGGCGCCGCGCCCGATCATCACGCCGTCGGCGCCGGAACGGTCGAGCAAGGCCAGCGCATCTTCTTCACGCGTGATATCGCCGTTGCCGACGACCGGAATCCGCACCGCCGCCTTGACCTCGGCGATGAAATCCCAATCGGCCCGGCCATTATAGAGTTGGCAGCGCGTGCGGCCGTGCACCGTGACCATGCGGATGCCGCAATCCTCGGCGATTTTCGCCAAACGCGGGGCATTGCGATTGTTATCGTCCCAGCCGGTGCGCATTTTGAGGGTTACCGGGATGTCCACCGCCGCCGCCACGGCTTGCAGAATTCGCCCGGCATGGACCTCGTCGCGCATGAGGGCGGAGCCGGCCTGGCCGTTCACCACCTTTTTGGCCGGGCAGCCCATGTTTATGTCGATCACCGCGACGCCCTCTTGCTCATTGATTTTCGCCGCCTCGGCCATGATTTCGCCGTCGCACCCCGCCAGTTGCACGGCGATCGGCTGTTCATCGGCGGAGCGCGTGAGCAATTCCCGGCTGCGCCGTGAATCATGCAGCATTTCGCGGCTGGCGATCATTTCCGAAATCACCAGCCCGGCACCGAATTCCTTGACCAGGCGCCGAAACGGCATGTCGGTGACGCCCGACATGGGCGCCAACAAGACCGGATCATCGATGCTGAGCGGTCCTATTTGAAGCGGTTTCAGTGTGGTCATTATTTAAACATAACCCAAAATGCACAAAAGATGGGCAATATGTTACGCCGTATCGGATTCACATTTTACTTATTATATTCCCGATAGTTATATTCAATTATTCATTCACTTTCTCCGCCTTTCTGGCCATAAAAAACGACCCACACATAGAAATCATCGGTGAAATCGACGAAGCGATGTTCGAGACCGGCCGGCACAAACATCACATCGCCGGGAGCAAACTCCTGTTGCTCATCGCCGCAGATGAATTGGCCCTCGCCGCCCATCACGACATAGATCTCATCCTGTAGATGAGGCTGCTGCGGGTCTGTTCCGCGCGGCGCATAGAGGCCGACACGCATGGTGCCGTTGTTCATCACCACTTCGAACGGCTTGCCGTCCGGGCCGCGCTTTTCCTCGAGCCGCCGCGTCGCTTCAGCCAAAGTGATCCGCCAGTTTTCCGGCGCCTTTTTGCCAGACATCGACAGTTCCTCTCATCGATCGGGTTGCGTTGCGCCAAGAGTGGCGAATCGCCGGTCAAAACGATAGGCTTGATTTCCGTTTTGTTTTGCCGAATGAGGGGTCATGCCGCGCAACGTCGCGCTCATCGTCGCCGCGGGCCGCGGCCACCGCGTCGGCGGGCCGCTGCCGAAGCAATATCGCGAGCTTGCCGGCGCTCCGGTTCTCTACCACACCGCCGCGGCATTCGCCGCCCATCCGGCGATCGATGCCGTCCGTGCCGTCATTCACCCCGACGACGATGCGCTCTATCGAGAGGCGTTGTCAGGGCTCGATGCCGCCATGAGCGAAAAGCTTCTGGCACCGGTGATGGGCGGCGAAACGCGGCAGGATTCGGTGCGCCTCGGCCTGGAGAGTCTGGCCGCGGACGACGCTGTGGACGCGGTGTTGATCCATGACGGCGCCAGGCCGTTGATCCACGGCGCCATCATCACCCGCACCATCGATGCGCTTGGCGAGCATGTCGGCGCCATCGCGGCGGTACCGCTGAGCGACAGTCTCAAGCGCGCCAATGCGGTCGATGATGCTGTGGATGACAGTGTGATCGATGAGGATATCGCGCGCGCCGGTTTGTGGCGCGCACAAACGCCGCAAACCTTCCGCTTCGAGGAAATTCTCGCGGCGCATCGCGCGGCGCGCGGCCACAGCGCCACCGACGATGCGGCGGTGGCGGAGCGGTACGGTTTGCGCATTGCCTTGGTGGCCTGCGATGACGACAATATCAAGATCACCACGGAGTCCGACATGGCGCGCGCCGAGCAAATCCTGCGCAACGGATCGCCGGCGGCCAGCGTCGGCGCCGGCGTTTGGCGCGTCAAAGTCGGCATGGGATACGATGTTCACCGCTTTGCCGAGGATGGCGACCATCTCATGCTGTGCGGCGTGCCCGTGCCGTTCGAGCGCGCGGTGCGCAGCCATTCGGACGGCGATGTGGCGCTTCATGCCGTGGTCGATGCCATTCTCGGCGCCCTGGGAGAAGGCGATATCGGCGTTCACTTTCCGCCGGATGAGGAAAAATGGCGTGACGCCAAATCGGATATTTTCATCGCCCACGCCATGAGCCTGTTGGCGGCGCGGGGCGGCATGCTCGACCATGTCGATGTCACCCTGATTTGCGAGCGGCCAAAATTGAAGCACCACCGGGCCGAGATGAAGAGCCGTTTGGCGGCGCTGCTCGGCGTCGCGCAATCCTCCGTCAGCCTCAAGGCGACGACCACCGAAAAGCTCGGCTTCACCGGGCGGGCGGAAGGCATCGCCGCCCAGGCCGTGGCCACGCTTCGCCTGCCGACGGCGGCAATTCACGAAACTCAAGATGTCCCAGACTGAACCGCACCGCCCGGCCTCATGGCATCCGGCCCATATCCTGGCGACCTGGTTCGGCGCCGGCCTGGTTCCGTTGGCGCCGGGAACCGCCGGCTCGCTCGCCGCTTTGCCCATCGCCTATGCGCTCAGCCACTATCTCGGAATCATCGGGCTCGGCGTTGCCATCGCCGTGGTTTTCGTCATCGGAATTTGGGCCGCGCAGCGCTACAGCGAGCGCACCGCAAGTCACGATGCCGGCCCGATCGTCATCGACGAGGTCGCCGGGCAATGGCTGGCGCTGCTGTTGGTGCCCGCCGATATCCTTCTCTACGCCATCGGCTTCGCGTTGTTCCGCCTCGCCGATATCGTCAAGCCGTGGCCGATCGGCTGGGCCGACAAGCGCATCAAGGGCGGCTTCGGCGTGATGTTAGACGATCTGTTGGCCGGCGCGCTTGCCGCCATCATCCTGTGGAACATCTGGATTTTGACGAAAATATGACTCCCTCCCCTGCCCTCGCCGCGCGCGCCGAACGATTGTTGAGCGCCTGCCGCGACAATAAAATCAAGATCGCGACGGCGGAATCCTGTACCGGCGGATTGATCGCCGGCTGCCTGACGGCGGTGGCGGGATCGTCCGACGTTGTCGAGCGCGGCTTTGTCACCTATTCGAACGAGGCGAAGACGGAAATGCTCGGCGTGCCGGGCGAACTTATCCTGCGCGTCGGCGCGGTGAGCGAAGAAGTCAGCCGCGCCATGGCCGAGGGCGCGCTCGAACATTCGCGCGCCCAACTGGCGCTGGCGGTAACCGGCATTGCCGGCCCCGGCGGCGGGACGGAGGAAAAGCCGGTTGGCCTGGTTCATCTCTCCTGCGCCCGCCAAGGCGGCGCCACCCGCCACCTTCGCCGTATGTTTGAAGGCGACCGCGATGCGGTGCGCACGGCCGCGGTTGAAACGGCGCTCGATATGGCGCTGGAGGCCATCAAGGCGCAAACCGCCTATGCCTGATCGCGGGTGATTAGTCGGCCGGGACCGCCGGGTCCTGGCGTGGCTCGGCCGCGGCGGAGCCATAGATTTCACGCGCCCGGGTCTCGAACGCGCTGACCATGCGGTGGACGGCTTCGGTAAACAGCGCGCCCATAATTTTCTGCAGCAGCCGTGAGCGAAATTCAAAATCGACGGAAAAATCTATTTCACAGCCATCGGCATGGGGCAAAAACCGCCAATTGTTGAACAGATAACGAAACGGTCCGTGGGTGTAGCGTACGTCGATTTCCTTGTTCACCCGGTCAAGCTCGACATGCGAGCCGAAACGCTCGCGAAACATGCGGAACCCGATCAGCATATCGGCCTCCAGGCTATCGTTTTCCTGCTTGGTGACCCGCGTGCCCAGGCACCAGGGCAGAAATTGCGGATAGCTCTCGACATCCGCCACAATTTCGAACATTTGCTGCGGCGAATGGTTGAGGACGCGCTTTTCCTTATGCTTGGGCATGGCGCCGGGTGGCGAGCTGTTTGTCACGGTTGGCGCGCAACCGCGCAAAATCATCGCCGGCAAGATAGGACGAGCGCGTCAGCGGTGTCGCCGAGACCATGAGGAAGCCCTTGGCGTAGGCGAGGCGCTCATATTCCTCGAACTCATCCGGCGTGACGAAGCGCATCACCTCGTGATGGCGCCGGGTCGGCTGCAAATACTGGCCGATGGTGATGAAGTCGACATCGGCCGAGCGCAGATCGTCCATCACCTGGAGAACTTCGCGGCGCTCCTCACCCAGGCCGACCATGATTCCCGATTTGGTGAACATCGCCGGGTCCTGGCTCTTGACCCGGTCGAGCAGGCGCAGCGAATGAAAATAGCGCGCCCCCGGGCGGACTTCGGTATAGAGCCGGGGCACGGTTTCGAGATTGTGGTTGAAGACGTCCGGTTTCGCCGCGACGACGGCTTCGAGCGCGCCCTCCTTGTTGCGGAAATCGGGCGTCAGGACTTCGATGGTCGTCTCCGGCGTGGTTTCGCGCAGGCGCTCGATACAGCGCACGAACTGCGCCGCGCCGCCATCGTCGAGATCGTCGCGGTCGACCGAAGTGATCACCATATGCGTCAAGCCCAGGGTCGCCGCGGCGCGCGCCAGCTCTTCCGGCTCATTGGGATCGAGCTGATCGGGGCGCCCGGTGGCGACATTGCAAAAGGCGCAGGCGCGCGTGCATACCGAACCCAGAATCATCACGGTGGCATGGCCGTGCGCCCAGCATTCGCCGATATTGGGGCATGCCGCTTCCTCGCAGACGGTATTCAGCTTGTGGCCGCGCATCAGCTTCCGCGTCGAATGATATTCCCGCGAGCTCGGCGCCTTGACTCGCAGCCAGGGCGGCTTGGGCAGGCGCTTGGCCTGCTCTTTCATGGGTGTCACGGTCGCTTTCGCCACTACGCAATCGCCTCGCAAGAATGATTCTTATGTCTTAGATGTGGAGCACGCGGTCATAGGCGTCAAGGATCGATTCATGCATCATTTCCGACAATGTCGGATGCGGGAAGATGGTTTGCATCAATTCCGCCTCGGTGCATTCCATTGTCTTCGCAATTGTATAACCTTGAATTAACTCGGTGACTTCGGCGCCGATCATGTGGGCGCCGAGCAATTCGCCGGTTTTGGCGTCGAAAACGGTCTTTATCAGGCCCTCCGGCTCGCCGAGCGCGATGGCTTTGCCGTTGCCCATGAAGGGAAAACGCCCGACGCGGACCTGATGGCCCTTTTCCAGCGCCGCCGCCTCGCTGAGACCGACTGAGGCGATCTGCGGGCGGCAATAGGTGCAGCCCGGAACATTGCCGGTATCGAGCGCATGCACACCCTCGACGCCGGCGATTTTCTCGACGCACAGCACGCCCTCATGCATCGCCTTATGGGCCAGCCAGGGCGGCCCGGTGACGTCGCCGATGGCGTAGATGCCGGGCGCGTCGGTCTCCATCCATGGTCCGGTTTTGATGTGGCCGCGATCGACCACGACAGCGCTCTCCTCGAGGCCGATATTTTCGACATTGCCGGTGATGCCGACGGCGAGGATGGCGCGGTCGAAGTCGCGCTGCTCGGTCTTGCCGTCGGCCGTTTGAATGGCGGCGCTGATCGCGTTCTTGCCTTTTTTCTTGAGCGACTGCACGGTCGCGCCGGTGAAAATCTCCATGTCCTGCTTTTTGAACTGCTTCTCGGCGAGGGCGGAGATTTCCTCATCCTCGACCGGAAGAACGCGCGGCAATAGTTCCACCACCGTGACCTGGGCGCCCATATCCGAATAAAAGCTGGCGAATTCCATGCCGATGGCGCCCGAGCCGACGACGAGAAGGCTCTTCGGCATCGCCTTTGGCACCATCGCTTCCTTGTAGGTCCAGACCAATTCGCCGTCGGCCTCGAGGCCGGGCAACTCGCGCGCCCGCGCGCCGGTGGCGACGATGATATGCTTGGCCTTGAGCGCGGCGATTTCCTTGCCGTCCTTGGTGACCGCCAGTTTGCCGCCGCCGACGAGCCGGCCCTCGCCGTCGATGACGGTGACCTTGTGCTTCTTGAGCAGAAATCCGACGCCCTTGGAAAGCTTGCCGGAGACCTGGCGCGAGCGCTTGACGATCTTGGCGAGGTCGAACTTCACCTCGCCGCAGGACAGGCCGAACTCGTCGAGGCGATCCAACATGTGGCGGATTTCGGAAGTGCGCAGCAGCGCCTTGGTCGGAATGCAGCCCCAGTTGAGACAGATCCCGCCCAAATGTTCGCGCTCCACGACCGCCGTCTTGAGGCCCAGTTGGGAAGCCCGGATGGCGGCGACATAGCCGCCCGGCCCGCCGCCCAGAATGACAACGTCGAACGATTTCTCAGCCATGATTTCCTCCGCGGCGCGATCAGCGAGATTTAAAGCAGCATGGTAAGCGGGTCCTCGATGAAGCCCTTGAAGGCGGCGAGGAATTTCGCCCCGGCGGCGCCGTCGACGACGCGGTGATCGACCGAAAGGGTGCACGACATGACGGTGGCGACGGCGAGCGCGCCGTCTTTCACCACCGGCCGCTGGGCGCCGGCGCCGACGGCGAGGATCATCGATTGCGGCGGATTGATGATCGCCGCGAATTCCTTGATGCCGAACATGCCGAGATTGGAAATGGTGAAGCTGCCGCCTTGATATTCCTCCGGCGCCAGGCCCATCGGTTTGGCGCGGGCGCGCCTCGCAAGCTCCTTCATTTCGTCCGACAAGGTGCTTAGCCCCTTGTGATCGGCATTGCGCAGGATCGGCGTCACCAAACCGTCATCGATGGCGACGGCGACCGAGATATCGACGCCGGAATATTGCCGCAACACGCCATCGATCCACGACGCGTTGCACTCCGGCGCCCGGCGCAAGGCGAGCGCCGAGGCGCGCACGACGAAATCATTGACCGAGAGCTTGTAGGCGTCGGAACGGCCGTTCAAGTCCTTGCGCAGCTTGAGCAATTCATCGATCTCGCAATCGATGGTCAGATAGAAATGCGGCACCGTCTGCTTCGCTTCCTGCAGGCGCTGGGCGATGATCTTGCGCATCTTGCTGGTCGGAAGGTCCTCATACGGCCCGACGGCCGCTATTGGTGCCGGCGCCGGTGCGGGCGCAGCCGGTGCGGCCGCGGTGGCGGCCGGCGCGCCGCCGGCAAGGGCCGCCTCGATATCGGCTTTGACGATCCGCCCCTTAGGCCCCGAGCCCGAAATCGCCGCCAGATCGAGACCGGATTGCTTGGCCATGCGGCGCGCCAACGGACTGGCGAAAACCCGCCCGCCGGACGGCGCCGCCGGCGCCGCGGGCACGGGGGCTGGAGTTGGAGCCGCTGGCGCCGGGGCTGCCGGAGCTGGCGCCGGCGCGGCGGTCTCGGCCGGCGCCGCCGGCTCGCCTTCCTGAGGCACTGCTTCAACCACCGGAATTTCCCAGCCGTCCAACGCCGTGGCATCCTCGCCACCTTCCAGGATGACACCGATGACCGCATTGACCGGTACGTTTTCGGTTCCGTCCGGCGTCACGATCCTGCCCAGCACACCGTCATCGACGGACTCGATTTCCATCGTCGCCTTGTCGGTTTCGATCTCGCACAGGAGGTCGCCGGCGGCAATCGCGTCGCCCTCCTTCTTCATCCAGCTGACGATGTTGCCATCGGTCATGGTGGGTGACAGCGCCGGCATGAGCACGTTTATCGGCATATGGCGGGTCTCCTTGGCGTTTCTTTCGACGCCCGAGGGGGCGGGTTGATCAATCCGAGCGGCAAAGCGTTCTCGCTGCCTCGGCAATTTCGTCCGCCTGCGGCAGGGCCTGGGATTCCAAATTGGCGGCGTAGGGCATCGGCACGTCGGCGCCGCTGACGCGCAGCACCGGCGCATCGAGATGATCGAAGGCGCGTTGCATGATCATGGCCGAGATTTCGGCGCCGACGCCGGCCGTCGGCCAGCCCTCCTCCACCGTGATCAGGCGGTTGGTCTTTTCGACGGAGGCGATGATGCTGTCTTGGTCGAGCGGGCGAATGCTGCGCAGGTCGATGACTTCGGCGTCGATACCTTCGCCGGCCAGCGTTTCCGCCGCCGCCAACGCCTTCCCCACCATGATGGAAAATGTGACGATGGTCACATCGCCGCCGGAGCGCGCCACGCTGGCGCTGCCGATCGGAACGGTATGATCCGCGCCCTCCGGAATCTCGAAACTTTGGCCGTACAATAATTCGTTCTCCAGGAATATGACCGGGTTGGGGTCGCGGATGGCCGATTTCAACAGGCCCTTGGCATCGCCGGCCGAGAACGGTGCGACGACCTTCAATCCGGGCACATGCGCATACCAGGCAGCATAGCATTGCGAATGCTGTGCCGCGACGCGCGAGGCGGCGCCGTTGGGGCCGCGAAAAACGATCGGCACATTGATCAATCCGCCCGACATGTAGTTCGTCTTGGCCGCCGAATTGATGATGTGATCGATCGCCTGCATGGCGAAATTGAAGGTCATGAATTCGACAATCGGCTTCAGGCCGGCCATCGCCGCGCCGACCCCGATGCCGGCAAACCCGGCCTCGGTGATCGGCGTGTCGATCACGCGGCGCGCCCCGAATTCCTCCAGCAGACCCTGGCTTACCTTGTAGGCACCCTGATATTCGGCGACTTCCTCGCCGATCAGGAAGACATCGTCATCGGCGCGCATTTCCTCCGCCATGGCATCCCTGAGCGCCTCGCGGACCGTCAATTCAACCATATTCCCGCACCCTGCTCAGGCCGTCACGAGGATATCTGTGTGCATCTCGGCGCTGTCCGGCTCGAGACTGTTCTGGGCATACTCGGCGGCGTCGTTGATCTCGGCTTTGACCTCGCGGTCGACATCCTTGAGCGCATCGTCATCGGCATGGCCCGCGGCGACCAGCATCCGGCGTACATTCTCGATCGGGTCGCGCTCCTGGCGCATTTTGGAGACTTCTTCTCGGCTGCGGTATTTGGCCGGATCCGACATCGAATGGCCGCGGTAGCGATAGGTCATCATTTCCAACAATGCCGGGCCATCGCCGGTGCGGCACATCGCCACCGCATCTTTGGCCGCCGCATGGACCGCCAGCACATCCATGCCGTCGGCCTGATTGCCCGGAATGCCGAAGGCCTCGCCGCGCTGACATAATTCCTGCACCGCCGTCGAGCGGGCAACCGAGGTGCCCATCGCATATTGATTGTTTTCGATGACGAAAATGACCGGCAGTTTCCACAGCGCCGCCATGTTGAAGGCTTCGAACACCTGCCCCTGATTGGCGGCGCCGTCGCCGAAATAGGTCACCGACACACGGTCGTTGCCGCGATATTTATGGGCGAAGCCGAGGCCGGCGCCGAGCGGCGCCTGGGCGCCAACGATACCGTGGCCGCCATAAAACCCGCCTTCGGGGGTGAACATATGCATCGAGCCGCCCTTACCCTTGGAGACCCCGCCGGCGCGCCCCGAAAGCTCCGCCATGACGGCTTTGGCATCGACGCCGGCAGCCAACATATGGGCGTGGCAGCGGTAACTGGTAATCACCGTGTCGCCCGGCTCCAGGGCATGTTGAATGCCGGTGACCACCGCTTCCTGGCCGATATAAAGGTGACAGAAGCCGCCGATCAGGCCCATGCCGTACATCTGGCCGGCCTTTTCCTCGAAGCGTCGGATGGTCAGCATTTCACGGTAATAGGTCTCGAGGCTGGCGCGCGAGGCGGATTGTTTGGCGCCGCTCTGTTTGCCCGATTTCGCGCTCTTTGGCTTCTTTTTCTTGGCGCCGGCCATGGCTTCTCCCGCGTGGCTGTCCGCTCACATTCTCGGCAACTCTGTTTCGGCGAGCAGGCTACCTTTCGCATGTCCCACTGGCAAGAGCCGAGCGCCGCATTTACTTGCCAAGACAAGTAATGGAAATCGGCTATTGCCAGCCGGCGGACGGCGTTTCCATGAGAATGATCTCGTTCGGCTTGACCAGATTGAGAACCGCGCGCACGCGCTCATCCAAGAGGTCGAGGTCGAGGCTTTCCGGGCGCAACATGGCGACGCGGTGGGCCAGCGCGTCGCGCTGTTGGCGCTCGGCGGCCAAATTGCGTTCGGCTGCCGCGACCTCCTGGCCGCGTTGCATCCAGGCGAGCAGGCCGCGATCTCCCTGGACGCCGTAATAGCCGAGATAGACCAGGGCCAACGAGCCGAGCAGCGGCGCGATGAGGTAACGCGCACGTTTGCGAATCTCGCGAATCACATGCTGCATGCGTCTAGCGAATCACAGGCGGTTGAAATCTGTCAATAGGAAGCCGCTTGGCGGCCATAGGATGGCAGGCCGTCGGCGGAGATAAAACCATCGTCGAGATCCTCTTTCACGGCCGCCTCGGCGCGCTCGTCCGGCGCGCCGTAGCCGCCGCCGCCCGGCGAAAGAATAAGAATCCGGTCGCCGCGCTTGAGCCTGATATTGACGAATTTGGATGGGCTGACGGTGCCGAACAGCTCCACAACGGTGCGGTATTCCTGCTCGCCGTCGCGGCGCACGAATATTCCGCCGGGCACCCCGGCGGCGGCGCCGAACAAGCCCCAGGGTCCATCCTTCATGCGGTCAAAAAGGGCGCTCACCGTGACTTCGTCGCATGCCACCTCAAATACCCGGCGAATGCCGAGGCCGCCTCGCCATGTTCCCGCCCCGCCCGAATCGGAGCGCAGTCGATATTCGAGGGTGCGCAGCGGAAAGCGGCTCTCGAACACCTCGATCGGTGTCGCCCGGATGGTGCTGGCATGGGCCGGGCATTGCGCGCTGTTGCCGTCCATCGAACGCCGCCCGCCCCAGCCGCCGCCATCGAGCTGATAGTGGGTATAGAATTCGCCGCTATCCGGATGCACGCCGCCGAGCAACAGATTGCAGGCCGAGCCGCCTTCCGCGGCGCCGACATGTTCGGGAATCGCCTGGGCGAGCGCCCCTTGAACGGCGCTGATGACGCGCGGCTGACCCTCGGTATTGCCGGCCACGCTCGGCGCCGGATATACCGGATTGACCACCGTTCCGGGCGGCGCGACAACCTTGATCGGGCGAAAGCAGCCTGAGTTGAGCGGCACGTCGCGGGCGTTGATGCTCTGCAGGACGGCGGTGCATCCGGCGGCGGAGGTGGCGACGTAAGTGACGTTGATCGGGCCCAGCGCCTGGGCGTCGGACTCGGACAGGTCGATGACGATTTCATCATCCAGAATCTCGACCTTCGAACGAATGACGTAGGGCGCGGCGACGACGCCGTCATCCTCGAAAAAATCCTCGAAGCGGTAGGTGCCGTTGGGCAATTTCCTGATTTCGCCGCGCGTCCATTGTTCGGCATGCTTGATCAACGCATCGCCGATGCGCCCGAACGCCGCGACGCCAAGCCGCTCGACCAAAGCCTGCAGCCGGCGCTCGGCCGTCGTCAGCGAGCCCATGATGGCGTGAAAATCGCCCCATGTCGTATTCGGCGTGCGGTGATTGGCCATGACGATGCGCCACACATCTTTGACATATTCGCCCTCGGCCATGAGCTTGACCGGCGGCAGGCGCAGACCCTCCTGAAACACTTCGGTCGCGGTGGTGGCGAAAGAGCCCGGCGCCATGCCGCCGATTTCCGCGACATGGGCGATGTTGGCGGCGAAGCCGATCAATTCGCTGCTGAGGAAAACCGGCTTCATCAGCAGATGCTCCGGCATGTGGCACTGGCCGCGGTAAGGATCGTTGTGGATGATCACGTCGCCGGGCAGGAAATTCTCGAGACCAAGCTCGTCGACGCAATGCGGCACGGTGTGCAGACCGGCGCAGATGATCGCCGGGTTCATCTCGGCCTGGCCGACGAGGCGGCGGTCCTTGTCGAAAATCATGCAGGAGAAGTCGCGCGATTCGCTGAAAATCGGCGAATAGGCGGTGCGCACCATGGTGCTCGCCATTTCGTCGCAGATGTTCCTGAGCGCGTTGTTGACGATGGTCAGCGTCACCGGGTCGCGCTCCGGCGCGGCGGAAACGCCGAGCGTATCGGCGGCGCCGCGCACATTCATCAGCAGGCTGCCGTCGGGCTGAATTTCGACGCTGTCGCCGGGATGCACCAGGGTCGTCGAATCCATCTCCTCGATCACCGCCGGCCCGTCGATGCGGGTGCCCGCGTTGAGCCCCGGGCGGCGGTAAATCGCCGTCTCGACGAAGCCGTCGCCGGAAAAATATACCCGGCGCGCGCCGTGCCGCCCGCCATCGCCGCCGGCCGGCGCCGAAAACGACGCCTCGGCGGCTTCCTCGCCGAGCGCGATGATGCGCAGTTCGGTGATTTCGACCACCTTG
>CAJXFT010000016.1 GCA_913053235.1 uncultured Alphaproteobacteria bacterium
AGTGATGATCTACAATCTGCTCCGAACTGAAGGTTATCTGGGAAATGTCGGATAAGGGAACAATGCGGCGCTCGAATATCACCGCTTCTTGGTATTAATTGACGGCGCTCTCACCGCGCGCCTCGACCTGGGCACGCAATTCTTCGAGAAAGCCGTCCATTCCCTTGCGTTTGATCACCGAGGCGAATTCGACGCGATGGGTGTGCAGCATGCTGATGCCCTCGACATTCACGTCGACCACTCTGTAGCCGCCATCGATCACGCGCACGCGATAATCGACGCCAACCGGATCACCGCCCGACGGCCTGAGAATATGGGTGCGCACGATGGTGTCACCGTCGATATCCGACTCGACGGTCTGCAGGATTTCGAAGATTTCGCCGTTATACGAATCAAAACGGCTGGCATAGACGCGGACGATAAAGTCGACGAACACATCATCATAGGCTTGGCGCTGCGCTTCCGTGGCGCGTTTCCAATAACGCCCCAGAACAAAGCGGCTGATCGTCTTTATGTGAAAGCCCTCGACGAGGATGTTGCGGAACGCCGATTCACGCTCGGCAAAAGTGGTGTTCTCCTTATCGCCCAACACGCTGACGGCGCGCTCGCCAAGGCTGCGGATGAATTCACCGGCGTCGCTGTTCTCGGCGCTCATCGAAACGTTGGCGGCGGAAATGGTGAACAGCAACAGCGCCAGCAGGGCGATGATTCGACGACGTCCGGCCACACTTCGACGCGCCACGATGCCTATTATTTTCATTCTTCACTCTCTTCGCCGGTAGCCGAAGCCTGGTCAAATTCCTCGTCCGAGAATTCTTCCAACGTGATACTGGGTATAGGCAGGGGCGGTGGCAGTTCGCCGTTGCGAATTTCATTCGACCGGTGCTGGCGGTAGAGCTCGCGCATGGCGGCATAGAAATCGATCGAGGTCTCTTCCAGGGTCTCCAAATCGTCAATATGCAGGGCGCGCTGATCGATGCCGCGGGCAATGAAGCGCTGATATCTCTCATGATCGCGCAAGGCCTTGGTGAAGGGATCGAGGACCCAATCCACACCCATGCCCACGGCGTCGCGCGGATTGGAGGGGCCGAACAGAGGCAGCACCAGATAAGGCCCCTCGCCGACACCCCAAACACCCAATGTCTGGCCAAAATCTTCATCCGTCCGGCTCAGGCCGATGCCCGCGGCAACATCGAAAAAACCGGCCAGGCCGATGGTCGAATTGAAGGCGAAGCGCAGCATCGAGGTGGCGGCGCGCTCCAATTCCCACTGCAACAGGGCGTTGGCGAAGTTGACCGGCTCACCCAAATTGTTGAGCGCGTCATTGACCCGGTCGCGGCCCCATTGCGGCACCACGCCGACATATATCTCGGCCAGCGGTTTAAGCAACACGCCATCGACGGTTTGATTGATGGCGAAGGTGACCCGATTGATGTCTTCAAACGGATCGTTCACCGAATATTCTTCGTCATCATATTCGCCGGGCGGCGGCGTCGACGAGCAACCGGCGGCAATGCCGACCACCACCATCAGGGCCAGCATTTGCGCCAGACGTCTCCATGCTCCAGATGCCGCCCAAAAGCTCAAATGCCCGTCCTCGAATTCACAACCTTGCCCATCACCGATTCCACCGATTCCTATGATTCTTATCCGGCACGCATTACGTCGGCATTAACGGTAACGCAGTTTTTACCCAGATGATTGATTTTTAGCAATCCCGTGATTTTAGCAACAGTCAGAGAGTAGCGAATTCATCGATGAGGCCCAAGACGAATATCCCAATCCCAGGCCCGCACGATTCTCCAATTCAGTCCGTAACCCCGTCAGCTAATTAACATATCCCAAATCAAGACACCAGCACCACAATATGCGAATCCCGCCCGCAACCGACTGGGCGGACCGCGATGTAACATTTATGCTACAGGTTCGGTTAACGCGGCATCAATTTTCTAGGTTCACCGGGTTGAGATTCGCCGCAATCCGAGGAAAATACAGCTAACTAATTGATAAACAATAATAATATTGTTGACGAAAATAAATGTCACAGATCGCGGCAAATCGAATCGGAAAATGCCGCGTGCGATGGCGCGGAATGTCTTTGACGGCACGGTTCTCGCTCGTTGGCGCCGGGCGTCGTGATGGCCGGCGCGCGGGCGATTATTCTTCGCCTTCCTTCGCCGCCGCCAGCACATCGTCGGCGAGGCGGCCGGTCAATTCCTGCAAATGATCGAACTCGAATTCAAAACTGCCGACTCCGAGGCTTAAGGATCGCAATTCGATGATCAGGTCATGCATCTCGGCCTGCGGCATTTGGAAGGTGGTCTCGTCCCAGCCGGTCCAGCCTTCCTTGGCGGAAAATCCCAGCACTTGGCCCCGGCGTCCGGTAATCAGGCGCTGGACGTTGGGCGTGAAATCGCTCGGCGCCGAAATCTTGACCTCGTAAATCGGCTCCAACAGAACCGGGCTGCATTTCGGCATGCCTTCCGACATCGCCATGCGGCCGGCCGTCTTGAACGCCTGCTCCGAACTGTCGACGGCGTGATGCTTGCCGTCGGTGAGCGTCACGGAAACATCGACCACGGGAAATCCGAGCGGCCCTTTGATCAAATATTCCAGAACTCCGTTTTGCACCGCCGGGATGTATTGCTTGGGCACCGAGCCGCCGACGACCGTGTTTTCGAATTCGAACCCGGCGCCGCGCGGCAGCGGTTTGATGTCGATGTGAACGTCGCCGAACTGGCCGTGCCCGCCGGACTGCTTCTTGAAACGCGAATGCTGCGATACCGGTTTGCGAATGGCTTCCTTATACGCCACTTTCGGAATCTCGGTGGCCAGCCCAACGCCGTATTTTTCCTTCAGGCGGTCGAGCGCGACACGCAAATGCATTTCTCCTTGCCCCCAAAGGACGCTGTCATTGGTGTCCTTGACGAGCTTGAAAACCACCGAGGGGTCTTCCTGGCGTAACTTGGCGATGGCGCCGGAAAGCTTGACCTCGTCCTCGCGCTTGCTGGCGTGAACCGCAAAGGAATAGACCGGCGGCAATTCGGGGGCGAACGGCAGGGCTTCGCCGACCGGCGTATCCTGCGGCGAGATCGTCGCGCCGGTTGTGATTTCGCTGAGCCGCCCGAGCCCGACAATTTCACCGGCGCCGGCCTTGGCGAGCTTGTTCTGCTGCTGGCCGAGCAGCGAGAACATGCCGGCAATGCGCTCTCCGCCATCGAGGACCGTGCCGTCGGCAAACTCACCGCGCCAGATTCGCGCCAGCGATATTTTGCCGCCATGCGGCGAAATATAGGTTTTGATGATCTGCCCGAGCGGCTCCGCGGCCGCCATGTCGATACCCTTGAGGCGCGCCACCGAGCTGCCGTCCGGGCCGATCGATATGATCGCCTGCAGCAAACGGCGCACGCCCCAATCCTTTTCCGCGGCGCCCATGAACACCGGCGCCACATTCGCCTCAGCCAAGGTCGCGCGGAGAAACTCAGAGACCTCCTCCTCGCTCGGAATCTTGTCCTCGAGCAAATTCTCCAACAGCGAATCGTCGAAATCGGCCAGACTTTCGAGCAGTTGGGTGCGCGCTTCTTCCTGGCGCGACGATACGCTGTCCGGTGTGCCGATCTTCCCCGACACCTGATTGTCGGCATATTGATAGGCATTTCCGGTGATCAGATCGACATAGCCGCCGACCGAATCGCCCTCCCGTATCGCCACTTGGCAGGGCACCAGCGGAGTCTCGGAAACGGTGCTCAGCGCCTCGATCAGCTGCGCCACCCTTACCGTCGATTCATCGATCTTATTGGCGAATACCGCATGCGGTATCTTGTTCTGGCCGAGAAATTTGAACAGCCGGCCCATCGTCCAAATTCGATCGATATCCGGTTCGCAGACGACGATGGCGAGATCGACGCCCATCAGCGCATTGAACGTCTCCTGGGAAAACTCCACCGAGCCCGGACAATCGAGTATCGTCACATGCGTGCCGCCATGATCGAAAGTCGCGGTATTGACTTCGACCCCGGATGTGCGCGCCCGCGCCTCCGGCGACGCGTCGCCGACGCTGTTGCCGTCGCGCACGCTGCCGCGCCGGCCGATGGCGCCGGAGACGAACAGCATGCTTTCGAGAAGCGTCGTCTTGCCGCTCGTATAGGGGCCCACGAGAGCCACACTGCGCGGCCCGCCAGCTACATCGCTCATAATATCTCCCTTGTTCAGCGCCCGTCTTTCGCGGGCGCTTGGACTCGATGTTCCTTGAATTTCCGTTTCGAACGGCCGCTGAAAGCGTCACCGCCATGTCGCGCGGCGGATGGTTCCAGCACTCTGCCCTTATTGCAACAGAGATTGCCGCATCTCGCAATTCCGGCTTTTGATCGGCGCCCTCCGCTCTCGGCACTGGCGCCGGGAGAGGCGGCGGATTATCTTGCTCGCATATCAGCCGAGGAATGGTCGATGAGCATTTGGGGCAAAATAATCGGCGGCGCCGCGGGCTTTGCGCTGGGCGGGCCGATCGGCGCGCTGGTCGGCGTCGCGGCCGGTCATTTCGTCGATCGGGCGAGCATGCGCGGGCGCCAGGTGGGCGGCTCGGCGGCGCCCGGAATCGAGACCAAGCGCCAGGTCTTCGCCGTCGCCCTGATCGTGCTGTGCGCCAAAATGGCCAAGGCCGACGGCCAGGTCACGCGCGACGAGATCGACGCCTTCAAACGCATCTTCCGCGTGCCCGAGCGCGAAATGGAGCAGGTCGGCCAGATCTTCAACGAGGCGCGCCGCGAATCGACCGGCTTCGAGCCCTATGCCGAGCAGGTCATGGAGATATTTCCGCATAACCACCATGTGCGCGAGGAATTGCTCGCCGCACTGTTCCACATCGCCCAGGCCGACGGCGTGATTCACGAGGGCGAGCTCGCCTATCTCAAAAGCGTCGCCCGCATCTTCCAATTCAACGAACGCGATTTCGAGCGCATATTCTCGCGCCATATCGGCTCCGACGATGCCGACCCGTATGAAATTCTGGGCGTCGAGCGCGACGCCGAGGACGCCGAGATCAAGCGCGCCTACCACGATTTGATACGCGAGAACCACCCCGACCGGCTGATGGCCGAAGGCCTGCCGCAGGAGATGATCGACGTGGCGAACGAGAAAGTGGCGTTTATCAACGACGCCTATGACCGCATCGAAAAGCTGCGCGGCATGAAATGATTCGAGCCGCGCCGGGGGCGCCGGGGGCGCCGGGCGGCGCCGAATGACGCCGCTCCATATCCTGCTCGGTATCGCATTGGCGATGCTGTGGGGCTTCGGGTTCGTGACCGGCAAATACGCCGCCAGTCACATGGAACCGCTGTTTTTCCTGGCCCTTCGCTTTATCGCCGTATCCTTGATACTGGTCTGGTTCGTACGCCTGCCGCGCGGCCACATAAAGGCCGTCATGCTGTTCGCCCTGAGCATGGGCGCCGGGCATTTCGGCCTCTTCTATATCGCCCTCGGCATGGGCGTCGAGGCCTCGACAGCGGCCATCATCTGGCAGACCCAGGTTCCCATGACAGTGGTTCTGGCCGCCCTCCTGTTGGGCGACCGTCCCGGCTGGATCGGCTTTTTCGGCATCGTCATCGCGTTTAGCGGCGTGCTGGTGCTGGTCGGCGAGCCGCGCCATTTCGGCAACGGCCTGGCCATCGGTCTGGCGCTGGCGTCATGCGTCATGTGGGCGATCGCCAATATCCAGGCCAAGAAGTTGACCGATGTCGAGCCGCTGGCGCTCAACGCCTGGATGTCGGTGTGCTCGGCGATCATGCTGCTCATCTGCTCGCTCATTCTCGAGCGCGGACAATTGGACAGTTTTCTGGTCGCCGACTGGCGCCTGCATGGCTCGCTCATCTATCAGGTCGTGCCTTCGACCGTGGTCGCCTATTGGATCTGGTATTTCCTGCTCAGCCGGCACCCGGTATCGCGGGTCAGCGGATTCATGCTGCTGGTGCCGTTCTTCGGCGTGCTCGCGGGAATCTTCGCCCTCGGCGAGCCGATGACCTGGCCGACGGCGCTGGGCGGCGTGGTGACCCTGATCGGGGTGTCGATGATCGTCCTCTCCAGGCGGCCATCCGACGGCGGCGCCGAAAAGAACGCCCGCGCGCCGGCGCAAAAGCCGGGTTAAAATACATCCCATGGCGATAACCTTCACGGCCTGGCCGAGCCCCAATCAGGACGCGCGCCCCGAGGCGGCGGGCGGCATCGATATATTGGTGCTGCATTATACCGGCATGGCCAGCGCCGGCGCGGCGCTCGAGCGCATGCGCGATCCGGCCGCCAAGGTCAGCGCCCATTGGTGCATCGACGAAGACGGGCAGATCTACCGCCTGGTGCCGGAGAACATGCGCGCCTGGCATGCCGGCTTGAGCTATTGGCGCCGCAAACATCTGGTGAACGACATTTCGATCGGCGTCGAGCTGGTCAATCCGGGCCACGAATTCGGCTACCGGCCGTTTCCGCGCGCCCAGATGGATGCCCTGATCGCGCTCGCCGGCGATATATTGTCGCGCCACGAAATTGCCGCCGCCGATGTGCTCGGCCATTCCGATGTCGCGCCGCTGCGCAAGCAGGACCCCGGCGAATTGTTCGACTGGGCCCGCCTGGCGCGCCACGGCATCGGCGTCTGGCCGCAGGCGGCCGGCGAGCCCGAGCAACAGGCGCCGGCGCTCGGCATCGGCGACGCCGGCGCGGAAGTGCGTGCGTTGCAGGAAAATCTCTTCGATTTCGGCTATGGCCTTAGCAGCGACGGCCACTACGGCGAGGAAAGCGAGGCCATCGTGCGGGCGTTTCAGCGCCATTTCCGCCAGGCCCGTGTCGACGGCGTCGCCGACGGCGCGACGCGGGCGATTCTCGAGCATCTGCTGGCGCAAACCGGCCGCGCCGCTTGACCGCACCGCCAAGCGGTATAATCTGAACATTGCCAGACGGCCGGATGACCGCCGCCAAATTCGCCTCGCGGATGGGGTGGAGGAAAGTCCGGGCTCCACGGGAATACGGAGCCGGGTAACGCCCGGCGGGGGCGACCCCAGGGAAAGTGCCACAGAAAGCAAACCGCCCGCCCGGCATCGGCGCTTGCGCCGCAGCGGTGGGTAAGGGTGAAAGGGTGCGGTAAGAGCGCACCGCGCCGCCGGCGACGGCGGCGGCATGGTAAACCCCTCCGGGAGCAAGACCAAATAGGGGCGGTAGGCTCGATTCACGGCAATCGGGCAGGCGGATTCCCGCGTCACCGCCCGGGTCGGTCGCTAGAGGCGTGCGGTAACGGGCGCCCCAGAGGAATGGTCATCGCCCGCATATGTTAACCATATGCGGGGCACAGAACCCGGCTTACAGGCCGCCTGGCGCTTTTCTCTCGATCAAACTCGGCCAATACCCGGCGTTATTTGAAAAATTAAGGAAACTGCTTGGAATTCCTACATATTGTGGGTAGCTACGAATGCATCACAATATACGGTATTTTATTGCATACCAGCACGCAAGCGCGTTTCGTGGCGAAACGGAACACAACGAGAACAATATTCATTTCCAGTTATTTGAAATTCGATAGCGGGCGGCAGGTATCCGATCCCTCCGCAAGCCATTTCGTTAATAACATCCTGTCTGTTTGCATTAATTCCCGGGGCCAAACACTTGTTTTTATTTGAAATCATTTGACGTCCAAACTTTCCCACGATATACCATGATGTCCCAAGTGCCTGGTTAGGCGTGGTATTCGCGTCGCCCACGGCTTTCAGACGATGCGCGCGGGACGGATGTTTATTTGGGGAGCGTGGACTTGGCTTTATTTACCGGCCATGTCGTCAACAAGGTGGACCGCAAGGGACGGGTGTCCGTTCCGGCGTCGTTCCGCAACGAACTCGCCAAACTGAGTTTCCCCGGCATCGTCGTCTTTCCCTCTCCCGAGGGCCTGCCCGCCATCGATGGCGCCGGCATCGATTGGCTGGAAAATCTGAGCGCCAATTTCGGCACCGCAAATCCTTTCGCGCCCAAACTGCGCCAGGCCCGGATGGCGCTGTTCGGCCAAGTCGAGCGGCTCGGCTTCGACCCGGAGGGCCGCGTCATCCTCACCCGCGGGCTCATGGAACAGGCCAATATCAGCGACAGCGCCGCCTTTATCGGCATGGGCGAAACGTTCCAGATTTGGCAGCCGGAGGCCGGCGCATCGGTGCTCGGCGACGCCATCGCCGGCGCCCCGGCCGAGTTCGAAGCGATGGCGCAAAACGGCTCGTCGGAGGGTGATTCGTGATGGCCAGCGGTTCTTCATCGCGTCGGGCCGGGGCCGCCACGGGCGGTCACACACCGGTCATGCTGGCCGAGGTCTTGGAGACGCTGGCGCCGCGCGACGGCGCCGTCTATGTCGATTCCACCTTCGGCGGCGGCGGCTACAGCCGCGGCCTCCTGGAGGCGGCGGCGTGCCGCGTCTGCGCCATCGACCGCGACCCGGCGGCGATCGAGACGGGTGCGGCGCTGGCCCAGCGCTATCCCGGCCGCGTGACGCTGATCCAGGGCCGCTTCGGCGAGATGCAACAATTGCTGGCGCCGCACGGCATTCGCGAGGTCGACGGCATCGCCTTCGATCTCGGCGTTTCCTCAGCCCAGCTTGACGATGCGGCGCGCGGTTTTTCGTTCCGCTACGACGCCGCCCTCGACATGCGCATGGGCAGCGGCGGGCCGAGCGCCGAAGAGGTGATCAACGGCGCGACGCAGGAAATGCTCGCCGATCTGATTTATGATTACGGCGAGGAGCGCCGCGCCCGCGCCATCGCCCGCGCCATCGTCGCGGCGCGCACCGAGGCGCCGATCCGGCGCACCAGCCAGCTCGCCGACATCGTACGCGCCGTGGTGCGCCGCGGCGCCGGCGGCATCGACCCGGCGACGCGCACCTTTCAGGCGCTCCGCATCTACGTCAATGACGAGCTCGGCGAGCTCGATCTCGGTCTCGCCGCCAGCGAACGGATGCTGCGCCCGGGCGGCCGCCTCGCCGTGGTGTCCTTCCATTCGCTCGAGGATCGCCGCGTCAAGGCCTTCCTCAATCGGCGCGCCGGCGCCACACCGCGGCCGAGCCGCCATCTTCCCGAAGCGCTCGGCGACGCCACAAAAATGCCGCAACCGAGTTTTAACCTGCTGCGCAAGCGGGCGCTGAAACCCGGCGCCGCCGAGCTGAGCGCCAACCCGCGTTCGCGCTCGGCACGGCTGCGCGGCGGCGAACGCACCGGGGCGCCGGCCTGGCCCGAGGGCGCGGCGCCATGATTAGGCCCGACCTCATTCTGTGGATCGGCCTGCCGGCCATCGTCACCATCGCGCTGCTCCTCATCAGCTATCAGGTTCAGCGCCTCGAGAACGAGTTGGACCGGCTGGAGCGCGCGGCGATCGCGCAACAGGAAGAGATACATGTGCTGAACGCCGAATGGAGTTTTCTCAACCGCCCCGAACGGCTGGCCCGCCTGGCCGAGCGCCATTTGCAGCTCGCCCCCGTGGCGCCCAGGCAGATGATTTCCTTTACCGACGAACCCCCGTTTCAAGGCCTGGAAGAATGAGCGAATTATCGGTCCGAGCCTGGCGCGATGCCGCCGGGGAAATGAGCCGCAATGGCGGCATCGAGAAACTCAGCGCCCGCGACGCCCGCCGGCCGCTGGAGACGGCGCGCACCCGCCTGCTCGTCGCCGGCGCCATATTCGCGCTGTGTTTTGCCATTCTAGGCGGCCGCCTGGTTCAGCTTTCGCTGCTCGGCGATGGCACCGACATGGCGCGCACCGCCCAGCACGGGAGCGCGCTTTTGACGCTTCAGCGCGCCGACATCCTCGACCGCAACGGCGCCCTCCTGGCCACCAACCTGCCCTCCCAGTCGCTCTATGTGGACCCCACTCTGGTGCTCGATGCCGTGGAAGCGGCGCGCAAGATCCACGGCGTTCTGCCCGAGCTGTCGCGCCAGGAGATCACCGACAAGGCCAGCGCCACGGGAAGTTTCCGCTGGATCCGGCGCAATCTCACGCCCGAGCAATATTATGCCGTCAACCGCCTCGGCCTGCCCGGCTTCGGCTTCCGGCGCGAGGAACGGCGCGTCTATCCGCATGGCTCGCTGTTCGTTCATACGCTCGGTTTCGCCGGCATCGACAATAGCGGCCTGGCCGGGCTGGAAGCCGCCCGCGACAGCGATTTGAAAAGCCTGGCGGCAAGCCATGGCGGCGCCATGATCACCTCGCTCGACAGCCGCGTTCAGCATATCGTCAATGGCGAACTGGCCGCCGCAATGGCCGAGTTCGACGCCAAGGGCGCCGCCGGCATCGTGCTCGACGTGCATAGCGGCGAGGTGCTGGCGCTTTCCAGCCTGCCCGACTTCAATCCCTATGACCTCAAATCCAGCAAGGCGGATCAGCGCTTCAACCGCGCCACGCTCGGCGTCTACGAGCTCGGCTCGACCTTCAAGGCCTTCACCACCGCCATGGCGCTCGAATATGGCGTCGTCGATCTGGGCGACCGCTATGACGCCACCGAGCCGCTCAAGGTCGCGCGCTTTGTCATCCGCGACGACCATCCGCAAAACCGCTGGCTCGATATCCCGGAAATCTTCATCCACTCATCGAATATCGGCGCCGCCCAGATGGCGCGCGACGTCGGCGCCGAACGGCAGAAGGAATTTCTCGGCCGTCTCGGGATGCTCTCGCAATTGCCTCTTGAGCTGGCCGAGAACGGCCGCCCGCTGGCGCCGCGCCGGTGGCGTGAAATCAATGTCATGACCATCGGTTACGGCCACGGCATCGCGGTAACGCCGCTGCATCTGATCAACGGCTTCGCCACCCTGGTGAATGGCGGCATCATGCGCCCGCCGACATTGCTGCGCCGTGACGGCGCGGTGGCGGGGAAACGCGTGATGACGCGCGAAACCTCGGATGCGATGCGCGCCCTGATGCGCATGGTGGTCGAAGACGGCACCGGCAAGAAGGCCGAAGCCGCCGGCTATCTCGTCGGCGGCAAGACCGGCACGGCGGAAAAGGCGGTGCGCGGCGGCTACAAGAAAAACGCCCTGATCACCACTTTCGTCGGCGCCTTTCCCATGGATGCGCCGCGCTATGCCGTCTTGGTGATGCTCGACGAGCCGCATGGCAACAAAGCCACGCACGGCTTCGCCGCCGCCGGCTGGAATGCGGCGCCGGTGGTCAGCCGGATCGTTTCGCGAATCGCACCCATGCTGGGCGTCATGGCGCTGCTGCCGTCGGACGAAGATGAAGAAGACAGTGAACGCTTGTTGGTGCGGGCCGATGGAGAGGGCCGCCGATTTGCGTCTTTTTGAACTCAGGGATGAAGGCCGCGGGGCGCATGAGGGTAAGGATGTGGAGATAACCGGCCTGACATCGGATTCGCGCGAAGTCCGGCCGGGCTTTCTGTTCGCGGCGCTCGACGGCAGCCGCGCGCGCGGCGCCGATTTCATCCCCGAAGCTTTGCTGAACGGCGCCGCCGCCATCCTGGCGCCGCCGGGAACCAGCCTCGGCGAGGCGCCACCAGGCGCCGCGAGTCTGATTTCGGACGCTAACCCGCGCCGCCGTTTTGCCGAGATGGCGGCGCGCTTTTTTGTCCGCCAGCCGCGCACCATCGCGGCCGTGACCGGCACCAACGGCAAGAGTTCGACCGTCACCTTCATCCGCGAACTGTGGCGCGCCGGCGGATCGAAGGCCGCCAGCCTCGGAAGCCTCGGCGTCGAAGGCGACGGTCCAGCCTCCGATGTCACCTTGACCACGCCCGATCCGGTGGTCCTGCATCGCACCCTGGCGGCGCTCGCCGAGGCCGGCGTGACGCGCTGCGCATTGGAGGCGTCGAGTCACGGCCTCGATCAATACCGCCTCGATGGCGTCCGCGTGACCGCTGCCGCGTTCCTCAACCTGACCCGCGACCATCTCGACTATCACCGCGATCTGGAAAGTTACTTAGCCGCCAAGCAACGCTTGTTCGCCGACGTCATGGCGCCGGGCGGCGATGCGGTATTGAACGGTGAATCGCCCTACAGCCAGCGCATCGCCGAGATCTGCCGCGCCCGCGGCCACCATATTCTGCGCTTTGGCGGCGCCGACGCCGATATCCGGCTGATATCGCGCCGCGACGAGAATTTCGGCCAGCGCATCGAGCTCGAACTGCTCGGCACGGCCTATGATCTGTTCATCCCGCTGCCCGGCGCCTTTCAGGTGCAAAACATGATGGCCGCCGCCGCGCTGGCCATCGCCACCGGCATGTCGGAGGATCAAGTGGCGGCCGCTCTGCCGCGCCTCGCCGGCGTCCGCGGGCGCCTCGAACTGGCCGCCCGCCTGCCCGGCGGCGCGCCGGTCTATGTCGATTACGCGCACACGCCCGACGCCTTGGAAGCCGCCCTCAATGGGCTGCGGCCCTATATCAGCGGCCGCCTCATCCTGTTGTTCGGCTGCGGCGGCGACCGCGATGCCGGCAAGCGCCCGCAAATGGGCGAAATCGCCGCCCGGCTGGCCGACATGGTGTTCGTCAGCGACGACAATCCGCGCTACGAGGATGCGGCGTCGATCCGCCACGAAATCATTGCCGCCTGCCCGGATGCCATTGAAATTTCCGGGCGCGGCGAGGCGATCGCCGCCGCCATCGCCGAGCTGCGCCAGCATGACCTGCTGTTGATCGCCGGCAAGGGCCACGAGCAGGGCCAAAGCATCGCCGAGCGCTGGGTACCCTTCGATGACGGCGAAATGGCGCGCCGCGCCGTCATGGCGCATGCGCGGATGCCGTCATGAATAAAAGCGTGAACATGACAGTGCCATTGTGGAGCGCCGCCGAGGCGGCCGATGCCACCGGCGGCGAGCAGCGCGGCGATTGGCGCGCCGACGGCGTCTCGATCGACAGCCGCACCCTGGCGCCGGGCGATTTGTTCGTCGCCCTCAAGGGCCCCAATCATGACGGCCATGACCATGTCGCCAAAGCGCTCGACGCCAGCGCCGCGGCGGCGATGGTCGAGCGCGCGCCGGATATCGAGAGCGCGCCGGCGCCGCTTCTGATCGTGCCCGACAGCCTCGAAGGCCTCGCCGCCCTGGCCCAGGCGGCACGGGCGCGCAGCACCGCGCGCATCATCGCCGTCACCGGCAGCGTCGGCAAGACCGGAACCAAGGAATTGATCGCCCGGGCGCTGGCTACGGCGGGCCGCGTCTCGGTCAGCGCCGGCAATCTGAACAATTATATCGGCGCGCCGTTGAGCCTGGCGCGGCTGCCGGCGGAGGCCGCGTTCGGCGTCTTCGAGCTGGGCATGAATCAGCCCGGAGAAATCGCGCCCCTTTCCCGCCTGGCGCGCCCGCATGTCGTGCTGGTGACCAATGTCGAGGCGGTCCATACCGAATTCTTCAGCCATGTCGACGCGGTGGCCGAGGCCAAGGCGGAAATCTTCGCCGGCCTCGAGCCGGGCGCCGTGGCGGTGCTCAATTGCGACAATAAATATTTCGAGTTCTTAAAGGCACGGGCGCGCGATGCCGGGGCGGCGCGCATCATCGCCTTTGGCCGCGGCAAGGAAGCCGAGGCGCGCCTGCTCGCCTGGTCACCCGACCGCGAGGGCGGACAGGTTGAAGCGGAAATATGCGGCAGCCGCTGTTCATACCGCATTTCCCTGAGCGGCGAACATTGGGCGCTCAACAGCGTCGCCGCCCTCGCCACCGCCGTCGCGGCGGGAGCGCCGCTCGGCGCGGCGGCGGATTCCCTGATCGCGCAGCAGGCCCTGCCCGGCCGCGGCGCGCGCCACCGCCTCGCCGTGCCGGGCGGGCAGTTCGATTTGATCGACGAATCCTATAACGCCAGCCCGGTCGCCGTCGGCGCCGCCATCGAATGCTTGAAGAATTTCCCGCCCGGCCCGGGCGCGCGCCGCATCGCGGTGCTCGGCGACATGCTCGAACTCGGCGGCGGCGCGGCCGCGGCGCATGCCGCCCTTGCGCCGGCGCTGGAGGCAGCCGGGGTCGATCTGGTGTTTACCGTCGGGCCGCTGATGTCCCACCTCTTCGCCGCCCTGCCCAACTCGCTGCGGGCCGCTCAGGCGGACAGCGCCGCCGACCTGCTGCCGGCGCTGCGCGCGGCGCTCAGGCCCGGCGATGTGGTGCTCATCAAAGGCTCGCTCGGCATCAGGATGGGGCTTCTCGTCGATGCTCTCACCGATGACGGCGAAAGCGCGGCGCCGTCCGGTGCGCGGATGAGCGGCTAGGGGGAGCGATGCTTTATAATCTGCTGTTTCCGCTTTCCGATTCGATCGGTTTCTTCAATATTTTCCAGTATCTGACGTTCCGCGCCGGCGCCGCGATCGTCACCGCCATATTGGTGAGTTTCCTCGTCGGTCCGGTGCTTATTCGCACGCTCCGCGCGCGCCAGGGCAAGGGCCAGCCGATCCGCGAGGACGGGCCGGAATCCCACCTCAAGACCAAGCAGGGCACGCCCACCATGGGTGGCTTTTTGATACTTCTCGGCGTTCTCGCCGGCACGCTTCTGTGGGCCGACCTCACCAATGCCTATGTCTGGATTATCCTGTTCGTGACCATCGGTTTCGGCGCCGTCGGTTTCGTCGACGATCTGTTGAAGCTGCGCCGCCGCTCGAGCAAGGGCTTGCCGATGAAAATCAAATTTGTCGTCGAAATCGCCATCGCCGTGGTGGCCGGCCTGTGGATCATATCGGTTTCGGAGGAATCGCTCTCGCACGGCCTGGCGCTGCCCTTTGTCAAGGCCGTGCTCGTCGACCTCGGCTGGTTCTTCCTGCCGTTTGCCGCCATCGTCATGGTCGGCGCCTCCAACTCGGTCAATCTTACCGACGGCCTGGATGGCCTGGCCATCGTGCCGATCATGATCGCGGCGATCACCTTTGCGCTGATCTGCTATGTCGTCGGCAACACCGTCTTCTCCGAATATCTCCAGGTCCATTACGTCGCCGGCGTCGGCGAGCTGGCGGTGTTTTGCGCCGCCATGGTCGGCACCGGGCTCGGCTTTCTGTGGTTCAACGCCCCGCCCGCCATGGTCTTCATGGGCGATACCGGCTCGCTCTCGATGGGCGCGGCACTCGGCGCCGTGGCGGTCATGACCAAGCATGAACTGGTTCTGGTGATCGTCGGCGGCCTGTTCGTGCTGGAGACCATCTCCGTCATCGTCCAGGTCGCATCGTTCAAATTGACCGGCAACCGGGTGTTCCAGATGGCGCCGCTGCATCACCATTATGAAAAAAAGGGCTACGCCGAATCGACCATCGTCATTCGCTTTTGGATCATCGCCGTGATCCTGGCGCTGGCCGGCCTGGCAACCCTTAAATTGAGGTAACAGGATGATCGTAGGAACATCGCGTTTTGCCGGCACAGTCGTCGTTCTCGGGCTCGCAAGGAGCGGCCTGTCGGCGGCCCGCGCGCTGATGGCGAGCGGCAACACGGTGCTCGCCTGGGACGATACGCCGGAGCGTGTGAAGACGGCGGCGCGCGCCGGCATCCCGGTCCATTCCGGTGCCGACTTCGACTGGCGCCGCGTCGCCGCCCTGGTGCCCAGCCCCGGCATCCCGCTCGACCATCCGACCATCGTCTCGGCGCGCGCCGCGAGAATCGAAATCCTCGGCGATGTCGAGCTTCTCGGGCGCGCCATGGCGGAGCGTAAATTCGTCGGCATCACCGGCACCAACGGCAAATCCACAACCACGGCGCTGATCGGCCATATCCTCGAACATGACCGCCAAACCGTTCAGGTCGGCGGCAATCTGGGCACGCCGGCGCTCAGCCTGGAAGCGCTGTGGGCGGACGGCACCTACGTGCTGGAAATGTCGTCATTCCAACTCGACCTGACCCGCGAAATGTCGTTCGACATCGCCGTTTTGCTCAACATCGCGCCCGATCATCTCGACCGCCACGGCAGTATGAACGCCTATGTCGCGGCCAAGCGCAAGATTTTCCGCTCGGGCAGATTGAAAACCGCCGTGGTCGGCATCGACGGGCCGGACAGCTTGCGCATCTACAACGAGCTGCGCCTGCGCGACGGCCTCGACGTGGTGCCGGTGACCACCGGCCGCCGCCTGTTGGACGGCATCGCGGTAAATGGCGGCCTGCTTGAAGATCGCGGGCGGGCGATTTGCGATTTGGCGGCCGCCACGGCGCTGCCCGGCCGGCACAATTGGCAGAACGCCGCCGCCGCTTATGGCGCCGCGCGCGCCCTCGGTGTCAATGCCGAGACCATCGCCCGCGCCCTGCTCAATTTTCCCGGCCTGGCGCACCGTATGGAGCATATCGCCGCCATCGACGGCGTGCAGTTCATCAATGACTCGAAGGCGACCAACGGCGATGCCGCGGCGCGGGCGCTGGCTTGCTACAATCCGATCTACTGGATCGCCGGGGGGCGCGCCAAATCGAACGGGCTGAGCGCGCTCAGGCCATATTTTCAGCGCATCTCGCATGCCTTTTTGATCGGCGAGGCCGAGCAGACATTTGCCGCCGAGCTCGACGGGCGCGTCGACCATAGCCTGTGCCAAACGCTGGACAGCGCGCTCGATGCGGCGGCGGCACAGGCGCGCGCCGACGGCCGGCCGGGCGCGGTGGTGCTGTTTTCGCCGGCCTGCGCCTCGTTCGACCAATATGCCGATTTCGAGGCGCGCGGCGAAGCCTTCCGCGAACTGGTTTACGAGCTGGAAAGGCGCCAATCCGAACAGGCGCGCAGGGCCTGGGCCGGATGACCAGCTTCTCGCGCGCCGACCCCTCGATTCTGGGCCGCTGGTGGTGGACCCTGGATCGCTGGGCGTTGCTCGTCCTGACCCTCTTATTCGCGGTCGGCGCCATTCTCACCGTCGCCGCCAGCCCCGGCGCCGCCCAGCGCATCGGGCTGGAGCCGTTTTATTTCGTCCGCCATCAATTCGCCTTCATGGCGCCGGCGCTGCTGATCATGCTGGCGGTTTCGATGTTGTCGCCGCGCGGCGTCCGCCGCATGGCGGTGCTGATCCTCGCCGTCGGGCTGGTCTTTGTCGTGGCGACCCATTTCGCCGGGGTCGAGGCCAAAGGCGCCAGCCGCTGGCTGTCGCTCGGCGGTTTCACCTTCCAGCCGTCCGAATTCGTCAAGCCCTGTTTCGCCGTCGTCGCCGCCTGGATGTTCGCTGAATACCGCCAGTCGGAAAATTTCCCGGGCCGCGCCATCGCCAGTGCGCTGCTCCTCATCACCGTCGCACTGTTGCTGCTGCAACCCGATTTCGGCATGGCGGTGACGGTGACCGTGGTCTGGTTCGTGCAGTTTTTTCTCGCCGGCCTTTCGCTTTGGTGGGTCGGCCTTTCGCTGGCCCTGACGCTCGGCCTGGTGACGGCGGCCTACGGCATTTTTCCCCACGTCGCCAAGCGCATCGATCTTTTCATCGACCCCTCCTCGGGCGATTCCTATCAGGTGACGACCTCTCTCAAGGCCTTCCAGCAGGGCGGGTTGTTGGGAAAAGGCCCCGGCGAAGGCGTCGTCAAGGGATATCTGCCGGACGCCCATACCGATTTCATCTTTGCCGTCGCCGCCGAGGAGTTCGGCATGCTGGCGGCGCTGGCCATCGTCGGCCTGTTCTCTTTCGTCGTGCTGCGCGGCCTCGCGCGGGTGGTGCGCGAGGCGAATTTATTCGTCCTCCTGGCGGTCGCCGGGCTGCTCACCCAGTTCGGCCTGCAGGCGCTGATCAATATGGGAGTCACCGTGCAACTGCTGCCGGCCAAGGGCATGACGCTGCCCTTCGTCAGCTATGGCGGCTCGTCGCTGATCGCCAGCGCGCTCGGCATGGGCATGGTGCTGGCGCTGACCCGCAGCGGTTATCGGGGCGAGGCCTCGCAGGCATGACCATGCGCACCCAGCAAGCACCCATCGTGCTCGCCGCCGGCGGCACCGGCGGCCATGTCTTCCCGGCCCAGGCGGTGGCATCGGTGCTCGAAGGGCGCGGCCGCCGCCTGGTGCTGATTACCGACAGCCGCGGCGTCGAATTTGGCGCCGCGCTGGCGCATATCGAAAGCCATAAGATTCGCGCCGGCACACCGCTGGCGCGCGGACCCATCGCGCGCGGCCTCGGCATCGTCAAACTGCTTGTCGGCGTGCGCGACGCGGCCCGCCTGTTGCGCCGCCTCGAGCCCGCCGCGGTCATCGGCTTCGGCGGCTACCCCTCGGTGCCGACCATGATCGCCGCCAGCCGCGCCGGTATGGCGACGGCGATTCACGAACAAAATGCGATACTCGGGCGCGCCAACCGCCTGCTCGCCTCGCGCGTCCTCAGCATCGCCACCTCGTTCGAGCACACCGGCGGCATCTCGAAAGCCGACGGTTTCAAGGTCGCGGTTACCGGCAACCCGGTTCGCCCCGCCGTCGCGGCGCTGGCAACGGGCGCCTATCCGCTGCCGGATCATGACGGCCCGCTCCGCCTTCTCGTCATCGGCGGCAGTCAGGGCGCGCGTGTGTTCGCCGAGCTGGTGCCGGCTGCCCTGGCCAAGCTGGCGCCGCAAATTCGCTCTCGCCTGCGGGTCACGCAGCATTGCCGCAAGGAGGATTTGCAGCAGGTGCGCCAGCTTTATGCGGCGGGCGGCATCGAAGCGGACTGCGCCGCCTTCTTCGATGACCTGCCGGCGCGCCTGGAAAGCGCCCATCTGGTCGTCAGCCGCGCCGGCGCATCGACCGTGGCCGAGCTCGCGGCGGCCGGCCGGCCGGCCATCCTGGTGCCTTATCCATTCGCCACCGATGACCATCAAAGCGCCAATTCGCGCGCCCTGGAAGCCGCCGGGGGCGCCATCATGCTGGCCGAATCGGAGACCGGCGCCGGGCGTCTGGCCGAATGTCTGAGCGGTTTTCTGGCTTCTCCCGAAGCCCTGGCGCGGGCCGCATCCGCCGCCGCCGGCATCGGCCGGCCGGACGCCGGCGAGGCGCTCGCCGATCTCGTCGAAAGCCTGATCCCGGCCAATGGCGATTCACTGAGCGCGGTGGGGAGGAAAGCGGCATGAAGGCGCTGCCCCTATCCATCGGCACCATTCATTTCGTCGGCATCGGCGGCATCGGCATGAGCGGCATCGCCGAAGTGATGCGCAATCTGGGCTACGCCGTGCAGGGCAGCGATCTGTCGGAAAACGCCAATGTGCGGCGCCTCGGGGCGCTCGGCATCGATATCGCCATCGGCCATGATGCGTCGGCCATCGGCGACGCCCAGGTGGTGGTGATTTCCTCGGCCGTGAAAGAGGACAATGTCGAGGCGGCGGCGGCGCGCCAGCGCTTCATTCCGGTGGTTCGCCGGGCCGAAATGCTGGCCGAGCTGATGCGCCTCAAATGGTCCGTCGCGGTGGCCGGCACGCATGGCAAGACCACCACCACTTCGATGATCGCCGCCATGCTCGACGGCGCCGGCCTCGATCCCACCGTGATCAATGGCGGCATCATCAATGCCTACGGCACCAATGCGCGCCTCGGCGCCGGCGACTGGATGGTGGTCGAGGCCGACGAGTCGGACGGCAGCTTCGTCAAACTGCCCGCCACGGTCGCCGTGGTGACCAATATCGACCCCGAGCATATGGAATTTTACGGCGAATTCGACGCCGTTCGCGACGCCTATCGCACCTTCCTGGAGAACCTTCCCTTTTACGGTTTCGCCGCTTTGTGCCTCGATCATCCCGAGGTGCAGGCGCTGGTCGGGCGCATCTCCGACCGCCGCATCGTCACTTACGGCATGAGCCCGCAGGCCGAAATTCGCGCCTTCGACACGCGCTCCGACGCGCTCGGCTCGATATTCAACGTCGACATCTCGGATCGCTTGAGCGGCACCAGCCAAACGCTCGAAAATCTGCGCCTGCCGATGCTCGGCGCGCATAATGTGCAAAACGCCCTCGCCGCCATCGCCATCGCCCGCGAGATGAAAATTCCCGAGCAGACCATGCGCCGGGCGCTCAACGATTTCGCCGGCGTCAAGCGGCGGTTCACCAAAACCGGCGTTACCGACGGCATCACCGTCATCGACGATTACGGCCACCATCCGGTGGAGATTTCCGCCGTGCTCAAATCCGCGCGCGATGCCTATGAGGGGCGCATCATCGCCGTCGTGCAGCCGCATCGCTTTACGCGCCTCAGGGATCTGTTCGAGGATTTTTGTTCCTGTTTCAACGATGCCGACGCGGTCATCGTGGCGCCGGTTCACGCCGCCGGGGAAGCGCCGATAGAGGGCTATGACCGCGACAGCCTGGTCGAGGGCTTGCGCGCGCGCGGCCACCGCCAGGTTACGGCGCTCGATGCGCCCGAGCAGCTCGCCGACATCATCGGTCCGCTCGCCGAGCCCGGCGATCTGGTGGTCTTCCTCGGCGCCGGCACGATCACCAATTGGGCCAATGACCTGCCCGAAGCGCTTGCCGTTTGGCGCCAGGCGCCGGCGCGGCGCGGCAACGGCCAAGTCAGCGGCGGGGGAGCGTCATGATGGCGGCGGCGCGCCATGACCTGATGCAGCGCCTGCCCAAGGTGCGCGGCGAATACACCGCCGACGCGCCGCTGGCGCCGTTCGCCTGGCTGCGCGTCGGCGGCGCCGCGGAAATATTGTTCCGCCCGGCGGATGGCGTGGATCTGGCCGATTTTCTTGCCGCCAAGCCCGGCGATATCGCGGTTACCCTGATCGGCTCGGGCTCCAACATATTGGTGCGCGACGGCGGCATCGCCGGCGTCGTGATCCGCCTCGGCGCCGCCTTCCGCGAGTGCCGCGTGGCGTGGCAAAACGACAGCGCGCATGTCCATGTCGGCGCCGGCGCCAGCGATATCAGCGTGGCGCGCCATTGCCGCGATGCCGGCGTCGCCGGGCTCGAATTCCTGAGCGGCGTCCCCGGCACCATCGGCGGCGCGCTACGCATGAACGCCGGCGCCTACGGGTGCGAGATGGCCGATGTGACGCTGGCGGCCGAGGCCCTCGACGCGGCGGGCGGGCGCCACCCCCTGGCGCCCCGCGATCTCGGCTTTGCCTACCGCCATTCGGCGGTGCCGGCGGATTTCATATTCCTCTCCGCCGTTCTCGAAGGCCGGCGCGACGAGCCGCCGGCGATCGCCGAGCGCATGGCCGAGATCGAAAGCAATCGCGAAGACAGCCAGCCCATACGCACCCGCACCGGCGGCAGCACCTTCACCAACCCGCCCGGCGAAAAGGCCTGGCAATTGATCGAGCGCGCCGGCTGCCGCGGCCTCAGGCGCGGCGGCGCCATGGTGTCGGAGAAGCATTGCAATTTCCTGATCAACACCGGCGGCGCCAGCGCCGCCGATCTCGAAGGCCTGGGCGAGGAAATCCGGCGCCGCGTCAAGCGCGAGACCGGCGTTACCCTGGAATGGGAAATCCGGCGCCTCGGGCGCCACGCCGACGGTCAAACCATGCGCGCCGGCAACGGTCAGGACGGTGCGTCATGAGCCGCCATGTCGCGGTCATCATGGGCGGCCCTTCGGTCGAGCGCGAAGTCTCGCTGGTGTCGGGCCGCGCGGTCGAGAAGGCCTTGTCCGAACTCGGCTACAACGTCACGCCGATCGACGCCGACCGCACGCTGCCGGCGCGTATTCTCGACTGCAAACCGGATGTCGCCTTCAACGCCCTGCATGGCCGCCTCGGCGAGGATGGCTGCGTCCAGGGCCTGCTGGAGGTGCTCGGCATCCCCTACACCCATTCGGGCGTACTCGCCTCGGCCCTGGCCATGAACAAGCCGGCCGCCAAGAAGCTCTTTGCCGAGGCCGGGCTGACCTGCCCGGAAGGCCGGGTGATGAAACTCGAGGCGGTGCTGGCGGGCGAGGGGCTCAAACCGCCCTATGTCATCAAGCCGCTCAACGAGGGCTCCAGCGTCGGCGTTCATATCATTCTCAACGGCGACAACCATCAGCGCCTCGAGCGCGAGACCTGGCCCTTCGGCGATGACGTGCTGGTGGAAAAATACATCCCCGGGCGCGAGATCCAGGTCGCCGTCATGGGCGAGCGCGCCCTCGGCGCCATCGAAATCCGGCCGCGCGGGCGCTTCTACGACTATGAGACCAAATACACCGACGGCAAGGCCGAGCATTTCATGCCGGCACCGATACATCCGCGCTGCTACGCCGAGGCGCTCGACATCGCGCTGTGCGCGCACCGCACGCTGGGCTGCCGCGGCGTCAGCCGGGCCGATCTGCGCTACGACGATGTCGCCGGCGAGCCCGGCACACTCTACCTGCTCGAAATCAACACCCAGCCCGGCATGACGCCGCTCTCGCTGGTGCCGGAAATTGCCGCCGACAACGGCATGGAATTCGCCGACCTGGTTGCCTGGATGGTGGAGAACGCATCATGCGACAACTGAGTTTCAACGATCGCCTGGCGCCGCGCCGCGCCGCCGCCGCCGGCAAGCGGGTGGCGCGCCGTTCGCGCACCGCGTGGCTGCGCGTGATTCGCCGGCGCGCGCGCCTGCTCGGCGTCGCGGCGGCATTCACCGCCCTCGTCTCGGCGAGCTGCTGGTGGCTCTTGCAGCCCGGCCATGCCGAAGCGCTCGGCGCCAGCGCCCGGCACGCCTTCATGAGCGCCACCGCCGCGCTCGGCATGACCGTCGAGAATGTCTACAGCGCCGGCCACCGCGAGGCCAAACCGGCGGCCATTCTCGCCGCTCTCGAGATCAACCGCGGCGATCCGATTCTCGCTTTCGCGCCCGAACAGGCGCGCGCCCGCCTGCTCGCCCTCGATTGGGTCGAAAGCGCCACCATAGAGCGCCGCCTGCCCGATACCATCCGCGTTGAAATCACCGAGCGCCGGCCCTTCGCCCTGTGGCAGCACGATCAGCGCATTCAAATGATCGACCGCCTCGGCACCGTCATCAATGCCACCGACGTTCCGCGCTACGGCCATCTGCCGCTCATCGTCGGCGCCGGCGCGCCGAACCACGCGCCGGCCCTGTTCGACATCATGAGAGCCGAGCCGGCGATCCTGCGCCGCCTGGTCTCCGCCGTCTGGGTCGGGTCGCGGCGCTGGGATCTGCATTTCGCCAGCGGGCTGACCGTGCGCCTGCCCGAAACCGGCACCGCCCGGGCGTGGCAGAGATTGGCGCGCCTGCTGGGCGCCTACGATATGAGGCAACAACGCATCGTCTCGATTGACCTTCGCCTGCCCGACCGCGCCGTCTTCACCAAGCGGCCCGACGAGGCGATGGACGGCTCCTCGACATGAGCACAAGGAAGGGATTTTGATATCGTGATCGCGGCGCTTGATGTTGGCACTTCCAAGGTCACCTGCTTTATCGCCGAGCGCGACAGCCAGGGTGAACTCGGCATCGTCGGCATCGGACAGGATACGGCCGAGGGGTTGAAGGCCGGCACCGTCACCGACATGGCGGCGGCCGTGCATTCCATCGGCACCGCCGTGCACCGTGCCGAGATCATGGCCGACAGGCGCGTGCACGAAATCTTCGTCAGCGTATCCGGCGGCGCGCCGCAATCCTCCTATGCCAACATATCGCTCGATGTTTCGGGGCGCCAAATCGGCAATACCGATATTCAGGCCGCCTTCGACGAGGCGCGCGCCGGCGGCGCCACCGAGGGCCGCGAAATCGTCCATGCGATCTCGACCGCCTACGATCTCGACGGCAGCCGCGGCATCCGCAATCCCAAGGGGATGTACGGCAACCGGCTAAGCGTGCAGCTGCATATGGTGAGCGTCGCGCATGGCGCCTTCCGCAATCTCCTGAGCTGCATATCGCGCTGCGATCTCGATCTGGTGGCGCCGGTAATCTCGGCCTATGCCTCGGGTCTCGCCTGTCTGGTCGAGGACGAAAAGGACCTCGGCGTCACGATCGTCGATATGGGCTGCGGCGGCACCGGGTTGGCGTCGTTTTGCGGCGGCGAATTGACCTGGACCGCGACGGTGCCGCTCGGCGGCGCCCATGTCACCAACGATATCGCGCACGGCCTGACGACGCCGGTGGCCAGCGCCGAGCATATGAAGCGGCTTTATGCCAGCGCCATCGGCGGCCCGGCCGACAACCGCGAAATGATCGAGGTGCCCGAGCTCGGCGAGCCGGAGCTGCTGGCGGCGCGGCAGATCCCGCGCTCGCTCTTAACCGGTATCGTGCGCCCCAGGTTGGAGGAGACCTTCGAGCTGGTGCGCGATTACATCGATTCCTCGGGCGCCACCGGTGCCTCGGCGCGCCGCATCGTCCTGACCGGCGGCGCCAGTCAATTGCAGGGCGTCGGCGATCTCGCCTCGGAGATTTTGGAAAAACAGGTCCGCCTCGCCCAGCCGCTGCCCATCGAAGGCCTGGCCGAGGCTGTCGCCGGGCCCAATTGCGCGGCCTGCGCCGGGCTTCTGATCTACGCCGCGGAGCGCCATGACGATTCCCAGATTCGTCGGCATACGCGCGAACACACATCCCCGCAACCGGCCGAAAACGCTCTGGGGCGCATCGGCCAATGGCTGAGAGCGAATTTTTAAAGATGGACCGGCCCGGCGCCCACATCCCAGGCGCACCGGGCCAAACCAAAAAGACGTAAGGGATTGACGTGAATCAACAAGCTGTTCTGGAGGACTAAATGAGCATCGATTTTGCACCGCAGCAATGGGAAGAGACCAAACCCCGCATTACCGTTATCGGCGTCGGCGGCGCCGGCGGCAACGCCGTCAACAACATGATCAATGGCGGATTGGAGGGTGTCGAATTCGTTGTCGCCAACACCGATTCGCAATCGCTTCAGCAATCCCTGTCGGAACAACGCATCCAACTTGGCGTCAATGTCACGCACGGCCTGGGCGCCGGCGCGCGGCCCGATATCGGGCGCGTCGCGGCCGAGGAGGCGCTCGACGATATTCAACAATATCTCGAAGCCAACAATATGGTGTTCATCGCCGCCGGCATGGGCGGCGGCACCGGCACCGGCGCCGCGCCGATCATCGCCCGCGCGGCGCGCGAGCAAGGCATCCTCACCGTCGGCGTGGTCACCAAGCCGTTCCAGTTCGAAGGCGTTCAGCGCATGCGCCTCGCCGAGGAGGGGCTGCGCGAGTTGCAGCAATATGTCGATACGCTGATCGTCATCCCCAATCAAAACCTGTTCCGTGTCGCCAACGAGCACACCACCTTCGCGGCCGCCTTCAATCTCGCCGATGAAGTGCTCCATGCCGGCGTGCGCGGCGTCACCGATCTGATGGTGAGCCCCGGCCTGATCAATTTGGATTTCGCCGATATCCGCACCGTGATGGGCGAGATGGGCAAGGCGATGATGGGCACCGGCGAAGCGGAAGGCGAAAACCGCGCCATCGAGGCGGCCGAGGCGGCGATCAACAATCCGCTCCTCGACAATGCCTCCATCGAAGGCGCGCGCGGCGTCCTCATCAACGTGACCGGCGGCTCCGACGTCACCCTGATGGAGGTCGACGAAGCGGCCACGCGCATCTGCCAGGAAGTCGACACCGACGCCAACATCATCTTCGGCACCTCGATGTCGAGCGATCTTGAAGGGCAAATGCGGGTCGCCGTAATCGCCACCGGCATCGACGCCGATTTGGCGCTCGAGCCGGTGCCGGTGCCCTCGGACAAGGTGCATGTCCTCGGTATCAGCAACCGCAAGGGCGGCGACCGGCCGGCCTCGGGCGCCATGGGTGCGGCCGAACAAAGCGCGCCGGAAGCGATGGTTGGCGAAACCGAAACGCCGCACCAGGATGGCGCGGCCGATATCGCCGCCGAGGCGGATGATGGCGGATCGGCCGATGCCGGCACCGCCGTCGCGCTCAACAGCGTCGAGCAGAGTTTCGAGAATGTCGAAGCGCCGGCGCAGCCGGGCGAAGCCGGGCAAGCCCCGGAACCGGTCCTGGTCGAAAATTCGCCGCCTGTGCGCAAGACCGTGTCGGCATCTACGTCGGGCGGTGTGCGGGCCAATGTCGTCACCCGCAAGGAACGGCCGGAAGCGGTCGCGCCGAGCCCCGTCGAGCCCACTACCGAGGCCAAGCCGGGCAACGCCGAAGTGCCGCCCGAAACCGCGCCCGCAGCGCCGGCCAAGGCCGATACCGTCAGCATCGGTTTCATCGCGTCACCTCCCGTGACGCCGGGCCAGGAATCTGCGGCCGGGCTTGAGGAGACGGCCGATCCGTTCCGCGTGGCGAGCATGGAAAATGCCGGCAACAGCGGCAAGAAGCGCGGGCCGTCGCTGTTCGAGCGCATGACCGGAAGCGGCAGGGCGCGGCGGGAAACGGCGGACAAAAAGCCGGCACGTGGCGAAACCGCGCGCCAGCGGACGGCGCCACCGGCGGCGCAAAAACCGGCGCGCGAGGCCGCCGGCAAGGAACCGACCTTCGAAAACATTCCGCAAACCGCACAACCTATTGCGGATATGAACTCGATAGAGGATGATCCGTTGGAGATTCCGGCTTTTCTACGGCGCCAAGCAAATTAGCCGCCAAAGCGCCCGAGAAACACGAGGAATTGGCCGTAACATTTTGTAACAAAGAGTGATTTGAGTGCTTCGGAGGGGGCTGCTACAACCCCTCCGAAGCGACTCGGAGTCGGTGATTCGCATATTATGCCAGCACCGCCGGAGTTGCTTAGCGGCCGTGGAATGGAAAGTTCGGTTTTGATCAGACAAATGCAACGCACCTTGAAAGCGCCGATACACTGCACCGGCGCCGGCCTTCATAGCAACGCCAAGGTATCGATGACCCTCGGTCCGGCGGCGCCCGGCACGGGCGTAGTGTTTCGCCGCACGGATTTGGCGACGGATGCCGGAATTGAGGCGCATCACGACAATATCGTCGATTCGCGGCTGTGTACGACGATCGGCAACGGCAACGGGTTGTCGGTTGGCACGATCGAACATTTAATGGCGGCGTTCGCCGGTTGCGGCGTCGATAATGCCATCGTCGAATTGACCGGCGCCGAGGTTCCGATCATGGACGGCAGTGCGCGCGCCTTCGTCTTCCTGATCGAATGCGCCGGCATCGTCGAGCAAAATGCGCCGCGCCGCGCCATCCAGGTGCTCAAGGACATCTCCGTCGGCAATGAAAATCGCTGGGCTTCCATTTCGCCGGCGCAAAATTTCTCGCTGCATTGTGAAATTGTCTTCGACCATCACGCCATAGGCGCGCAATCGTTCGACTATGATTCGCGGCTGTCCTCGTTCGAGGATGAACTCAGCAGTGCGCGTACCTTCTGCCTCGCCGCCGATGTCGAGGAAATGCGCGCCGCCGGGCTGGCGCTGGGCGGCTCGCTCGACAACGCCGTGGTCATCGGTGAGCACGGTTTGCTGAATGACGAGGGCCTGCGTTTCGAGACCGAATTTGCCCGCCACAAGGCGCTCGATCTGATCGGCGATCTCAGCCTCGCCGGGGCGCCGCTGTTGGCCCATGTCGAGAGCCATTGCGCCGGACATGCGATGAACCATCAATTGCTCGATGCGCTGCTCGACGACGGGACGGCGTGGTGCTGGACCGATACCGACGCGGACGGCGCCGAGCGCATGGATGCGGCGGTGCAGGTGCGTCTGGCGGTGGCGGCGGCCAGCACCTAAGCCTTATCTCACGCCCACCTGCTCGGGTTTTGCTGTAAGAAATTTTGGCGCGACATCCCTCCCCTCGCCGGCCGGGCATGATATAGTCGCGCCGATTCAAGCATCGAGTCCGGGACCATGCCTCTCGCCTTAACCTATCGCCGCTCTTCAATTTTGCGCGCCCTCGCCTGCGCCCTCACCATGTCGGTGTTTCTCGCCGCCTGCGCGGATGACGAGGATGTTTACAACGAACAGCCCGTCGAAGACCTCTACAACGACGCCATGGACGAATTGCTGGACGGCTCCTATATCGACGCCGCCAAGGGGTTTGACGAGGTCGAACGCCAGCATCCCTATTCGGTGTGGGCAACCCGGGCGCAAATCATGGCCGCCTATGCCTATTACGAAAACAATGATTACGACGAATCGATCATTTCCGCCGGCCGCTTCATCAAACTGCACCCCGGTCACCGCGATGTCGCCTATGCCTATTACCTGAACGCCGTTTCCTATTACGAGCAGATTTCGGACGTCGCGCGCGATCAGCAAATAACCGAGCTGGCGCTGCTGTCGCTTGAGGAATTGGTGCGCCGTTTTCCGGACTCGTCATATTCGCGTGACGCCCGCCTCAAGATAGATCTCACGCGCGATCATCTGGCCGGCAAGGAAATGAGCATCGGCCGCTATTATTTGAAACGCACCAATTACGTCGCCGCGGTCAACCGCTTTCGCCGCGTGATCGAGCGTTTTCAAACCACCAGCCATGTGCCGGAAGCGCTGCACAGATTGGTGGAAGCCTATCTGGCGCTGGGTGTCGCGCATGAAGCCCAGGCGGCGGCGGCGGTGCTGGGACATAATTTCCCGGGCAGTGAGTGGTATATCGACAGCTATGCCCTGTTGGAAGGAGTCGATCTGCGCCCGGCCGCCGACGAAGATTCCTGGATCGGCCGCACCTTCGATTCGATTTTCTGATTGGCTGTCACCGAGCAGCGGGGATAATGACCCATGCTTCGCAGTCTGTCGGTCCGCAATCTGGTTCTTATCGATAGCCTGGACCTGGAATTCGGCCCCGGCTTGTGCGTGCTTACCGGCGAAACCGGCGCCGGCAAGTCGATTCTGCTCGATGCCCTGGGATTGGCGCTGGGTGCGCGCGCCGACGCCGGGTTGCTGCGCCATGGCGCCGAATCGGCCAGCGTCAGCGCCAGCTTCGAGCTTGCCGACGGGCACCCGGCCTGGGCCATGCTGGCGGCGCAGGGCTTCGAGCCCGACGCTGAGTTGATCCTGCGCCGCACCCTCGGCGCCGACGGGCGCAGCCGCGCCTTCGCCAACGGCCAACCGGCAAATGTCGCCTGGCTGCGCCAACTCGGCGATTCATTGGTGGAATTCGAGGGCCAATCGGCGTCCGGCGGCGTGCTAGACGCGAAAAATCATCGCGGCCTTCTCGATTCCTTCGCCGCCAACGGCGAGGAGCGCCGGCAAACGGCGGATCATTTCGAAAACTGGCGCGCCGCGGTGGCCGCCCTGGAGGAGGCCGAGGCGGCGCTCGCCCAGGCGCGGCGCGACGAGGAATATTTGCGCCATGTCAGTGCCGAGCTCGAAGCCCTTGCCCCCCGGGCGGGCGAGGAGGAAGCGCTGGCGGCCGAGCGATCGCGCCTGATGAACGGGCAAAAACTATCGCAGGCGATGGCCGAAGCGCGCCAAGCGATCGCCGGCGAGCAGCCGGCGGCGGCGAGCCTGCGCTCGGCCGTTCGTATTCTCGAACATGTGCGGACAGTGGCGGGCGGGCATCTCGATGCGGCGCTGGCGGCGCTCGGCCAGGCGGCGATCGAGGCGGCGGAAGCGGAAGCGGCGCTCGGCGAGGCGGAGCGCGCCCTCGATCTCGATCCGCGCCGCCTCGAAGCGGCCGAGGAGCGCCTTTTTGCGCTCCGCGCCCTGGCCCGCAAGCACAACACCGACGCCGATGCGCTGAGCACCCTGGCGGTCGATTTTCGCCGCCGCCTCGAGCAGATCGATCAGGGCGGCGCCGCGCTCGAGCGGCTGTCGCAGGCCGGCGACGAGGCGCGCGCGGCGTTTCTGCAGGCCGCCGGGCGCCTCGGCGCCTCGCGCCAGCGCGCCGCCAAGGCGCTCGACAAGTCGCTGAAAAGTGAATTAACGCCGCTCAAGCTCGGCGGCGCCACATTCCGCACCTCTATCGACGCGCTGGAAGAAAGCGCCGCCGGCGCCGGCGGCCTCGAGCGCGTGCGTTTCGAAATCGCCACCAATCCGGGAACGCCGCCCGGGCCGCTCGAGAAAATCGCTTCCGGCGGCGAGCGCGCCCGCCTTCTGCTCGCCCTCAAAGTAAGCCTGGCGCGCTCCAAGGGCGTGCCCAGCCTGGTTTTCGACGAGGTCGATGAAGGCGTCGGCGGCGCCGTCGCCGATGCCGTCGGCGAGCGCCTGGCCCGTCTGGCGCAGGGTGTGCAGGTGCTCGTCGTCACCCATTCGCCGCAGGTCGCGGCGCGCGGCGAGCGCCATATCCGGGTGCTCAAGGAAAGCGCCAGGAACAGCGCCCGCGCCGAGGTCGAAATCCTCGACGGCGCGGCGCGGCGCGAGGAAATCGCGCGCATGCTGTCGGGCGCGCAAGTAACCGACGAAGCCCGCGCGGCGGCGCAAAGCCTGATCGCCGGCGACACGCTATGAGCAGCCCACCTTCACGTCTCACGCCAGTCGATGATCTCAGCGAATCTGAAGCCGAGACGGAACTGAAGAATCTTGCAATCGAGATCGCTCGGTACGACCAGCATTATTATCAACTTTCGCAGCCCTCAACTGATGACGGTACCTACGATGCCCTGCGCCGGCGTAACACAGCCATTGAGGCGCGCTTTCCAAACCTTGTGCGGCCCGACAGCCCGAGCGACAAGGTCGGCGCGTCGCCCGCCGCTGGCTTCGCCAAGATACGCCACAGCGTGCCCATGCTGTCGCTCGGCAATGCTTTCGACGATGCCGGCATGGCCGAATTCATCGCCCGCGCGCGGCGCTTTCTGAAGTTGGAGGAGAGCGAGCCCGTGTCGCTGATGGCCGAACCCAAGATCGACGGCCTCTCCGCATCGCTGCGCTATGAGAACGGCGTCTATGTGCGCGGCGCCACGCGCGGCGACGGCGAAGAGGGCGAGGATGTCACCGAGAATCTGCGCACGGTGATCGACCTGCCCGGCGAGCTGCAAGGCGGCGACATTCCCGAGGTCATCGAAGTGCGCGGCGAAATCTATATGGAATTGCAGGATTTCGCGGCGCTCAACCGCGAGCGTGAGGCCGAGGGCGAAAAGATATTCGTCAATCCGCGAAATGCCGCGTCGGGTGGCCTGCGCCAGATCGACACAGCACTTACCGCCAAACGCCGATTGCGTCTGTTTGCCTATGGCTGGGGCGAGACCAGCGAGCCGATCGGCGGCAGCTATGGCGATTTTCTTGAACACCTGAAGAGTTGGGGCTTTCAGGTCAACCCCTGGGCCGCGCGCTGCAAGAGCCTGGATGCCGGCCTCGACCATTACCGGCGCATCGCCGCCGAGCGCGTGAACCTCCCCTACGAGATCGACGGCGTGGTGTTCAAGATCGACCGCATCGATTGGCAACAGCGTCTCGGCGCGGCGGGGCGCGAGCCACGCTGGGCGATCGCCTACAAATTCGCCGCCGAGCAGGCCGAGACGGTGCTTGAAAAAATCTCCATCCAGGTCGGCCGCACCGGCACGCTGACCCCTGTGGCGGAACTGGAACCGGTGGCGGTCGGCGGCGTTACGGTGAGCCGGGCGCAACTTCATAATGAGGATGAAATCAAGCGCAAGGATATCCGCGCGGGCGACCATGTCATCGTGCAGCGCGCCGGCGACGTCATCCCGCAAATCGTCCGCGTGCTGGCGGACAAGCGCAGCGCCGGTTCAAAAGAATATGTTTTTCCCTCGACCTGCCCGGAATGCGGCTCGATTGCGCTGCGCGAGAGCGGCGAGGCGGCGTCGCGTTGCACCGGCGGGCTGACCTGCCCGGCCCAGGCAATTGAGCGTCTGCGCCATTTCGTCAGCCGCGACGCGTTCGATATCGAGGGGCTCGGAGAGAGGCAGATCAAGGCCTTCTGGGAGGAGGGCCTGATTAACAGCCCGGCCGATATTTTTACCCTGGAAGAGCGCGACAAGAGCGCCGAACAGCCGCTCGCCGGCCGCAAGGGCTGGCAGGAAAAATCCGTCGCCAATCTGTTCGCGGCCATCGCCACACGACGGGAAATACCGCTCGAGCGCCTGATCTACGCCCTCGGCATCCGTCATATCGGCCAGACCACGGCGCGCCTCCTAGCCCGGCGCTACGGAGATTTCAGCGCACTGCGCGATGCGCTCGGCGCCGCCGCCCAGCGCGACAGCGAGGCCTATGCCGATCTGGTGGATATCGACGGCATCGGTTCGGCGGCCGCCGAGGCGCTGGTCGATTTTCACACCGAAGAGCATAACGCCGAGACGCTTGACGCCCTCGACGCGGCGCTCGACATCACCCCCTTCGAGGCCCCCGCCGCCACTTCGCCTGTATCCGGCAAGGTGATCGTCTTCACCGGCACGCTCACGCAGATGAGCCGCGCCGAGGCCAAGGCGCGGGCCGAAGCGCTCGACGCCAAGGTGTCGGGCTCGGTCTCCAGCAAAACCGACTATGTGGTAGCCGGCGAGGCAGCCGGCTCAAAAGCCAAAAAGGCAGCCGAACTGGGCGTGACGGTGCTCAGCGAGCAGGAATGGCTCGATTTGATTGGCGGTTATACCAACCTGCATTGATTAGAACCCATGCGCCCATTGGCGGCGGCCGATGGA
>CAJXFT010000017.1 GCA_913053235.1 uncultured Alphaproteobacteria bacterium
GGTCCGGCCAAGGCCGATACCAGGTCGAACGGCAGCAGCGCGCCGCCTTCGGTCATCAGGCCGGCCTGCGTCGGGGCGTTGAAATAATCGACGATGACAAATTGCGTGCCGTCGGGCGCGGTAATCAGGAGATCGGCGCCGGCGCGCGTAAAATCGGCATCGAGCAGCATGGCGCCGCCCGGTACGATGATTTCAGCCGCGCCGAAAACCGGAATCGGTATCGGCGCGCCACCCGCCGCGCCGGACATTGCCGGCGACGTGGAGGCGAATATGTATTTTCCCTGTTCGATACTCACGCTTCTCTCCCCGGGTTTCGGGCATGGTTTTCATCAGTTTGCGCAGCATGCTCTGGGTTACGACGAGCACCTGAATATCGGTCTTCGCCACCACCGTGGCGCTGCGCTCCACTTCGCTCAAGAACCCGACCTCGCCGAAAATATCGCCGCGATCGAAAGTCGCCACGGGCCGGCCGTTTTCGTCGCCCGCCCGCACTTCGACGGCGCCGGAGAGCAGGATAAACATTTCATTGCCGAGCTCACCCTGGCGGATCAGCGCCTCACCGGCCTTGCATGACAGCACCGAGCCGGCAGCGATCACCCGCTTGGCGTCCTGGCTGCTCAAACCGTGCAGGAGGGGAATGCTGGAATGCGGCTGCTCGTGCATTTGCTGGCCCAGATAGATCCAGAAGTCATCTTCGCTCATCTCGACCAGCGCCGTCGCCTCATTGGCTTCCGGGAATTGCCGCGAAAACCAGACCGCGGTGGCCGAACCGGCTTGGTAATTGCAGGCAATGCGGAAGAGCGGAGATTTCACCCGCTTCAAATGCCGCGCATCGTCCAACAGCATTACCATGGGCGTCATCAGGCCCATTTTATCGGCAAAATTCCCGATGTAGCGGCGGTATCCCAAGCGCTGGAAAAGTTGCGGCTGTGCCGGCCGGCAATGGCAAAAATCGAAGCGCACATTGCGCTCCTTGCTCATTTTGTATGCGGCGGCGAACAGTATGGAAAGCGCCGGCGAGCCGCGCCAGCGCGCCGATACCGCCCATGCCGAAGTGAGCGACAGGTCGGAATCCGCATAATCGCTGAAGCGGTTGAGGTTGTAGCCCTGGTACAGCGCCGGCGGCACCGGCGTGACCATGCCATAGCTGAGGCGAAGCGTGCCCATGATTTCAGTGTCGTTGCCGAGATATAGAATCGTCGAGGTATCGTCTATCGGCTCCCGGACAATCAAATTCTTGTCGTCGCGCCCGGGCGGGTTGTCGTCCAATTCCTCGACCAGCACCGAATAGCGAAAGCGGTAGAGGCGAAAGCGATCGGCATCGTTTTGCGCCATATGCACGCTGGTGCCCTTGGGCAGTTTGGAAGCTTTTGCCATCGCAATGCACCCGCTTTTCGATGTGACTCGTGAGCCGCGGTGGATTATCGCCCGGCAGGCATGAATTCCCGGTTAACGCGGAAGCTCGCGGCGCGCCGCCTCTATCACGGCTTCGGCGGTAATTGCGAAATGCGGATACAAATCGCCGGCCGGCGCGGAAGCGCCGAACCCGCGCATGCCGATCATGACGCCGTTTGCGCCGAGATAACGCTCCCAACCGAAGGAAATGGCGGCTTCGATGCCGATGCGCGGAACCTTGGCCGGCAGCACCTCGTCGCGGTACGCCTGCTCCTGCTCGTCGAACAGCTCCCAGCACGGCAGCGAGACGATTCGCGTCGGATGCCCCTCGCCCTGCAAAACCTCGCGCGCTTCCGCCGCGAGGGCGACTTCCGAACCGGTCGCGATGAGAACGATGCGCGGCGCGCCGCCCTCCGCTTCGTGCAGGATATAGCCGCCGCGCGCCGACTGATTTTCATCGCTATGCGCGGTGCGCTGGGCCGGCAGCCCCTGGCGGCTCAAGGCCAATACCGAGGGGCCGTCGCCGTTCTCGATCGCCGCCTGCCAGCATTCCGCCGTTTCCACCGCGTCGGCCGGGCGGAACAGTTTCAGATTGGGGATCGCGCGCAAGCTGGCCAGTTGCTCGACCGGCTGATGGGTCGGGCCGTCCTCGCCGAGGCCGATCGAATCATGCGTCATGACATAAACGACGCGCTGGCCCATCAGCGCCGACAATCTGATCGCCGGGCGGCAATAATCGGAGAAAATCAAGAATGTGCCGCCGTAAGGAATGCAGCCGCCATGCAGGGCCAAGCCGTTCATCGCCGCCGCCATGGCGTGCTCGCGAACGCCATAGTGAATATAACTGCCGCTGAAATCGCCCGCCGCAATTGCCTTCATCGCGGCGGTCCGGGTGCCGTTGGAGCCGCTCAGATCGGCCGAGCCGCCGACCATCTCGGGCAGCGTTTGAGAAAGCACTTCGAGCGTTTTCTGGCTCGCCACGCGGCTTGCGAGCTTGGGTTGCTCATCCGCCCAGCCGCGCCTGAGTTCGACCAGGCCGGCGCTCCAATCGACCGGCAATTCGCCGCTCGATACGCGCTCGAATTCAGCGCGCAGCGTTGCATCGGCGGCTTCCAGCCTTTGCCGCCAGGCGGCATGCGCTTCGGCTTTTCGGACCCCGGCCTCGCGCCAGCGGGCGAGAATATCGGCCGGCACGACAAACGGCGGGTGCGGCCAGTCCAGAGCGTCGCGCGCGCCGGCGATTTCCTCGCCGCCGAGCGGCGCGCCGTGGCTCGCTTCGGAGCCCTCCTTGGTCGGCGCCCCGAAGCCGATTCTGGTGCGGCAGACGATCAGCGCCGGCTTGTCGGAATCCCCGGCCGCTTCGATCGCCCCGGCGATCGCCGCCGGGTCGTGGCCATCGGCTTCGAAGGCGTCCCAACCCGAGGCCCGGACGCGCCGCATGGCATCGTCCGAGAGAGTGAGGCCGGTGGCGCCGTCGATGGAAATTTCGTTGCTGTCATAAAGCACGGTCAGCTTATCGAGCCGCAAATGGCCGGCCAGGGAAATCGCCTCATGGCTGATGCCCTCCATCAAATCGCCGTCGCCGGCCAATACATAAGTGCGGTGATCGACGAGCGCGTCGGTGAAACGCGCCGCCAGCATGCGTTCGGCGAGCGCCATGCCGAGCGCCGTGGCGAGCCCCTGGCCGAGCGGGCCGGTGGTCATCTCGATGCCGCCGGCGGCGCCGTATTCCGGATGCCCGGCGGTGCGGCTGCCGAGCTGGCGGAAGCGGTGGATCTGGTCGCTATCGATATCCGGGTAGCCGCACAGATAGAGCAGCGAATAGAGCAGCATCGAGCCATGCCCGGCGGACAGCACGAAGCGGTCGCGGTCGGGCCAATCGGGGTGCGCCGGATCATGTTTGAGAAATCGCGAGAACAGCACGGTGGCGACGTCGGCGGCGCCGAGCGGCATGCCCGGATGGCCTGATTTGGCGGCCTCCACCGCGTCCATGGAGAGCGCACGGATGGCGTTGGCCATGTCGCGGTGTGATTTGTCCGCCTGATCGGAACGCGTGGCTGAGTTCGTCATGCTCTTTCGGATCGCCGTCAAAACCCGCACCCTGCGGCGAGACGCCGAAACTCGTGCGATCACGCAACATGACGACGGTCGCGAGGAGCGTCAACCGCCACAATGCAGCACCCCGCGCAGTTGACGGCCATGCCCGCCTAGTCTAAGAGTTTCATGGTGAGATGTCAGTTTCGGAATTTGGGACAACATGCTGATAATACTAAATTATGCCGAATCTTGATGAATCCGTGGCGCGCCTCGGGAGGGCGGTCGAGCAGTTGACGCGGGCGCTTGAAAATGGCTCGGCAAAGGGCGCTGCCGGGCCGGCCGGCGGACTCGCCGAGTCGTTGCGTACCGTGCAAAAGGAGCGCGACGGTCTTCACGCCGACCTCAAATCCCTGCGCGCCGAACATCGCAAATCCGGCACCGCACTGCGTGAAGCGCAGGAAAACTACGCCGCCATGCAAGTGGTCAGCGAAGCCGTCGCCGGCCGGCTCGACGGCGCCATCGGCGAATTGAAAATTTTACTCAGCGAATAGGCACCGGCGCGTATGGCTCAGCTATCGGTCACCATCAACGGGCGCGACTATCCGATCGTTTGCGACGACGGCCAGGAAGAGCATGTGACCCGGCTTGCCGCCTATATCGACAAGCGCGCCGGCGAAATCGCCAGCACCGTCGGGCAGGTCGGCGAAGGCCGCCTGTTGGTGATGACCTCCCTCCTCGTCGCCGACGAATTGTCCGAGGCCTATGATGAGATGGAGCGGCTGCAAATCGCGGCGAAGAACTCCGAAGAAGCGATTCGCAACGAGACGCGCGAAAGTTTGGAAGCAAGAGTGGCACCCGTTGTCGAATCGCTGGCCACCCGCATCGAAAATATTGCCGCCGGCCTGGAGAGCGACTAAGTTCCGCTTGGGCGGTTGCTGCGGAGCATGACACGCCGTAGTTTCCCGGGGCCAATAAGTTCCTCTAGGGAGCTGTCCCTGCCGGAGCCGTGGTTTCGGTATACGGCGCCCACCTGCTTTGCAGGCCTAGAGGAAACTTGCAGCGTGACGGCCGCTGCGGCACCGTCCACCTTCCGCTAAAAGATTTCTCATGCCGTGAATGATTCGGACAATGTTTGGAAAGCGAAGAACGCGCTCAGGGAGTATGCCGGCGCGCGCCGGCGGCTCGCCCATCGCCTCGGCAGACCCGGCGCCGGCGTCCGCGCCGCCGATCATTTCCTGGCCAATATTCCGGTCGCACCGGGCGCCATCGTTTCGGGCTATTGGCCGATCCGCGACGAATTCGATGTCATGCCGGTGTTGCGCCGCCTCGACGCGGCCGGCTATCGCTGCGCCCTGCCATATGTCGACAAGAAGCGGCATGTCTTGATTTTCCGCGCCTGGCGCCCCGGCACCGTCATGCTCGAAGGACCATTTCGAATTCCCGAGCCCACCGAGGCGGCCGCCGAAATAGCGCCGACCCTGCTGCTGGTGCCGCTGCTGGCCTATGATTCCGAGGGCTTCCGCCTCGGCTATGGGGGCGGATATTATGACCGCGCATTGGCCGATCTAAGGGCTGGCGTCGGGCCGGTGCTGGCGGTCGGCATGGCCTTCTCCGAACAAATGGTCGAACATGTCCCACATGGCGATCACGACGAACGGCTGGAATGGATCGTGACGGAACGCGGCGCCATGCCTTTCACAGATCAATCCCACGATCAATCTCACGATCAATCCAAACGGGGTGGCAAATGAAATTATTGATGTGCGGTGACGTGGTGGGGCGCGCCGGACGCGACGTGTTGAACAGCCATTTGCCGGAGCTGCGCCAATCGCTCGGGCTCGATTTCGTCCTGGTCAACGGCGAAAACGCGGCTGGCGGCTTCGGCATCACCGGAGAGATTTGCCGCTCCTTTTATCAGCTCGGCGCCGATGCCATCACGCTCGGCAATCACGCCTGGGACCAGCGCGAAACCGCCGCCTACATAGAGGGCGACGCCAAGCTCATTCGCCCGGCCAATTATCCGCCCGGCACGCCGGGGCGCGGCAGCGGCCTGTTCGAAATAGTCGGGGGGCGGAAAATCCTGGTCATTCAGGTGATGTGCCGGCTGTTCATGGATGCCATCGACGATCCTTTCGCCAGCCTCGAGGAGCTGTTGCGGCCCTACCGCCTGGGCGCCACGGTGGACGCCATCATCGTCGATATTCACGGCGAAGCGAGCAGCGAAAAGCAGGCCCTGGCGCGCTTCATCGACGGCCGCGTCTCGCTCGCCGTCGGCAGCCATACCCATGTGCCGACAGCGGATCATATGATAATGCCGGGCGGCACCGCGTTTATGACGGATGTCGGCATGTGCGGCGCCTATAACTCGATTATCGGCATGGACATCGCCCCCATCATCGAACGCTTTACGCGCAAGATGCCGGGCAAGCGGTTCACGCCGGTGCTTGAGGACGCCACCCTGGCGGCGGTTTATGTCGAGACCGACGACGGCAGCGGCCTGGCCAAACGGATCGCGCCGGTGCGCATCGGCGGCGTGTTGACGCCGGCGATGCCGAATTGAGGGATTAAAGCCGGGGCGCGGCTATTTGCGTGGATGCGGGGCGTCGGCCGCCAAGGCGGCCTGGGTGATGCCGTCGACGCCATCCAGCAGCGCCAGAGGCTTCGCCTCCGCGCGTGCCGGCGCCGCGCTTTCATCTATCGTCGCCACGGCGCTCGCCATGTCGATTTCGACGACGCGGTTTATCGCGCTCACGGTGGCCAGCAGGCGCGCCGCATCGTCGCCGCAATGTTCGATCGCCAGCTCGACCAATATTTTCAGCACATGGCCGTAGGCGCCAAGGTACCAGCGCGGCTCGAGGCCGGCCTTTTCATGCGCCTGGCCCATGCGGCTGACGCGGGCGAAATAGCCGGCGTCGAAGCGGCAAGATAAAAGGTTCAACAGATGGCGGCCCTGTTCGCGGCGCAGACAGGCAATGCCCTCGGCGCTTTGCGTCAGCAGGCGCATCTCCGGCCACGCCGAAACATATTGCAGAAACTCGGCGATGACGTCGTCGATGCGCTGCTCGACCACGGGGCGAAACTCGGCCAGCAACTGGCGCGTCCCGGCGTCCAGCTGGGGATGCGCCGCGCTCTCCGCATAGGCCGCGTCCGCCGCCGCTTCGGCCGTCTCATAGGTCTTCGTTCGCGCCGCCATGTATCCTCCAGCGGGTGGTGAGCCTTGTGCCGTCATCTTATGCCATAATGACAGCCGAACGGTTTGCTATTATTTAACACCAAGGCGGGCCGTTCGAACAGGTTCATGCAAAAGGGGAAGTGCGGGGCGTGAAGGAAGAGGGTGCGGCGCGCGGTCAAGCCTGGGACGTCAATCTATATGACCGGTCATTCGGGTTCATCGCCGAATTCGGCGCCGGGCTGGTCGAAATGCTGGCGCCGAGGCCGGGCGAGCGCATCATCGATCTGGGCTGCGGAATCGGCCAGCTCAGCGCCCAAATCGCCGCCATGGGGTGCGAAGTCATCGGCATCGATGCCGATTCGGAGATGATCGATCTGGCGCGGCGGAAATATCCCGACATTCGCTTCATATGCGCGTTGGGTGAGAATTTCTCGCTCGATGCGCCGGCCGACGCGGTGTTTTCCAATGCGGCGCTGCATTGGATGAAGCAGCCCGAGCCGGTGATCGCCAACGTCGCGCGGGCATTGCGGCCAGGGGGCCGCTTCGTCGCCGAAATGGGCGCCCACCGCAACGTGGTCACCATCACCGAGGCGCTCTATCAGGCCCTGGCGGAGCAGTCGGTGGCGCGCGAGGCGGTCGAGTTTCCATGGTATTTTCCGCGCTCCGGGGTATATGTCAGCCTGCTGGAGGCGGCCGGATTCGACGTTACGCATTTGAATTATTTCGCCCGCCCGACGCCGCTCGACAATTGCCCGAACGGGTTGAGCGACTGGATTCGCATGTTCGGGCGGAATTTTCTCGCCGCGGCGCCGAGCGGCGGCGAGGCGCAAATGATAGCCCGCGCCGAAGAGCTGTGCCGCCGGCGGCTGTGCCCGGACGGCCGCTGGATGACCGATTATACGCGCTTGCGCTTTCGTGCCGAGCTATTTGACGGATAGAGTTATGTCATTGATTTTGAAGCGTTTAACTGTGGGTTCGGCGATGTTGGCCGTGGCGGCTTGCCTGATGCTTCCCCCCGCCGCGGCGCCGCGCGCCTATGAGGCGACGACCGGCGTGGCGCTGCACCAGGCCTGCGCCGGCGCGGCGCCGCATGTCTGCCTGTCCTATGTCGCCGGCGTCGTCGATATGCACGAGCTGGGCTCATCCAGCGGCGACGCGCCGCTGTTCTGCCCGCGCCTCGAGGCGCCCGAAAAAGTCGGGCGCGGCGTCTGGCTTTATTACGAGCAACATCCGGAGGCCCTCGACGAGCCCGCCGCGCTGGGCGTGATCCGCGCCCTGGCGCTGATGTTCCCCTGCGAGTAGGTGCCGGCTGCCCAAATTCGGCCACATTGCTCCCCTATTGCCAAGGCTGCGAAACAACACGAGCTTTGGTATGCTGGCGAATCCAGGTTGCTAAATAGCGTATTGAGGCGAACATGGCTGGACATTCAAAATGGGCCAATATTCAACATCGCAAAGGTGCCCAGGACGCCAAGCGCGCCAAACGCTTCGCCAAACTGGTGCGCGAGGTCATCGTCGCGGCGCGCCAGGGCATGCCCGATCCCGAGCATAATGCCCGGCTGCGCACCGCAATCGCCGCCGCCAAGGCGCAAAGCGTGCCCAAGGAGAACATCGAGCGTGTTCTCAAGAAGGCCCAGGGCGGCGATGACAGCGTCAGTTACGACGAACTGCGCTATGAGGGATTCGGCCCCGGCGGCGTCGCCCTGTTGGTCGATGCCATGACCGACAACCGCAACCGCACGGCGGCCGAGGTGCGCTCGATCTTCAACAAACATGGCGGCGCGCTGGGTGAAACGGGCAGCGTCAATTACATGTTCGAGCGCATAGGCTCGATCCACTATGCCAGCGCCGCGGCCGATGCCGATGAAATGTTCGAGGCGGCGCTCGAGGCCGGCGCCAGCGATTGCGAATTCGATGACGATGGCCATGAGATTTCCTGCGCGCCCGATGATTTCGGCGATGTCAGCGAAGCCCTTGGCGAGCGCTTCGGCGCACCCGAAAATGCCGGTCTGGGGTGGAAGCCGCAGACCGCCATTCCGATCGACGAACATGCCGCCGAAACCCTGTTCAAGCTGATGGAGGCTCTGGACGATTGCGACGATGTGCAGAATGTCTCGGCCAATTTCGAGGTCAGCGACGAAGTCATGGAGAAGCTCTCGGCATGATCGGCCCGCGCCGCTATATCGGCTTCGACCCGGGCTTGCGCGCCACCGGCTGGGGGCTGATCGAGGCCGAGGACAATCGCCTGCGCCATCTCGCCAATGGCACCGTGGTGACGGAGCCGGCGCTGGAGGTGGCCGAGCGCCTGCGCCAGCTTCACGAGGGCCTGGCCCGCATATTGGCCGAATGGTCGCCCGACGAAGCGGCGGTCGAGGAAACCTTCGTCAACCGCAACGCACGCTCGACCCTCAAGCTCGGATTGGCGCGCGGCGTCGTCCTCCTGGCGCCGGCGCTGGCCGGCTTGCATGTTGCCGAATATTCGCCCAACAAGATCAAGAAATCCGTCGTCGGCGCGGGGCATGCCGACAAAACCCAGATCGGCGTCATGGTGCGCCATCTGCTGCCGGGCTGCGAGCCGGTCGACGCCGATTCCACCGATGCGCTCGCCGTCGCGATTTGCCATGCCCACCACGCCGCCACCCAGCGCCACTGGCCGGCGGCTCGGGCGGCGGCCGTCTGAGGCGGCGCGCATGATTGCAAAACTGAGCGGCAGGCTGGATTCCACCGGCGAGGGATGGGCGGTGATAGATGTCGGCGGCGTCGGCTATCTGGTTTTTTGCGCCGGGCGCACCCTCGCCGCGCTGCCCGGCAACGGCGCCGCGATCTCGTTGGAAATCGAAACCGTGGTGCGCGAGGACCAGTTCACCCTCTACGGCTTCCTCGATGGCCATGAGCGTGAATGGTTCCGCCTGCTGCGCCGGGTGCAAAGCGTCGGCGCCAAAATGGCGCTCGCCATTCTCGGCCTGCTGTCGCCGGATGAATTGTCGCTCGCCATCGCCGCGCGCGACCGCGCCGCCCTGACGCGGGTCTCCGGCGTCGGACCCAAACTGGCCGAGCGCCTGATCACCGAATTGAAGGACAAGGCGCCGGCCGGCGCCATGGCGGTGACGATCGCCGCCAGCGGCGCCGGTGCCGACGGATCGCCGGCCGGCGATGCGGTCTCGGCGCTGGTCAATCTCGGCTATCGCCAGAGCGAGGCGTTTGGCGCGGTGGCCGGCGCGGCGCGGCGCCTCGGCGAGGACGCCCCCATAGAAGCGCTGATTCAGGCCGGCCTTAAGGAACTCAGCGCATGAACGAAGAGCGCGTCGTTTCGCCCGAAGCCAAGAGCGAGGACGGCGCCGAGGTCAGCCTGCGGCCGCAGACGCTGGACGAGTTCATCGGCCAGCCGGTGATTTGCGAAAATCTGCATATCTTCGTCGAAGCCGCGCGGAACAGAGGCGAGGCCCTCGATCACGTGCTGTTTTACGGGCCCCCCGGGCTCGGCAAGACGACGCTGGCGCAGATCGTCGCGCGCGAGCTCGGCGTTGGCTTTCGCGCCACCTCCGGCCCGGTCATCGCGCGCGCCGGCGACCTGGCGGCGATCCTGACCAATCTGAACGCCCGCGATGTGCTGTTCATCGATGAAATCCATCGCCTCAATCCGGCGGTCGAGGAGATCCTCTATCCGGCGCTCGAGGACCGTCAGCTCGATCTGATCATCGGCGAAGGGCCGGCGGCGCGTTCGGTGCGCATCGATCTGGTGCCTTTCACCCTGGTAGGTGCTACGACCCGCACCGGGCTGGTGACGACGCCGCTGCGCGAACGCTTCGGCATTCCGCTCAGGTTGGATTTCTACGGCGCCGAAGAGCTTGAGGAGATCGTGCGGCGCAACGCGGCGAAACTGCAATTCGATCTGACCGATGAGGGGGCGCGCGAAATCGGCCGCCGTTCGCGCGGCACGCCGCGTATCGCCGTGCGCCTGTTGCGCCGCGTCCGCGATTTCGCCGCCGTCGCCGGGACCACGCGGGTCGACGCGGAATTGGCCGACCGGTCGCTGGGCCGCCTCGAAGTCGACCAGCGCGGCCTCGATTCGCTCGACCGGCGCTACCTGCGCTGTATCGGAGAAAATTACGGCGGCGGTCCGGTCGGCGTCGAAACCATCGCCGCGGCGCTCTCGGAGCAGCGCGATGCGCTCGAAGAGGTGATCGAGCCGTTTCTCATTCAGCAGGGTCTGGTGCAGCGAACGCCGCGCGGCCGCGCCCTGACCGCGCATGGCTTCCGCCATTTGGGCCTCGACATACCGAAGCCCGAATCCTCGCAGTTCGAATTGATGGAGGAGGGCGGCGATGAGCAGTAGCGCCGGCGCCGCCCGCATACCGGCCACGGAAACGGCTGTCTTGGGCCGCATGGCCGGCAAGGTTTTCATTTTTCCTTTGCGGGTATACTACGAAGATACCGACGCGGCGGGGATCGTCTATTACGCCAACTATCTGAAATTCATCGAGCGCGCGCGCACCGAAATGATGCGCGCCGCCGGTATCGAACACAGCGCCATGCGCGCGGCGCACGGCGTTATGTTCATCGTCAAGAGCTGCGCGCTCGACTACCGCCGGCCGGCGCGGCTCGATGACGTGCTCGAAATCCACACCCGCATCGTTGTTCTGAAACGCGCCAGTTTGGAGGCCGAGCAAGCCGTGCTCAAAGACGGCGAAATATTGCTGCATGCCGAATTGCGGCTCGCCTGTATCAACCGGGAAGGCGCGCCGGCGCGCTTTCCACCGGATCTTCGCGCCGCCCTCGAGGCGTTGGTGCGGGGCTAGCGGCAAGCAGGAACAGGTTTTAGGAATATGGAGACCGATCTCGTTACCGCCGTGGCACTGGGTGCCGACGCCGTCGCGCATAGCCTGTCTCCGTGGCAGCTGTTCCTCGAGGCCGATATCATCGTCAAGGCGGTGATCATTCTGCTGATCGTCTGTTCGTTTTGGAGCTGGGCGATCATATTCGAGAAAGTGTCGCGCTTTCGCCGGGTGGCGCGCCAGGCGGCGGCGTTCGAGACCCTGTTCTGGTCCGGCGGCTCGTTGCAGCAGCTTTATGAAAATATCCAGGAGCAGGCGACGCATCCGATGTCGCGCCTGTTCGAATCGGCGATGCGCGAATGGCAGCGCTTCTCGCAGGGCGGCAGCCGGCAACTCGAGGCCTCGCGCGTCGAGGGCCTGCAGCGGCGCATTGCCCACGCCATGGACGTGACGCTCGACCGCGAGCTCGATCAGTTGCAGAAATATTTGGGATTCCTGGCCACCGTCGGCTCGACGGCGCCCTTCGTCGGCCTGTTCGGCACGGTTTGGGGCATCATGAACAGTTTTCAATCGATCGCCGCCAGCAAGGACACATCGCTGGCCGTGGTCGCGCCCGGCATCGCCGAAGCCCTGTTCGCCACCGCGCTCGGCCTGGTCGCGGCGATACCTTCGGTGGTTGCCTACAACAAGCTGAGCGGCGATCTCGACCGCTATAGCGGCCGCCTCGAATCCTTCGGCACCGAATTCCGCTCGCTGATGTCGCGCCAGCTCGAGGAGCGCGTGGTGTAATGGGCGCCGATCCGCAATTGAACGAGGGCCGGCGGCGGCGGCGCGCCCGGGCGCCGATGAGTCAGATCAACGTGACGCCGTTCGTCGACGTCATGCTGGTGCTGCTGGTGATCTTCATGATCACCGCGCCGCTTCTTACCGTCGGCGTGCAGGTCGATTTACCGGAAACCGTGGCCGGGCCGATCGGCGGCGATGACGAACCGCTGGCGATCACCATCACCAGGGAGGACGTCATTTTCCTGCAGGAAAGCGAGATTCAACTGGGTGATCTGGTCGCCAAGCTGATGGCGATCTCGGAGCGCCGCACCGATACGCGGATTTTCCTGCGCGCCGACAGCGCCATTCCCTATGGCCGCGTCATGCAGGTGATGGGCACCGTGAACCAGGCCGGTTTCAAGAAGGTGGCGCTCGTCACCAAGCTCGAAAAGGGGGACAAATAGAGGGCGATGGGCAGGCGTGGCTGGATATTTTCGGGGGTGCTGCACGCCGGCGTGATCGCGGCGGCGGTGATCGGCCTGCCGTCCCTGTTCGACGGCGAATCCGAATATGTCGAGGAGGCCATCTTTGTCGCGATGGTGGCGGAAGAGGACGCGGCGGGCGTGCAACAGCCCGATCCCGAGCCCGAGCCCGAGCCCGAACCTGTCGTCGAAGCGGAGCCCGAGCCGGAGCCGGTCGAGGTGAAGGCACTGGAGCCGCCGCCACCGCCGCCCGAGCCCGAGCCCGAGCCGGAGCCGGTATTCGCCGCCGCCGCGCCGGAACCGCCGCCGCCGCCGGAGCCCGAGCGAATTCCCGAGCCCGAGCCCGAACCTGTGGTCTCCGAGCCCGAGCCGGAGCCGGAGCCCGAGCCCGAGCCGGTGGCCGAGGAAGTGCCGCCGGAACCGCCGGAGGCCAAGCCGGAGCCCGAGCCCGAGCCGCAACCGGCGCCGCCCGCCGCCCAGGCGAGCGTGCCGAAGCCGCGCGTCAAGCCGGCGCCGGCGCCGCCCAGTTTCGATTCGCTGCTGAGAAGCGTCGCCGAAGCGGAGCCGGAGGAGGAGAAACCGCAACCGCAACCGGAGCCCGAGTTCGACGCGCTGCTGGCCAATGTGGCCGACGCCCCGGCGCCCGAACCGGAGGTCGAAAAGCGCGACCCGCCCAGGCGCACGCGGGCGATGATGGTGGCGATGGCCAATCAGATTGCCGCATTGATCAAGGCCCGCGTCGAGGCCAATTGGAGCGTGCCGGCGGGCATCCGTGACGCCAGCGAGCTGGTGGTCACCATCCGCATCCGTCTGGGGCGCGACGGCGCCGTGCAAAGAGCCGATATTCTCGACCTGAATTACGCCGAGGACGCGAATTTTCGTACCATGGCGGAAAGCGCCCGGCGCGCCGTGTTAAAGGCGTCCCCGATCAAGGCGTTGCGGCGCTTCGGCGATGACTATAATGAGTGGCGTGTTGTGACGATGACATTTCGCCCGCCGGTGTAAGATGCGATCATGACAGCGGCGAGTTTGGACGGGGGTAACGACGGGTGATGACGAAGTGGAGAAGCGGCGCATGATTTGGCGGACCGGCAGGGAACGGGGCACGGCTTCTCGTTACCGCCTCGGCGTGCCGTCGCGGCCCGCCATCTGGCCGCTCGCCATCCTCACCGTCATCCTCATTGCCCTGACCCTGCCGCTGGCAACCGCACGGGCCGAATTGCGCGTCGATATTACGCGCGGGCAGGTCGAGCCGATGCCTGTCGCCATTTCCGATTTTTACGGCGAATCCGGCGAAGCGATCGATTTCGGCAAGAAAATCGCTCAGGTCGTGGCGCGCAATCTGGAGCGCTCCGGTTTGTTTCGCCCGATCGGCAAAGGCGCCTTCATTCAGCGCCCCGAGGAGATGCTGAGCAAGCCGCGCTTCGCCGATTGGCGCCAGATCAACGCCCAGGCCCTGGTTACCGGGCGCGTGAAATTCAAATCCGGCGACCGTATGGAGGTCGAGTTTCGCCTGTGGGATATTTTTTCGGAAGAGCATATGGTCGGCAAGCGGCTTGAGAGCGCCACCAACCAGTGGCGCCGTATGGCGCATATTGTGACCGATGAAATATACAAGCGGCTGACCGGCGAAATCGGCTATTTCGACACCCGCATCGTCTATATCGCCGAAACCGGGCCGCTCGACGCGCGCATCAAGCGGCTCGCGATCATGGACCAGGATGGTGAAAATCTGCGCTTTCTTTCGGACGGCAGTCAGCTCGTGCTGACCCCGCGCTTTTCGCCGACGGCGCAGGAAATCACCTATCTCTCCTATGACCAGGGCATCCCGCGCGCCTATCTGCGCGAGATCGATTCGGGGCAACATGAATTGCTGGGAAAATTTCCCGGCATGACCTTCGCGCCGCGTTTCTCGCCCGATGGCAACAGCGTCGTCCTGACCTATGCGGCGGACGGCAATTCGGAAATTTATGAAATGGATTTGCGCAGCCACAAAAAGCGCAGATTGACCGAAAACAGCGCCATCGACACGGCGCCCTCCTATTCGCCGGACGGCCGGCGGATCGTGTTTGAATCCGACCGCGGCGGCGACCAACAGATATACGTCATGGATCGCCAGGGATCGCAGGCGCGGCGCATTACTTTCGGCAAGGGCCGCTATGGCACGCCGGTCTGGTCTCCTCGCGGAGATTTGATTGCTTTTACCAAAAGCTATGAGGGCCGTTTCTCGATCGGCGTGATAAAACCGGACGGCAGTGGGGAACGGATTTTGTCGCAGGACTTTCTCGTCGAGGGGCCGACATGGGCGCCCAATGGTCGGGTGCTGATGTTTTTCCGGCAGAGCGAACGCAATCCCGACTCCTCGGAATTGGTCACCATCGACATCACCGGCCACCATGAGATGATTTTGTTTACAACCACGGCGGCCTCCGACCCGGCCTGGTCGCCCTTGATCCCGTGAATATCCAGAGTTATAAGATGTTACTCTTATTTAGCCGAATCTTGAAAATTAACAGATATTACATATCGGCGATCGTAAATAAGACCCATCTAAACATGTTTTTCTATTGGCTCGGCAAGTCAGACAAGAATATTTGTCAAAACTTAAGTGCCTCGTTCGAGCCCCCGGCAACCTGACTAATACTTGAGGGAGCGACCCGATGTGGAAGAGAGTTTTTGGAGCAAAAAAGATGGTGGCCATGGCCGCCGTATTGCTGATCGCGGCGGCCTGTTCGAGCACGTCCGACGATAACGCCGCGACGGTTGGCGACGGCGATGCGGCCGACACTGCGTCGGCGCAGACCGATCAATCCAGCGCCACCGATTCCTCGGCGGATGCGGCGGTGGATGTCGCCGCCGTCGAATCCTCGGGGCCGATTCCCGGGTCGCAGGAAGATCTCGTCCAGAATGTCGGCGATCGTGTGTTCTTCGAATATGACAGCGCCGTTCTGACACCCGAGGGGCGGCGCACCCTGGAGCGCCAGGCCGAATGGCTGCGGCTCTTCCCGGAGCTCAAAATCATGATCGAAGGCCATTGCGACGAGCGCGGAACGCGCGAATATAACCTGGCGCTGGGCGAGCGCCGGGCCACGGCGGCACGCGATTATCTGATTGCCTTCGGCATGGATTCGTCGCGCCTGCAAACGACCAGCTACGGCAAGGAGCGCCCCTACGCGCTCGGGCACAACGAGGAATCCTGGAAGCGTAACCGGCGTTCCGTCACTGTGGTGAACTGATCCGAACCTGTCGCGGTGGCGGCCGGATGAGGCCGATGAAGCCGATGCGACCGATCAAGCTGACGAAGACGGCGAGCGCGATCCTGTTATGGGGTGGGCTGGCCGTCTTTCTCGCTCATTCGCCAGCCGCCCACGCACAGAACGATACGGCGATTCTGCGCAGCCAGGTCGAACTTCTGAAGGCCAATCTCGGGTCGCTGTCCAGGCAATTTCAGGAGCTGCAAAAATACGTCTTCGCCAACCAACGCGGCGAAGCGGGAAAGCTGGTAACGCCACCTTCACCGAGCCCTTCATCGGCCACCGCGGTGGATGTTTTCGGCCAGCGGCTGGCGGTCCTCGAATCGCGCCTCGATCAGGTCGAGCAAAACAAGATGCGCCGCATCGAAGGCCAGTTCGATGAATTGCGAAACCTCATCGAGCGCATGGACGCGCGCCTCGAAAAGCTCGTGGCGGATGTCGATTACCGCTTGACCGCGCTCGAATCCACGCCCCGCGCCGGCGCCGCAAGCGCCGCCCAGCCCGATCCGGCGGCCAGCGCCGCCGGCGCCGCCGGCGCCGGTGACGGCGCGGCGCAAACCGGCGGCGCCAGCACATTGGTGGATACCGATCAAGGATATAAGCCCTCGGGCGCGCCGCGCATTCTCGGCACCATTCCGCTCGAGGATGGCGTCGTCGAGCCGATCGAGCCAGAAGCGCAACAGACGGCGAGCGCCTCAATTCTGCCGGAGGGCACGGCGGAAGAAAGATACAAATACGCCTTCGGCCTGTTGCGCAAAGCCCAATATGACGAGGCCGCCAAAATTCTCGGTGCTTTCATCGAGGTGCATCACGACCATCCGCTGGCCGAAAACGCTTCCTATTGGCGCGGCGAAACCTATTACGCCAGAAAGATGTTCGGCGACGCGGCGCGCATCTACGCCACCAACCTTCAGCTCTATCCGGAAGGCGCCAAGGCGCCCGACAATATGGTGAAACTGGGCATGGCGCTGGCCAATCTGGAGCGCGCCAAGGAAGCCTGCCAGGCGTTCGCCGAGTTGGAGCGCAAATATCCCGAAATGCCGGCAAATGTGCGCCAGGCGGCGAATCGTGGCCGCAATACGGCGGGCTGCCCCTAATCGCCGACTGGTTCCGTGAAGACGCCCCTCATCGTTCAGCCGGGCGATGCGCCGGCCACCGGCAAAGCTTTGAGCGATGCCGAATTCCACCGCCTGATGGCGCCGGCGGGGCCGTTCGAGCCGGCCCCCCATCTGGCTGTCGCCGTATCCGGCGGTTCTGACAGTCTCGCCCTTTGCCTGCTCGCCGATGGCTGGGCGCGCCGGCGCAAGGGCCGCGTCACCGCGCTCACGGTCGAGCACGGCCTGCGCCCGGAATCGCCGGCCGAGGCGAAGCAGGTGGCGCGCTGGCTAAAAGGCCGAGGCATCGCGCATCGCACCCTGCCATGGCGTGGGCGGAAGCCCGGGAGCGGCGTTCAGGCGGCGGCGCGGGGGGCGCGAATGGCGCTGCTCGCCGATTGGTGTCGGCGCCATCATGTCCTCCACTTCCTCAGCGGGCACCAGTTGGAGGATCAGGCGGCGACATTATTGCTCAGGCTTTGCGCCGGCAGCGGCGGCGAGGGCCTGGCCGCCATGCCGCTGGTGCAGGATTTGGATGTGCCGGGCAGCGCCGCCGTGCGCCTCGTTCGGCCGCTTCTCGGCACCCCCGAACAGCGCCTGAAAGCGGTGCTGCGCGATGAATCGCAGGCCTGGATCGACGATCCCTCCAACCGCGACTCGGCTTACGCGCGCACCCGCCTGGCGGTGGCGCTCGATCAGTTGGGCGGCGAGGGAATGACGGCGCCGCGCCTCGCCCGCACGGCACGCCGCTTGGGCAAGGACCGGGCGGCGCTCGATATTGCGTGCGGCGAATTGCTGGCCCGCTCGGCGCTGCCGCACCCGGCCGGTTTCGCCCGGCTCGATTGGGCGGAGTGGCGAAAGGCGCCGGACGCGGTATCTCTTCGCGCCCTGATCCGCCTGCTGGCGAGCGTCGGCGCGCGCCCTTTCGGCCCGCGCCTGGAGCGCGTCGAGCGCCTGTGCGAGGAATTGCGGGGCGGCTATCCCGAGCGTGCCGCCACCCTCGGCGGCTGCCGCATCCTGCCTTATCGGGCCACGCTGCTGATTTGCCGGGAGCCCGGCGCGGTGCAAGGTTCGGTGGCGGTGAAACCCGGTCAGGCGCTGCTTTGGGACGGCCGCTTCAGGATCGCTCTGCCGCGGCGCGCCGAATTCACGGGACAATGCAGGCTCGGCAAGCTCGGAGCGCAGGGGATTTCGCGGCTGCGCCGGGCGATGGCGGATGGCGATGCGGCGCTGGCCAGAATCCCGCCGCCGGCGCGCCCCGCCCTGCCGGCGTTTCGAGACCTTGACGGCGTGCTCGCGGTACCCCATCTAAACTATGTCAGATCTACCGCCCAGCGCGGTTTTCGGGCGGAATATTATGCGGTGGAAAACCCCGGCGGGAATGTGTTCGGCCCGCCCGCCTGACGGGTGTTCACTTCAAATATTCGAAAAATTATATAAATCCGGTATATTATTGGATATTAAGTGGCAAAATATGCGACTCGTTGACGCGAAATAGAGCTTCCGGCGAGGCGCGTGTCAGAGCAGCGCCAGGCATGAGGGTGTTCGGTTGAGTAATTTCGGCAAGAATATAGCGCTTTGGATCATCATCGGTCTGCTGTTGGTGGCGCTTTTCCAATTGTTTCAGGGCGGCTCGTCGCGCAGCCCGAGCCATGAACTGGCATTCTCCGAGTTTATGAGCGATGTGGAAACCGGCAAGGTGGCGGATGTCACCATTCAAGGCCAGACGCTGACCGGCCATTATATCGACGGCAAGGAATTCAATACGTTTACCCCGGACGATCCGTCTTTGGTCGGCACCCTTCGCGCCAACAAGGTGCAGATTACCGCCACCCCGGCCGAAGGCGGCGTGCCGTTTTTGAGCATTCTGCTGTCCTGGTTCCCGATGCTGCTGCTGGTCGGCGTGTGGATCTTTTTCATGCGCCAAATGCAGTCGGGCGGCGGCAAGGCGATGGGCTTCGGCAAATCGCGCGCCCGGCTTTTGACCGAGCGCCAGGGACGGGTGACGTTCGACGATGTCGCCGGCATCGACGAAGCCAAGGCCGAGTTGGAGGAAATCGTCGAATATTTGCGCGATCCGCAGAAATTCCAAAAGCTCGGTGGCAAGATCCCCAAGGGCGTGTTGCTCGTCGGGCCGCCTGGAACCGGCAAGACGCTGTTGGCGCGCGCCATCGCCGGCGAAGCGAATGTGCCGTTTTTCACCATATCGGGCTCGGATTTCGTCGAAATGTTCGTCGGCGTCGGCGCCAGCCGCGTGCGCGACATGTTCGAACAGGGCAAAAAGAATGCGCCCTGCCTCATTTTTATCGATGAAATCGATGCCGTCGGCAGGCACCGGGGCGCCGGGCTCGGCGGCGGCAATGATGAGCGCGAACAGACGCTCAACCAGTTGCTCGTCGAGATGGACGGCTTCGAGGCCAATGAAGGCGTGATTCTGATCGCCGCGACCAACCGCCCCGACGTTCTCGACCCGGCGCTGTTGCGTCCGGGCCGCTTCGACCGCCAGGTCGTGGTGCCCAATCCGGACGTGCTGGGCCGCGAAAAAATCCTCAAGGTTCATATGCGCAAGGTGCCGCTGGCGCCCGACGTAAACCCGCGCACCATCGCGCGCGGCACGCCGGGCTTCTCCGGCGCCGATCTGGCCAATCTGGTCAATGAGGCGGCGCTCCTGGCGGCGCGGCGCTCAAAGCGCGTCGTCACCATGGCGGAATTCGAGGACGCCAAGGACAAGGTGATGATGGGCGCCGAGCGCCGCTCGATGGTGATGACCGACGAAGAGAAACGCCTGACCGCCTATCATGAAGGCGGACACGCCATCGTCGCCATCAACCTGCCGGCCTCCGATCCCATTCACAAGGCGACCATCATTCCGCGCGGCCGCGCCCTCGGCATGGTCGTGCGCCTGCCGGAAGGCGATCGCATATCGCTCAGCCGCGAGAAACTGGAAACCGATATAGCCGTCGCCATGGGCGGACGCATCGCCGAGGAAATGGTCTTCGGCTACGAAAAAGTGACCTCCGGCGCCGCATCGGACATCAAAATGGCGACCTCGATCGCGCGCTCCATGGTGACCCAGTTCGGCATGTCCGACGAATTGGGCCCGCTCAGCTATAACGAAAACGAACAGGAAGTCTTTCTTGGGCATTCCGTGACCCAGACCAAGAATGTTTCCGAAAGCACCGCCAATGCGATCGACCGCGAAGTGCGCCGCATCGTCGATGACGCCTATAAGCGGGCACAGGACATCCTGAGCGCCCAGGAAGACCAGCTTCACAGCCTTGCCTCGGCTTTGCTCGAATATGAGGCGCTGAACGGCGACGAGATCACGGCGATCCTCAGGGGCGAGACCTTCTCGCGGCCGGACGATGAAGATCCGCCGCCGCGCCGTGGCAAACGCGGCACCGTGCCGAGCTCGGGCGATGCCGCCGGCGCCGGCGATCTCGAACCAAAACCGCAGCCGGGCTCCTGACCCGGTGGATTGATTCCACTGGCCGCGCATCGCCGCCGCCGCCGCCGCCGTCCGCAATCCAATGACAGCCTCCTCCCCGCACGACAAGGCGTGGCCGGAGATCGGCGCTGACGCGCGCGTCTATCTGCGCCCCGTGATCCCGGCAAATGGCCTCTCGCTCGACCAATTTGAACTCATACTATCGTCGTCCGGCGGGCGGGCCACGCGGAGGCGTGTGAGCCGCGGCGATGTGGAAGCCGGCGCCGCTCAGGCCGGCGCCGCCGCGCGCCAACGCATCGCCGAGCAGATGGCGCGCATCGATGCCGCCGCCGGAACCATCTGCGGCATCGGCTTGCGCCAGCCGCGCATCATGGGCGTTCTCAACGTCACGCCGGACAGCTTTTCCGATGGCGGCAAGCATTACGACAGCCGGGCGGCCATCGATGCCGGCATGGCAATGCACCAGGCGGGGGCGCATATCATCGATGTCGGAGGCGTGTCGACCCGTCCGGGCTCGAGCGCGCCCGGCGAAGCGGAAGAGCTGGCGCGCGTGCTGCCGGTGATCGAGGCCTTGGCGCCGGCCGGCCTGATCCTCTCGGTCGATACGCGCCGCGCCGCCGTGATGGACGCCGCGCTCAAGGCCGGCGCCAAAATCATCAATGACGTCTCGGCCCTGACGGCGGACCCCGCCAGCCTCGGCCTGGCGGCCGGCCGCGCGGCACCGGTCATCCTCATGCATATGCAGGGATCGCCCGAGAGCATGCAAAAAGCGCCCGCTTACGGCGATGTTTCGCTCGACATATTCGACTATCTGGAAGCGCGCATCGCGGTATGCGAGACGGCCGGAATCCCGCGCCAGCGATTGATCGTCGATCCCGGCATCGGCTTCGGCAAGACGGCGGCGCATAATCTGCAAATCCTCCGCGACATCAGCCTCTTTCGCGCCCTCGGTTGTGCGCTGATGATCGGCCTGTCGCGCAAATATTTTATCGCCCGCCTAAGCGCCGGCGAGGCGGCCGAGGCGCGCATGGCGGGCTCCGTCGCCGGCGCCCTCTACGCAATTTCGCAAGGCGTACAGATCGTGCGCGTCCATGACGTGCGCGAAACCGCCCAGGCCTTCAAGGTCTGGCAGGCCATCAACAGCGATGTTTTGGACACGGAATCAACGTGATATGGTAGTAATTACCAATCGATTCGGGCTCGGCGGCAATGAACGCCGGGGCAAGTGACGGAACATGGCGAACAAATTTTTTGGCACCGACGGCATCCGCGGCACCGCCAACAAGCCGCCCATGACGGCGGAAATCGCGCTCAGCGTCGGCGAGGCGGCGGGCGCGCATTTTCTGCGCGGCGATCATCGTCACCGCGTCATCATCGCCAAGGACACGCGGCTGTCCGGTTATATGTTGGAGCCCGCGCTCACGGCCGGTTTTATTTCCGTCGGCATGGACGTGATCCTTGTCGGCCCGATGCCGACTCCGGCGGTCGCCATGCTGACGCGTTCGCTGCGCGCCGATATCGGCGTGATGATCTCGGCTTCGCATAATTCCTATGAAGATAACGGCATCAAGATTTTCGGCCCCGACGGCTACAAGCTCTCGGACGAGGTCGAAGCGGCGATCGAGGCGCGCATGGGTAACGGCGACATCGCCCACCGCGCCGCCCCGGCGCGGCTCGGGCGGGCGCGGCGGCTCGATGACGCGGAAGGCCGTTATATCGAATTCGCCAAGAACACCTTTCCGCGCAATCTGCGCCTCGATGGCCTGAAAATCGTCGTCGATTGCGCCAACGGCGCGGCCTACAAGGTGGCCCCCAAAGTGTTGTGGGAGTTGGGCGCCGATGTGGTTTCGGTGGGCGTCGAGCCTGACGGGCTGAACATCAACAAAGGCTGCGGCTCGACCGATTGCGGCGTCATGCAGGCCGCCGTGGTGGCGCACGGCGCCGATCTCGGCATGGCGCTCGACGGCGACGCCGACCGGGTCATGATGTGCGATGAGGTGGGCGCGCTGTTGGACGGCGATCAAATCATGGCGCTGGTCGCCGAATATTGGGCGCGCACCGACCGCTTGCGCGGCGGCGGCATCGTCGCCACCGTGATGTCCAACCTCGGCCTCGAGCGCTATCTCAAGAATATCGGCCTCACCCTGGAGCGCACCAAAGTGGGCGATCGCTATGTGGTCGAGCATATGCGCCGGTATGGCTTCAATCTCGGCGGCGAGCAGTCCGGGCATATTATTCTCGGCGACTATGGCACCACCGGGGACGGTTTGGTCGCCGCCCTGCAAACCCTGGCCGTCCTGGCGGCGTCGGGGCGGCGCGCCAGCGAAGCCGCGCGGGCGTTCTCGCCGATTCCGCAAACTTTGCGCAACGTAACCTATGGCCACCAGGACCCGCTCAACTACACCCGGGTGAAGAGCGCGATCGCCGACGGAGAATCGCGGCTCGGGCAGGGCGGCCGCCTGGTGATCCGCAAATCGGGGACGGAGCCGGTGGTGCGCGTAATGGCGGAAGGCGATGACGAGGGCTTGATTGACGAGGTCGTTGCCGACATTGTCAACGCCATGCATGAGGCGGCGGAATGGCAGTTGAAATGATCGCGGACGCACGTTCTCGAGCGGTGGAGAAGTGAAGGGCCGCGTCCTTATCGTCGCCGGATCCGATTCCAGCGGCGGTGCCGGAATCCAGGCCGATGTGAAAACCGTAACGGCGCTCGGCGGCTATTGCGGCACGGCGATTACGGTGCTGACCGCGCAGGATACCAAATCGGTGGCCAGGATCGAGCCGGTGTCGGCCGATATGGTGGCGCGGCAAATGCACATGATGCTCGACGATATCGGCGTCGATTGCATCAAGACGGGGATGTTGTACAGCCACGATATCATCGAGGCCGTGGCCGATGTGATCGATGCCAAGGCGATGGATATTCCCCTGGTCGTCGATCCGGTGCTGGTCGCCAAGAGCGGCGATTCTTTGTTGCGCGAAGATGCCATGCAGGCGTTCAAGGCGCGCCTGATCCTGCGCGCTTCGATCATTACGCCGAATGTTCCCGAGTCCAGGGTGCTCTCCGGATTTGACGTCAATTCGCGCGACGACATGGTGCATGCCGCCGAAATGATGCATACGCTGGGCGTTCCCGCCGTGTTGCTCAAGGGCGGCCACATGACCACCGAGCTGGTGACCGACGTGCTGAAAACCGATCACGGCATGGAGCTGTTCGAGGCCGAACGCATCCAGAGCCCGCACACGCACGGCACCGGCTGCACGCTGGCCTCCGCCATCGCCACCGGAATTGCCCAGGGCATGGCATTGCGCGATGCCGTTTGCCGGGGGCGGGAATATGTGCGCCGCGCCATCATTTCGGCGCCCGGTTATGGCCAAGGCAACGGCCCCTTGAACCATACCGCGACGATTCCCCCGTTCGACGATTATTAAACCCGCAACAATCGGGTGGGCGCCGCTTCGCCACTGTCCTAGGTTGCTGTTGAAGGCAAACCTTGGAAGGCGGACAGCAGCATGAGCAAGAACGCCGGATTATACGAACAGTCACGCAATTACGCGCGAATAGAACGCGCGATATCCTATTTGGAAGCGAATTTTCGCGACCAGCCGGAACTCGAGACGGTCGCCGAGGCGGTGGGCTTAAGCGCCGCTCATTTTCAGCGCATATTCAAGCGCTGGGCGGGCATTTCGCCGAAGCGCTTCGTCCAGTATCTCACCCTCGACCATGCCCGCGCGCGCCTCGCCGATTCGGCCTCCGTGCTGGATGCGACTTATGATTCCGGCCTTTCCGGGCCGGGGCGCTTGCACGATCTGTTCGTCACCTATGAAGCCATGACGCCGGGCGATTACAAACGCGACGGCGGCGGCGTCGAGATCGCCTACGGCGTTCACCCGAGCCCGTTCGGGCCGTGTTTTATCGGCGAGACCGAACGCGGAGTCTGTGCGCTCGGATTTGCCGACGAGGGTGCGGCGGTGCCGCTCGATGACTTCAAGCAGCGCTGGCGCAACGCCACCTTTCGCCGTGACGATAAACGCACCGCCACCACGGCGGCACGCATCTTCGGCGCCGCGAAGGGGCGTCTCGCGCTCGATCTGCGCGGCACCAATTTCCAACTCAAGGTGTGGGAGGCGCTCTTACGCATTCCGCCCGGCGCCATCGTTTCCTACGATGCCCTGGCCGGCGCGCTCGAAAAGCCCGGCGCCGCCCGTGCCGTGGGAAGCGCCGTTGCCGCCAACCCCGTCTCCTATCTGATTCCCTGTCACCGGGTGATCCGCAAGTCGGGCCGTTTCCACAATTATTACTGGGGCCCGGAGCGCAAGCGCGCGATGTTGGCATGGGAAGCGGCGCATTTCGCCCCGGCGGCCTGAAATACCGACCTTTCGCCTTGGCGGTGGGTGGCCGCGGACGTAAGGTCGCCGCACGACGGGAGGGGGCGCATGTTTCACTGCTATCTCGATGATTTCACCACGGGCTCGATTTTCGAGACCGAGGGAAAAACCCTGAGCGAGGCCGAGATTCTCGATTTCGCCTTCAAATACGACCCGCAGCCTTTTCACATGGATGTCGAGGCGGCGAAAGAAGGCCCCTTCGGCGGCCTCATCGCGAGCGGCCTGCATACCATGGCGATCGGCTTGCGGCTGATACTCCAGGCGCAAATATTCGCGCCCGGCGCCAGTTTGGGCTCACCCGGGATAGACGAAATACGCTGGCTGAAGCCGGTGCTGCCGGGCGATACGTTGCGCGTGCGGGGCGAGACCCTCAAAGTCACGCCGTCACGCTCCAAGCCCGATCGCGGCATCGTCAAAATTCGCACGGCGATCTTCAACCAGCATGGCGAAGAGGTTATGAGCATGCTCAGCATGCAGATTGTCAAACGCCGGGCCGCCGATTGAGAGACTGATGACATCAGCGCCCAACCGGGAGCGCGCGATCGCCGTCTGGCTGTTCGCCCTGTGCACCCTGGTCTTCGCCATGGTCTTGCTGGGCGGCGTGACGCGCCTCACCCATTCCGGTCTGTCCATGGTCGATTGGCGCCCGCTGGTCGGCGCCCTGCCGCCGATGAGCGAAGCGGCCTGGCAGGGCGTGTTTCAGCAATATCAGGAATTTCCCGAATACCAGAAGATCAATTTCGGCATGACCCTGGCCGAGTTCAAACGGATTTTTCTGTTCGAATATTCTCACCGCGTTCTCGGCCGGGCGATCGGCCTGGCCTTCGCTTTGCCGTTTCTCTATTTCCTCCTGCGCCGGCGCCTGTCGTGGCGCTTGGCGCCCCGGCTCGGCGTGCTGTTCGTGCTTGGCGCGCTACAGGGGCTGCTCGGCTGGTACATGGTTCAGAGCGGGCTGGTCGAGCGTCCCGATGTCAGCCCCTACCGCCTGACCGCGCATCTCGGCCTGGCGGTCGTCATTTATGGCTACATGCTGTGGCTGGCGATGTCCCTGCTTCGGCCGGCGCGGCGTTCGCTGCCGTCGGCAGGCCAAAATCGAGTGTTGCGGATAGCAGCGCCGATTCTGGCGGCGCTGGTGTTTCTCACCATTTTGTCGGGCGGCTTCGTCGCCGGCAACGATGCCGGCCTCGCCTATAACAGCTTTCCCCTGATGGATGGCCGCTTCGTGCCGGCCGATATCTTCAGGTTTGAGCCATGGTGGCGGAATTTTTTCGAGAACCTGCCCCTGGTGCAGCTCGATCACCGCCTGCTCGCCCTGCTCGCCGTCATTGCCTCGGTTATATTGTGGCTAGCCAGTCTGGGTCAGCCGCTTACTGCGGGCGCGCGCCGCGCCTTTGCCGCCCTCGCGGCGATGGCCGTGGCCCAGCTCGCACTCGGCATCGCCACATTGTTGCTGTTCGTTCCGGTGCCGCTCGGCGCCGCGCACCAGGCCGGCGCGCTGCTGACTTTCAGCATGGCGCTGTGGACCTGTCATGAACTGTCGAGAAGCGATTAGAGCAAATCCCGAGCAGGTGGAATCACCTGCGACGACGCATTTGCTTATACTCCAAAATGTTAGAGCATCTCGCGTGAGCGCATGCGAACGTGAAACGCTCTAGCGGCGTATATATTTGATCATGCGCGGCATGAAGGCGATCAGCGCCAGCGCGGCGAAGCCGAACAGGCCGATCTCCACCCAATTGTCGCGCCCCGACGCCGCTTCCATGCCGATATGGCCGAGCCAGGAATAGGCGATGGTCGCCGGCGCCATGAAAATCAGCGTGGCGGCGATGAATTGAAGAAGCGAAATGCGCGACACGCCGAAAAAGTAATTAAGCGGCGCGTAGGGAAAAATAGGAATGAGACGGGTTACGGCGACGAAACGCCAGCCCTCGCGCGCCGCGCCGTCAATGATGCGCGAGACGCGTGGCCCGGCATGGGCGGAAATCCATTCGGCGGCGACATAACGCGCGATGAGGAAGGCCAGTATCGCGCCCAGCGTGCCGCCGCCGAGGCTGTAGACGGCGCCCCATACGGGCCCGAAAAGCGCGCCGGCCGCCAGCGTGAACAGACTCGCGGGCATAAAAAATATCGCCGCCACGCAATAGGCGGCGATGAACAGCAGTGGCGCCAGGATGCCAAAATCCTCAATCCAGCTTTTGAGCGCGTCGACGGAGAAATGGCTCCAATGGGCGATAACGGCGCCGACCCCGGCGGCGATCAGCAGGATGACCAGAGAACGCAGAATGGCGGTGCGGCTCATGATGCAAATTTCCGCATAAATCCGGGGATGACGCCGGCGCCGACCTCGAGGCCGAACAGCGGGCGCAGATAAATGCCGGCGAAAGTGCCGAGAAGACCGAAAACCAGCCACAGCCAACCGTGCGGGCTGCCCGACACGACGCCGCTGAAAAAGGCGCCGATATTGCAGCCGAAGGCGAGGCGCGCGCCGTAGCCCAACAGCAGCCCGCCGATGATGGCGGCGGCGAGCGAGCGCGGCGGAATTCGCATCAGCGGCGCCAAGCGCCCGGCCAGCGAAGCGGCCAGCGCGGCACCGATGACGATGCCGATATTCATCACCGATGTAACATCCTGCTCGATGCCGCTGTCCAGCATTCGTGCCGGGAAGGGCCATTGCCAGAACGTCCAATCCCTAACGTCGAGGCCGGCGGCATCGGCGACCTTGGCGCCCCACAGCGTATAGCCCCAGGTGATGCCCCACGGCCGCCCGGCGACCAGCAGGGTGGCGATATTGAGAAACGCCAGGGCGAGCGCGCCCCATAGCAGCGGCCAGCGGCCAAACAGCAGGCGCTGGAAGAACTCTCCCCGAGTGGCGATCCCGGCGCTCTTCTCCAGCCCGCCATGGCGCTTGCGCTCGATGCGGATGGTCACCACGGCAAGCGCCGCGATGAACGCCAACTGCATGGCCAGGCCGCCGGGCCAGCCGATTTCGCCGTACAGCGAGACGGCGGCGAATTTCGGCTGCGACAGCCACCATGGCAGATGCGCCGAACCGGCGAGCGAACCGGCGACGAAAGCGATCAGGGTTATCAGCATGCGCGTACTTCCGCCGCCGACGGTAAAGAGCGTTCCCGAAGCGCAGCCGCCGCCGAGCTGCATGCCGACGCCAAACAGAAAAGCGCCGGCCATCACGGAGGTGCCGACCGGCGCCAGGGCGCCGCTCAAGGATTGGCCGAAAATACTGCCGCCGGCGAGGAGGGGCGCGAAAACCACGCTGGCCGTGGCCAGCATGATCAGTTGCGCGCGCACGCCGGCGCCCCGGCCTTCGACGAGGAAGCGGCGATAGGCGGCGGTGAAGCCGAACAATGCGTGGTAAAGCGATATGCCGAGCGCGCCGCCGATGAGGTAGAGCGCGCCCTGGCGCCCGCCGACGGCGGCGCTCAAATAAATGATGCCGCCGGCCAACATTAAAAGCGCCACGCCGAGCGGCAGAAATTGCGTCTGTCCGGGCGTCAGCCAGGAAATTCGTCTCGCCATGGCGGTCATGTGTTCACTATCGGCAATGGGCCGCGCACAAACCAATAAAATTGTGTTGAAGGGCCGGCGCGGCTGGTTGCGATTACCAACTGAGTGCCGGAATCGCGGCGCTGGGGCTTTGTTTTGCGGCGCGGCAAATTTCGGCGAGAATATCCGGCTCGGGCGCCTGCAGGCGCGAAACGCCGAGTTCCTCGGCGAGCAGGCCGCCGGTCACCAACAGCGCATCGATACCGGCCGCGCCGGCACCCGATATGTCGGTTTCCAGCCCGTCGCCGACCGCCAACACCCGTGCGCGTTGCGAAATGCCGAGCATTTCCAGGGCCAGGCGGTAGACCAGGGGATGCGGCTTGCCGACATAGGCGACGGCACCGCCCATTTGTTCGTAAGCCTGAGCCAGGGCGCCGGCGCAGAGCTCGCGCGTGCCCAGGCGGATGACCTCGCGGTCGGGATTGACGCATACCATGGTGAGGCCGCGCGATGCCGCTTCGCCGAGCAGCGCTTCATGCGCCGCCAGGCTGGGGCGCTCCTCGCTCAACCCGATCGCGAGCAGGAAATCGGCCTCCGCCAGCGTTGCCGATGGCGCATAGTCGAGGCCGTGCAGGAGGTCGTCATCGCCTGGCGTCGCCAGCGGAAAATAGCGCCTGCCGAGGTTTTTCAGCGCCGCCTCGCTGCCTGCCTCGAAGGCCAGCCGCGCTGCCTCGCCGGACGACAGCACGGCGTCGTAGAGCGCCGGCGATATGCCCTTATGTTCCAGGATATCGGCGACTTTCCGCGCCCGCCGGGGCGCGTTCGACAGAAAAACCACGCGCTTGCCGGCGGCGCTGAGATGGGCGATGCAATCGAGGGCCTCGCCGTAAGCGTCGCCGCCCTGGTGCACCACCCCCCAGATATCGAGAATAAAGCCGTCATAGGCTTTGCTGAGCTCGGCGAGGCCCGCGATGATGGGTATTTTCATATGGCGCAATCTTCGCTTAACCAGACGCTTCTGTCACGGATGCGCGGCTTTGGGAAGTGCGCGGCTCAGGTTTTGCTCTCGCGCGGCTCGCCGAACAGATAGCCCTGCCCAAAGCTGATGTTGTGGTCGAGAAGCTCGACCAGCTGGGGCTCGGTTTCGATCTTCTCGACGATCATCGTCACCCTCGAATCCATCAGGTCCTGCTGGAGATAGTGAAACTGCTCCTGTCCCCTTTCGGTGCCCGCCAGGGAAATCAGATTGGCCGCGTCGACCTTGATGTAATGGAAATTGCGCTTGGCGATCTCGCTGAAATTGAAGTCCAGGCGTTCGACGCGATCGATCGAGAAGCTGAATCCCAACTTGGCCAGGCGGTCGAGATTTTCAGCGACTTCGTTGTAATGCGTTTCCACATCGGCCTGTGAGAATTCAAAAATAAGATCGTCCACCAGCTCCAGGTTTTCGGACAGAAACTCGATGAATTGGCCGAAGAATGCATCGTCGCGCAAGGTGTGCGGAGAGACGTTGCAGAAGAAGCCGTAATCCCTGTTGTGACGCCGCACGCGGCGCAACAGTTGAATGCAACGGAACAGCAGGTTGTTGTCGATGGCGCCGACAAGGCCGGCGCGTTCGGCGAGTTCAAGATATTGCTTTGGGCCGATAAAATTTCCGGCATGGTCCTGGATGCGCGAATAGGCCTCGTAATATTCGACCCGGCGCGTCGGCAGCGAGACGATGGGCTGAAGGAAGAGACTGACCCGGGCGCGTTCCAGGGCGTCACGCGTGATGGCAAGTATATCCTGCGCGTTGCTGCCGGGTGGTTGCGCGGCCGTAATCCTCTGATTCTGACCGCCGGGAAATTGCACCATTTCCGATTCGTCCTGGCGATGCATGCTGCTGCTTAAATTCATGTAGCTGGCGCGATATTCGCTCACGGTCTCGGCCGTTGGCTGGGTATCCAATTCGAGGGCATTGTCGGCAGGATCGGGGACGGAATCGGGAACGGGATCCAGACCGAGACCGAGACCGGGATCGGTGGGCAGGGGCGGCGCATTGTCCTGGCGCGGCGCTTGTGATTGCACGGGCGCGGCATTCTTCTTGGCGCCCTTTTTGCTGGTCAATTGTGAGAAAAGAATCCGCAACAGGCGAAGCTCGCCCAGCACCTCGTTGCTGGAGCGTGTGTTCGCCTCAAGATCGGCGCCGGCAGGGCTCGGCAGATGGCCGCCGCCGACCTGGGATTTGATTTCGCGCAGCTCGTTGCGCGCCTCCTCGAGATCGCGCAGCATGGCCTCGTTGGTCGACGCCACGACGCTGAGTTCCTGCGCGATGTAACGGCCACGCGTGCCGTTCACCACGCTTTGGTGGCCGAGAGCGCCGATGACCAGCACCGCGCCGCCGGCGAACAAGGCGAGCATGGGCTCGATACCGGTGCTCAACAACGGCAAGCCGAAAGCGGCGGCGGCGGCGAGCGCGATATAACTTAGGGCGACAAGACTATGGAATATGAAGGCCATTCTCGAATTGCGCGGTTCCGTTGGCTGAGTCCACAGATTGCCCTCAGAGCCTTGATTTATGGTTAAGATATGGCATTTAGGCGCGGCGGCTTTGCAAGGATTACCTCTTTCGGGTAAGGTTTTGCCGTCGCATCCGAGCGATTTCCGGGAATCGTGCCGTCTCGATATGCGTTCACGATGTGCCGGATGCCGGCTCGGGCGCGGCCCGGACTGGGGAGAGGAACAATTGCGCCTGTGCGTGTTGTGGGAATCAGCGCCCTGATCGCCGGTATCGGCGTGATAATCGCCCTCGTGATCTACCAGGGCGCCGGCGACGTCGCCGCCGCCATCGCGGCGGTCGGCTGGGGTCTGGTGTTCGTTATCGTCTCGCGGATGGTACCGATTGCCCTTGACGGCTATGTCTGGCGTTTCCTTTTTCCCCGAGAGACGCCGCGCCCCGTCGCCTTGTTGTTGTGGGCGCGCTGGATCGGCGAGGGCGTGAATACGCTGATGCCGGCATTTCAGGTGGGCGGCGCGTTGGTGCGCACGAGGCTTCTCGTCATGCGCGGAATCCCGGGCAAGATTGTCGGCGCCAGCGTCGTCGTCGACCTCACCCTGAGCACGCTGACGCAACTTCTGTTCACGCTTGTCGGCGTTGGCCTGTTGTTGGCGCGTTACGGCGACAACGATATCGCCCGGGGCGCCGGCGCCGGCGTCGGGCTGGGCATGATTCTGGTCGTTGGCTTTTGCGTATTTCAGCATCGCGGTCTGTTCGGCTTTCTGGTCGGCCTGGTATCGCGCGTCGCCAGGGGCCGCGATTGGGTCAAGGCGGTGGGCGGCGCCGAAGAGTTGGACAAAGCCATACGCTTGCTTTACCGGCGGCGCTGGGCTTTGACCTTCAACGCGGCGGGACAAATGCTGGCCTGGGCCTTGGGCGCCGCGGAAATTTGGCTGGCGCTCTATTTCATGGACATACCGATCACCATCGCCGATGCGCTGCTGTTGGAAAGCCTTATTCTGGCGGTGCGGGCGGCGGCATTCTTCGTTCCGGGCGCGCTTGGCGTTCAGGAAGGCGCTTTCGTTCTCATCGGCGCCGTCATCGGCCTGGGGCCGGAGGTGGCGCTGGCGCTTTCGCTCATCAAACGGGTGCGCGAGCTGGTGATTGGCGCGCCGGCGCTGCTCGCCTGGCAACTGGCGGAAGGCAAACATCTGTTTTCGCCGCGGCCCATTTTGGGGCGCTCAAGCGGCGATTAGAGCATGTCAGGCGGCGAGATCCTCTCCGCCGAG
>CAJXFT010000018.1 GCA_913053235.1 uncultured Alphaproteobacteria bacterium
GAGAGAAACAGCGTGCCGATCAGCACCGCCTGGATGATGAACAGCCAGGCGAAGACGCCACCCATCAGGGTGATGCCCATCTGCTGGCTGTAGGCGTAGATCTCGGCGGTCAGATAGTAGCCGGCGAAGGGCAGCGGCAGCAGCGCCGAGATGGCGATGAAGTTGGCGTTGTAGCCCATCCAGTCGTAATGCGCTTTCTCCTCGGCATTTTTCGCGTTGAGGAATTTGAAAGCGGCGTAGGCGCCGACGATGGAGCCGCCAAAGGCGACATTGGCGACGACCCGGTGGATGTTGATCGGGTTCCACAGATGATTATGTATCGCCGCCCAACTGTCGCCGCTGAAGACGCCGGCGGCATCGACCCCGGCCGGGCTCATCATGAAGGTGACCCAGGAGTTGGCGAGGAACATCAGCACCGTGCCGACGGCATTGAGCAGCAGGCCAAGCGTGAGGTGCACCCACTTCGAGAAATCGCCCTGCAGCCAATGCCAGCCGTAATAATATATGTAGAGAATCGCGCTCTCGGCGAAAAACAGCAGCGCGTAGTAGAACATCGTGTCGTTGAACACGGTGGTCAGATAGCGGAACAGATCGGGATAGAGAAGCACCAGCGAGAACAGCAACAGCCCGCCCAAAATGGCGGTCAGCGAATAGGCGGTGATCGAGACCTTGATGAACTCATAGGCCATCTTGTCGTAGCGTTCATCGCGCGTGTACATGCCGATCGCTTCGATGATGAAGACAAAGATCGGCACCGCGAGGACAAAGGCGGCGAACCACAGATGCAATTGCGCCGCCAGCCAGACGATGGTGCGGCTGCTGATATTGCCGATGCGCGGATAGTCTTCGGCGCTGAGACGGGGCGCCGGCGCGTAGGCGCTTTCACCTTCGCCGGCGGCGGCCGCCGCCGTCTCCTCGGCGAAGGCGGGCGAGAATTCGAGGCCGCTGAGATTGGCGGCAACCATAAGCAAGGCAAGGGTCAGCACCACGAAGGCGCACAGTGCCGCGCGCCGGCGCTTGCGTTGGGAAGTGATGGTCACGCGCGTGGCTCCGCTTACCCGGCGAAAATCAGGGACAGCCCCTGGGCGCTCATGATCAGGTAATCGAGCGCGATAAACACAACCACGGAGGCGGCGAACGCCAGAACGAACGAAAGAGCCACTGTTTTCATAGCCTAATTCCCCACCGCATTATTGGAATCCGTCCATCACAGGAACCACCAGAAGAAAACGATCAGCGCCACGAGGACGGCGGTGAACAGGGCGGCGCCGGCGCGGGCCGAGAATTTACTTGCCACGGCCATCACCTTCCGTAGGCTTGCGCCATCCGACGCCGTTGGCCTCGCCGCGCGGCGTCATCTCTCTCACCGGTTGCGCACGCCATGGCGGTATCGAAATCCAAGAAAAGAAAACTCGTCGATTCCATTATTTTCGCCGGCTTGCTGGTCAACGCCGCGGTCATCGCCCTGATCCTTATTTTCTTCGTTTTCTGATTTCGCTTGCGGCTGTGCGGCTCAACCCTCCTTTCCCTTGCAGTTGCACAGCACTCTCAGATAACCGATCAGCGCGTCGACTTCGGCTTCGCTCAAGGTCTTGCCCCAGGGCGGCATCATTGGCGATTTGCTCATCGCCGGCCCGCCATCCATGACCACGTTTTTGATGTCCGCATTGGTCAGCTTGTTCATTTCCTCGGGGTTGGTGAAATTGCGCGGCGACACCGGAAAATTCTCGGTCACGTTGGGACCGTCGCCCTTGCCGCCAACGCCGTGGCATTGTGCGCAATAGAATTTAAAGACCTTTTCGACATCGATATCCTGGGCCTGGCCGGCGGCGGGCGCCGCAAGCCCGAGAATTACGACGAGCGCCGCAAATATTGTGTATTTAGCCATCATCTGTTCCTCCCCGGCCCGGTCACTTGAAGTTGGCGACATAGGACGCCACGTTTTTCATGTCCTTCTCGCTCAACAGTCCGACGAATACGGGCATCGCCTTGACCGGCTTGAATATCTCGGGCGTGAGCAGATAGGCGTAGATCCAATCGGGATTGAGCCGTTTGCCAACGCCCACCAGCGACGGCCCGGAACGCCCGCCCATCAGCTTCTTCTTGCGCCCCTCATATTGGTGACAGCCGCTACACGGCATCTTCTTGGTGAAAATCAGCCGGCCCTTGGCGTTCTTCTTGGGCTTCACGACGCCGGCTTCGACGGCGTCGGAGGTCAGGCCCATCAGAAAGTCGGAGACGTTGGCGGCGTCGGCGGCAGCCAGCTTGGGATGATCGCCGGGGTTCGCTTCGGTGACCGAGTTGAACTTCATCTGGCGGATCGGAGCGGGGTCCTGTAGCCAGGCCTGCAGCCATTCCTTCTGGAATTTACTGCCGGCGTACCACAGCTCGGGGCCTTTCTTGGCCAGTTGATCGTCGATGGTTTTTTCCTTCGCCGGGCCATCGGTGTAATGGCAGGCGGTGCAATCGCTGGCCTTGAAGGCCGCTTCGCCGGCCGCCGGATCGGCATGGCCGGGCAACGCCCACAAGGCGATGGCGAGTGCCACGGCCAACGCGCTTATTCGTTTCATGATTCCAATTCCTTCCCCTAACCAAATATATTAAACGCGCCGGCGCCGCGATCTAGGCCTCGGCCTCGGCCTCGTCATCATCCTCGTCTTGCGGCTTTCTTTCGCGTTTTGCAAGCCAAATAAACAGCAGGCTGAGCGCGCCGGCCACCAGCATTGCGATCACGCCATAGAGGTAGACCGTCCACGACATCGGCGCCTCGAGGGTGACGAAATGCCAGGTCGACAAGCTCATCATCATGCCGTGCTCGCCGTTGGAGCCATCCCAGACATTGACCGCGAGCGGAATGAAACTGCCTTCGATGAACTGCACGTCGGCTTTGTCCTCGGTTGTGAGCGGGCGCTTCATCACCACGCTCCAGCGGCCCTGACCCCAGACCGCCTGCCCGCTCACCTGCTGTTGATCCTCGGGCTGCGCCTTGGCTTCCTGCTTCCAGCCGCGCGCCGTCGCTTCCTCGACCGCGGTCTCCCCGGCCGCCTCGCGGTCGGCGCGCCAGATCCAGAGATTGGTCGGCTCGGACGAAGAGCCGCGGAAAAAATGCGGCTTGGCGGTGCCCTTGGGCGGTTTGGCGGGGAATTGCAGGGCCACCGAATCGCGGAAATTCTCCAACTGCCGCACCGCCACGTCGTAAGGGTTGACGTATGTGTTGTAGCCGCCGACGACACGCAACTCGTTGGGGTCGAGCTCGTTCTCGGCGACATGGGTGACGTCCTTGAAGGGATCGTCCCACACCGCAAGGAAGGTGATTTCCTGCTCGTTATATATGGCGCGCAGCGTCACCAGGTCGATGCTCGGATTCTGCCAGCGCGGCGCCGCGATGACCTGCCCGGCGAGGCGCACATCCATGGCCTCGGCCGTGGCCCATAACGGGTCGTCCGCCGCCTCGGGCAGCTCGCCATCCACTTTCAGCGCCTTCAGCACCTGATGCTCGGTCAGTTGATGCTGCAGCGATTCGATGAAATTGGCCAGCGCCCAGCGCTCGTCCTCGCCGAGCGCCTTGACGAAGGAAGGCATCGGCGTGCCGTTGATGCCGGTCGAGAAGCGCATATAGATGTCTTCGGCCTGGCTTCCGCCTTTTATCTTCCACGGGAAGGTGACGTTGCGGATGCGGATGGGGAAGCCCCAATCATCCTTGCGGTCGAAGGCTTTCTGTCCGTCGCCGCGGCCCTGCTTGCCATGGCATTCCCAGCATTTGGCGTGCTCGAAGACCTCGCGGCCCTTGGCTATCAGCGCCTCGCTCGAAGCCGGCCGGTTGGCGGGCAGCGATATGATTTTCTTGTAGGGGTCGAACTCGGGGTCGTCGAACTCGGGCACGAAGGTCTTGATATAAGCGATCACCGCCCAGCGCTCATCTTCGCTGAGCCCGTTCTTGATCCTGCCATCGTCGAAGGCCTGCATGCCGGTGCCGGGCAGCCCGTTGCTGACGGTGCGGAACATATCCTCATTGGTCGGCAGCTCGCCGCTGTCGGTGGTGCGGAACTTGAACACGCCGAGGGTGAAGTCGCGCGGCCGCGGATCGAGGAATTCGGCCGCCGGTCCCTCGCCGTCGCCCAACAAGCCGTGACAGAAGCTGCAGCGCTTGACGTAAACCTCGCGCCCCTGCTCGAGGAATTCGGGCGTCGCCTCGGGTATCGGGCCACTCGGCGTATCGGCGGCCATAGCGGGCACGGACCAGCCCACGGCGAGGCTGAGCAGCAGCGCGATAGCCACCGGCAACCGCGCGCGCTTGCGTGGTTTGCTTGCCGTGCCTTTGAATGCTCCGAATCGCATTTCAGTGGCCTTCCGGAATACGCGGCGTCTTCTCGGCCAGGTCATATTCCGCCGCGATGATCTTCCAGCGTTCCTCCTCGGTCAGGCTGAGCTTCCATTCGGGCATCGCCGAATCCCACGGCGTCGCCTCGACCGGCAGCCCCGGGCCGCCATTCATCACGCGCCAGAAGGTGTAGCCCTCGACGATCGTCTCGATGGTGCCGTTGTCGGTAAAATTGATCGGCCTGAGCTTGAATCCGTCGGCCATGGGGCCGTCGCCGGAGACGCTGTCGCCGTGGCAGGCGCGGCAGTTCATGGCGTAAAGCGCGCGCCCCTCGAACAGGTTTTTCTCGACCAGCGCGGCTTTCGCCACCGCCATGCTGACCTCGCCGCCCTCGAGCTCGGCGAGGAATTTTTTGACCGGCGCGGTGGGCAGGAAAGACAGCATATGGCCGTCGGGATTCTCCTCCAGCCAGCGTTCGACATCGATTGCGACTTGCTCGATCAGGGCGACATCGTTTTCCCTGGCCTGCTCGATAAAGGCCTGAACCTCGGCCTCCGGCGGATCGGTCATGGGGTTTTTAAGGTCCTCGAATTTTTTCGGGAAATTCGACGACGGATGCTGAATCCGCAGCGAGATCGGGGTTTCCTTGGTCGGCAACGCGGCGTCATAGGCGATGTAGCCGATGAGCAGGGAAATCAGCGTCAAAACCACGGCGCGCGGAATCCAGCCATATTCGGCGCGCAGGAATTTTCGCACCGGATACATGAATTCATCGAAGTTTCTCTGCGAGAAGGTGACCAGCAGAAACATCGCCACCACGGCCAGGATCATATAGATCTTGATCAGCTCGCCCGGCACCGTGAGCGGAAACGGCAGGTCGGTCATCCATCTCGAGACCGCCGGGATCAGCCATTTGACGATGGCGTAGATGACGACCAGGGCGAGTATGATCGACCAGAAGCGGTTGACCCGATATTTCGCCGTCACTTTACCCGCGCCCTTCGCCACCTCACTCGCCCTTCTGCATGATCATATATGACAGCACGTCCTGATAATCCTTGACCGTCAGCGCTTCGATCAGATCGTTCGGCATGATGCTGGCGAGATCGCCCGAATTGATTTCCTTGATCTCCGCCTTGGCGATCGTCACCACTTCTCCGGTCGCCTTGGTGATATCCACTTCATCGGCATCGTCGCGCGTCTTGAGGCCGGTGGTCTTGCGCCCCTCAAGGTCGATCACTTCAAACGTCTCGAAGCCCTCGGTGATTTGCTTCGACGGCTCGAGGATGGATTCGGCAATAAATTTGAGGCCCTTGGCGCTGATGGCGCTGAGATCGGGGCCGACTTCATCGCCCTCGCCCTTAACCACATGGCACTCCATGCAATTGTCCTCGAAGACGATGGCGCCGGCCCCCGGATCGCCGCCGCCGGCGTCCGAGGCGGCCTGGATGCGGGCGATATATTTGGCCGATATCTCGCTCGGATTTTCGAGCGCCTCGGTATCGGGTTCGCCGCCCTGGCTTTGCAGATAGGTGATGACGGCCTTGACTTCCTTGAGGTTGAGCGAGATCGGTGGCGCATAGACGATCGCCATCTCGTTTTTGTAACCGCTGACCACGTAGGCGCCGGGAACCGCCAGGCTCTCGACCAGATAATCGGTGGCGCTATATTCCTCGCCGGTCTTCTCGGAGCGCTCGCGCGCCCGCGATTCCGCCCGGATGCCGATCGGCTCCTGGAATTTTTCGCCGAAGACGCCCTGGTTGGGTCCGCGCACGGCGCTGCCGCGGCCGCCGACGCTGTGGCAGGTGAAGCAGCGCCCCTTGCCCCAGAAGATCGTCTCGCCGCCTTCCGGCGTGATCTCGACCGCGCTCACCACCTTCTTGCCGCCGCCCACCATGCTGGTCACCGAGTGGCCGACCCAGAGAAAAATGCCGAGCACGATGAGCATGAAAACGAAGGCGAAACCGACGGCTTTAATCATCGCGCGCCCTTTTCATCGCCACCCCCGCCATGGTCAATCCGCCGAGCCGGATTGGTTGGCGGCGTCGTCGGATGCCGCCTCGGCCTTGCGCCTGGACTGGACGTTGCCGAGCCAGAACATGAAACCGACCATCACCAGGAATACCAGCACCGCGAGGCCGACCATTTCGGTCATCGTCGCGTTCGACGGCGTATACGACCATTCGGAGGTATCGCGCATGATGCCGAATATGTGCCAGTCGCCGCGCAGGCCCGAGCGGATGAAACCCATCAACCCCATGTTCATGGTGATGACGAAGGTGAGCGCCAAGAGGGCGAATTGGCTGCGCACGCTCATCTTGCCCCAGCGCAATGTGCCGATTTCCTTGGCCCCCTTGAACAGGAAGATGTCGATGGCGGTGACCAGGATCAGGCAGCTGATGAGCTGCAGGAACTGACTGACGGCGACGTTCCTGAGGAACGGCGAGGCCTTCTCCATCACCACGAAGCCGTAGACGCCGAGGAATATCACCACGCTGAGGGCGGTGACGGCCAAATAAAGCCCCTGCGCCAGCTTGCCCATGTTTCTCAGCGCCAGCGCCACGGCAACTACCGCCGCCGCGCAATTGAACAGCAGCAAATAGCCGACGGTGCGGAAATAATGGGCGCGGTCGGCCGGCAGGTCGAGTTCCGCCGGGTCGAGCTCCAAGAGGTACCAGGCATATTGTCCGACCACCGCGGTGGCGGCGAGGCCGGCCAGCGGGATGGCGATCAGCGGCATGCGGCCCTGGCTGGTGATCGGCACCACCGTGCTCTTGTTGCCGCGCCGGTACAGCAGGAAGCTGAAGAAGGTCGACAGGATGATCAGGTTGACGACCGCGTTCTTGGCCGGCATCAGACCCATGAATTTGAGCGTCGGGTGATATTGCGAGCCGCCCATCTCGCCGACCTCCTGGGATGTCAGCGGCAGATTGTGCGGGGTCAGCCAGATGGCGAAGGAGAGCACCAGCGCGCCGAGAATATATTTGATGTATTTGTAGTAACGTTCGGCGCCGGGGATGCGGGTCATGCCGCTCCACAGGTAGTAATTGCTGATGATGAATATCGAGCCGACCAGCATGGCCTGGATGATGAAGGTCCAGGAGAAGTCGCCGCCCATCATATTGTTGCCCATGATGGCGCTGGTCGAATAGACCTCGCGGCCGAGATAGTAGCCGGCGAAAGGCAGCGGAATCAGCGCGATGATCGCGACGAAGTTGGCGATGTATCCCATCCAGTCATAATGCGCCTTGTCCTCCGCCGTCTTTGCGCCGATGAATTTGACCGCCGCGTAGGCGCCGGCGACGAGCCCGCCAAACGCCAGATTGCCGAGAACGCGGTGAATCGCGATCGGCGTCGCCAGAATGTTTTCGACCGCCTCCCACAGCGTGCCGACGAGAACGCCATCCTCGCTCACGCCCTTGGGGCTCATCATGTAGCCGGCCCAACTGTTGGCCATTTGCAGGATCGCCGTGCCGGCGACATTGAGTACGATGCCGATGAAGATGTGGATGGTCTTGCGGTCGCGGATGATAAAGAGGCCGACGCCGAGCGGCAGCGCGTATAGGAGGGTCATGAAAGCGCGTGTATCGCCGCGCATCTCCGGCCCGATGGCTTCGAAGAAAAGCAGAATGCCGAAGACGATTACCGCCACTCCGGCGGCCTTGAAGACATAGCGGGTGTGGCGCGAAAAGACCTCGGTGCCGCTCAGCCAGTTCCAGCCGTAATAGTAAAGATAGAGGCTCGCCGTCTCGAGCAGGAACAACAGCGCATAGACGAACATGGCGTCCTTGAAAGTGCCGGCCATGTGTCCCATGAAGGACGGATAGAGCGTGAACAGCGCGAATGCCAACAGCGCGCCAAGCGCCGCGGTGGTCGCGAAGGCGATGCTCAGCAGGCTGGTGAACTCGTAAGCCAGCTTGTCGTAGCGCGCCTCCTTTTGCCGCCAACCGACGAGCTCGACCGTGACCGCGAACATCGGCACGCCGAGCACGAAGGCGCCGAAGAAAAGATGCATCTGGGCGAGAAACCAAACCAGCCGGCGCGAATCGATGCCGAGGAACTGGCGGTATTCGCTTGCTTCCATCGCCGCTTGCGCCGGGTCGACCGCGAACAGGACGGCGATCACGGCGCCGAGCAACAGCAGGCCCGGCTTGGCCCAACGCATCGCCCGGCGCCTCGCCATGTGCTGCGTAATGCTATTCAACGGCCCTTCTCCGGCGAATGTTCATACTCATGGCTGTTGTTGTGATTGCGCATCGTCATTAATTATTTATTTGACTCAGGAACTTCGTAACTTCGGCGAAATTGCGCTTCGTCATGCCCGTTTCGACATCCGATCCGGGGCAAAATTCGCCGGCGCCGGCCGCCGCCTCGATGCGCGGCGCTTCCGCTTCATGACATGCCAAACAGCGCTCCTGATAAATCTTGTCGCCGGGCAGAACGCGGACATAGCTCAGCACTTCATGCTGTTCCAGATCGGTCAGGATGTCTTCCCAGGGAGGCATATCCTCGCCGCCGAGATTGATGATCCCGAGCAGTTCGCTATCGGGTTTGTCGAGCTTTTCACCCTCGGCGAAATTCGCCGCGTCGGGCAGCAGCGGGACGCCATCGTAACCGTGGCAGGCGGCGCAATTTTCCTGGTAAAGCATCTTCGCCGCGAGAATCCGCTCGAGCGTGCCGAAGGAGATGCCCTGCTGATCGGCGCGCGCCCGGTCGCCGGCCGACACTAGCATGACAAGCAAAACGCCCAGCGCCACGGCCAGGAGTTCTCGTAATTGGGATGGCATGACGCGCCGCACATCACGCATCGCCGCCGGTTTCCTGGCTGAGCAGTTCGGCAAGTGCATCGATGCAAATCCAATGCTGTTCTTCGTTTTGCCGCACCTTGAGCTTGCCCAGCAAAGCCTCGGTGGCGGCAACATCGTCGAGACGCCGGAGCGTGCGCGCGGCTTCCAACCGCATCTCGCCGGAAAAACGAAACAGCAGATCGAGCACGAGCGCGCCATGCTCGCCGGCATAGGTGGCGCGCGAGAGTGCGCGCAGCGCGGCGCGGCAGACCCCCGGATCGTCATCGCCGAGAGCGCGCGCCAGACAGGTGGAAACGCCGGCACCCTTGGCGCCGGAAATCGCCGTCACGGCGCGCATGCGGACGTGAGGGTCGCCATCCTCGAGCAGTTCGGCGAAGCGCGCCGCCACCGCCGCCTCGCCGGCGAAGCGGCCCAAACCGTCGAGCGCCGCGAGCCGGGTCTCAAGATGGTCCGCTTTGAGCCCGTCGAGAAGCACCGGCAATGCGCGCGCGTCGCCGATCTCGGCCAGACTCGACAGCGCCGTGCGCCGCAGCGCCGCCGGCGCTGCCCGGGCGGCCGCCATCAGGGCCTCGATGGCCTCTTCGCCAACATCGCCAAGGCGCGGCAACAGGCGCGCCGCGAGGAGGCGCAGCATTTCACGTTGATGGCGCTCCTCGAGCGCCGATTGGTCTGGCCCGGCTTCCGCTTCCGGCGCCGGCGGCAGCCCCGGAAAGCCCGCCTGTATGGAACCCAGCGTCGAATTTTGCGAAATGCCCGGTTCAGCCCCGGCCTCGGGATCTTCACCGCCGGGCGCCGCCTCGATAGCCGCTTCTTCCGGCTCGTCCGGCTCGTCCGGCGCGTCGGCTTCGGGCTCCACCCGCAGCAGGGACAACAGCCGCGAGCGCGCCCGCGCTCCCTCGATCTCGACCAGGGCGGAAAGCGCGGCATAGGCAACCCGCTCATCGCCGCTTTCGAGCGTTTCATCCAGAATTACGCGCACCAGGCCGACGGCGTCCTTGTCGCGTGACGCTGCGCCGCGCAACAGGCGTTCCAGCGTGTGCACGGTCTGCAGGCGGAGATCGTTGCTGATTCCACCGCGGTCGAGAATTTGGGCGATGCGCGCGACCTTGTCCGAGCCGCCGATATTGCCGAGCGCTCCGAGAACTTCGAACAAAAGCTCCTCACTGTCCGTATCCAGCAGAGCCTCAAGGGGGTCGAGCGAAATGGTGGCGCCGATCTGTCCGAGAATGCGGACGATCGGGGCTTGGCGGCGCGGATCGGAATCCTCGAGAAGTGGATGCAGATGCGCTGCGGTCTCGGCGCCGCCGGAATTGCCGAGTATTTCAGCCGCCGTATTTCGCACTTCATGGTCGCCATCGCCGAGCAACCCGATCAGCAGGGCCGATGCGCGCGAATCCTTAGCGTTGCCGAGGGCGCGGGCCGCCGCCATGCGCACCGCCGGCGTGCCGTCGCCAAGGGCATTGTCCAAGGCGTCGAACATGTCGTGCGGCAGCAATTGTTCGCCCGCCCCGCCAGGCTCGCCGAGGCCCAAAACCTTCGCCGCCCGCCGCTTGGCCAAGGCGCTTCCCATCCGCAGCTGGGCCAGCAGAAAGGCCCGCGCCGGCGCGCCGCCAAGGCATGCCAACACGCGGAAGCCATTTTCCTGAAGGTCTTCATTGTCTTCGTCTTCAACAAACGCGATCACCGCTTCGATGGCCGCGGGATCGCCGATTTCGCCGATCGCCTGCAAGGCATGGCCGCGCACCGCCCAGGAAGCGCCGAACTCCATTTCATCGAGATGTTCGTCGAGATGTGGGTAGCCGCCATTGGCAAGGCAATCGATCAGCGATTCAAGGCTGTTCGGCGCGCCTATTTTTGACAGCGCCGCCGCCGCCTGGGTGCGCACCTCGTCGATCGGATCGCCGGTCAGGCTGGCCAGCAAGGCGTCGGCGGCATCATGCGAACCTGTGTGGCCGAGCGCCACCGCCGATTCGATGCGCAAGGTCGGATCGGGGTCGGACAGCAGATCGATCAGACGCCGGCGCGAAGCGGCGTCTTGGCCGCCGATTCGCCCGACCGCATTGACGGCGGTGCAGCGCGACAGAAAATTCTCGCCGTCCAGAACAGCGTGCAAGGTCTGAAGAACTTCGGCTCGGCTGTTCTCAACGTTTTTGCTCATATTCAATGCTTCTTTTTTCTGTCCTTGCCGCGCCTCCAGTCAATGCCGCGCCGGCCTCGAAAAGCCAGCCGGCGAATGTCAGAAACGACGCTACGGATGCCGCCCGATCTAGACGATGTCCCGCCGCTTGAAGGTCATCTGGTCGAACTTGTGCTTGAACGGCGATTCGCCGACCTTCTTCACCGTTCCCGAGGCGATCTTGAAGCGGTAGTTCATGGTGATCGGATCGGGCACGCGCGGCGTCACGCTGTTGGCCGGCGCGTCCATCTTGAGGAAATCGGTGAACAACACGCCCCGCTTGATCGCCGGAGTCACCATGGCGACGGCCGAGAACTGGCCCGAGGCGAGTTCGATATGGCCGCGCTTCATCAGGCCGGAGAACCACATGTCATCGCCTTTGACGCCGAGATTGAAGTCCGTCTGGACCGGCACCCGGGTCGATCCGATGGCGACCAGATCGCCCGATTCGATACCGCGCTCGGCCGCGTCGTCGGGGTGAATCTCGACGAAATTCATCGGCCAGCGCTGCTGGGTGTAGGGCCGGCGCTCATAATCGTCGAAGCCGGATTCCCAGATCTCGTTGATGCGCCCGTTGGTGATCCACAGCTCGTCGCCCCTGGGCTGCATGAACTCATAGAAGTCGGCCCATAACGACCACGGCGATTTGACCAGATTGAGTTTCCCGGTGTGCGACTTGAAGGCCATGATGCTCTTGCCCTGCACGCTGACGCCTTCGGGGCCGGTTTCGGGCAGGTCGGTTCGGTTGTAATCATGCAGCCGCTTGGTCTCGATGATCTTGTCGCCGTCGAGCATGAGCGGCGCCTGCAGCCCGGTGGTGCCGAAGGTCCTCAGGAAATCATGCGCCTTCATGCCCTTGCGTTTGGCGACGGTGCGGATGACGTTGTAATCCTTGCGCGAACCACGCGTGAAGCGGCAGGATTCCTCGAACACCTCGTTGGAATCGCGCCAGTCATAGCCTTCGAAGCCCATCTTCTGGGCGATCTTGGCGACGATCTTCCAATCCGGCAGCGCGTTGCCGGGGGGATCGTAAAATTTGGAATAGAGCCGCACCCGGCGTTCGCCGCTGGCGCGGGTGAAATCCTCCTCGCCCCATGTCGCGGCGGGCAGAACGATATCGGCATATTGATTGCCGATCGGATTCCTCAGGTAAATATCCTGATTGGCGACCACCGTTCCGCCGCTGTCGACGCGCCGCTTGAGGGTGTCGATGATCTCCTGTTTGTCGAAGGAGCGGACCTGATTGGGATTGAGCTTGGTCAATCGCTTGAAGGTGTCCTCCAGAGCCGAGGAAGCCGGCATGGACTGAATCCATGTGGTGCCGACGACATAGGCGAAACGCACATGGCCGGAGGACAGCCAGCGGTCGAGGTCGAGGCGATGACGCCGCCTGCCGGGCACCTTGTAAGGCGATTTCGTTGTCGGATATGGACCGCCATTGACGCCGCCGCGCTGGTGACCGCCGAGGCGGGTGATCACCTGGCCGGGACGTCCGCCGCAGCCGAGAATGACGCCGAGCGTGCCGACCGAGGCGGTGTTGAGATAATTGTTCGACCAGTAATTGCCCTTTTCGATACAGATCGTCGTCTTGACCCGCTCGCCATTGGCTTTCGGTTTGGCCATCATCTCGGCCGCCTTGTAGATCTTCTGGACATCGATGCCGGCGATGCGGGCGGCGACTTCGGGCTTGGATTCCTCCTGCGCCAGAATCCATTTCCTCCAATCGTCAAAGCCCTTGACCTGGAACTTGCCCCAGGTGGTGCGCCATTGCCACGGCGTGTTGCGCGTGCCCTGGCCGAAACCGGAATCGGTCTCCCAGAAATTGTTCACCCATTTGGCGATGAACTCACTGTCCTCCCAGCCATTCTCCAGAATGATCCGCTCGATCGCCATATGCACGGCGGTGTCGGAGCCGGGATTGACGTCGAGATGGAGGCCGCCATGCTTTTCGGCGTAGGCCGCGCCCGCGGTCTTGCGCGGATTGACCATGATGACCTTCGACTTGTTGCCGTGGATGCCCTTCAGGATCCAACTGTTCCACAACACCGTCTTGGTTTCGAACGGGTCGGTGCCGGAGATGAACAGGCAGTCGGCGAGGGCGAAATCCTCGTTCGAGGCGCCGAAAATGTCGTAACCGATATCGACCCAACCCGGCACGGAATTGACGAAGGAAGGATGGTCGTGATGGGCGATGGCGGGCGTGTTGATGCTCTTGAGAGCGAGCTTGGTGAGGGCGTAGGTGTTCTCGAAATATTGATAGCTGAAATATTTCATCGCCCAGGAATGCTCGCCGTGCTCCCTGATCACATGCTTCGACACCTCGGCGAAGATATCGAGGGCGAAATCCCAGGTCACCGGCATCAGGATGTCGTTGATGCGCACCAACGGATATTTCAGGCGATCCTGGGTCGGCCGTTTGGGATTGTAGACCTTCTGCGCGATGCAGCCGCCGCGAATCGAGTGGCCGCCGCGCACATTGACGACATCGGCGTCGGGGTCGGCGACGACGGCGATATTATAGAGTTTGCCGTTATAGACCGCCTGGGTGAACTGGTTGGGTCCGACCCAGCCGCCCTGCAGCGGCCCCAGCGGGTAGTTGCGTTTGAGCGCGTTCTGATCCTTCTTCGGACCGCCGCTCGGCGCGTCGGTGGGCCAGCGATAGACCTTGTAGCCGCACGCCATGACGCAATAGTCGCAGCATGTGGTCAGGACATCGGCGTCCTTGGGCGGAAGCGGGATCTGATCTTCGGGTTGGTAAAAGGGCGTTGAATTTTCCGTCATGGCTCAGTCCCCTCTTCTATCCTTTTAGATTGTCGTAGCGGCCATAGATGAGACCGATCAGCCCCACCGCGTAAATATCGTCGCCCTCGACCTCAAGCAGAACCTGAGGCAGGCTCTCCGTCGCATGGCCGCTGACGATCATGCCGTGGCGGGTGAGATCGAAAGTCGACTGATGGAACGGACAGGGCCCGAGCACGGCGTGGCTCGCCTGGAAGGTCTTGCCCATCTCGCCGCCCATATGGGTGCACAGCGTGTTGAAGGCGACGATGTTGCGGTCGGCACCGATGCCGCCGCCGGCGGGCTCGCCCATCTTGACCAGGATGCTGTTCGAATTGCGCCCCTTGTCGGGATATTTGAAACGCACCGGCTCGTTCAGGACCAGGCGCGACATGTTTTCGACGAACATCCTGGGATAGCGCGACACACGCGCCTCGACGGCCTGTTTTCCCATACCCGGCACGCCGGTCAAAAGCACCGTGCCGCCGACCGTGGCGCCGCTGGCGAACAGGAAGGCACGTCGATTGATGCAGCCGAATCCGGCCGCCGCTTCGGTTCCGTCTTTTTGCTTACCCATTGACTATCCCTCCTCAGTTCTTGGCTTTTGCCGAGAGATGAAATTCGAGCCCGATGCGCTTGGCTTCGGCCTGGCTCAGGCCGGCGACATCGGGAAACGCCTCGTAAGGCGGAACCTTCGGCGTCGCCATGACGATTTCCTCGCCGCTCAGCTCTTCCAGGAAGGCGACCAGCGCTTCTTTCTCCTCGTCGCTGAGATTGAGCGGCCTGAGGATCGGGGTCTTGTTGCCGGCGCGCCCGGTCATCTCGTTTTCGCCGCCGCCCTCGTCATAGAAATCGATAACTTCCTCGAGGGTGTAGAACTGCCCGGCATGCATGTAGGGCGCCGTGAAGAGGATGTATCTCAGCGGCGGCGTGCGGAACTTGCCCATGTCGGACGGCCGCTTGGTGGTGAAGTAGAGGCCGAGATCGTCCTTGAATTCGCGGTAATATTTTTCGTGCGATCCCTTGGCGTAGAGCTCGAAGCGGAAGGTGATGGCGTTGAGCCCGCTCTCCTCCCACTCGAAAGGCCGGGGCACACCGAGATTGTAATATTTCTCGTCCGTAAGCATCGCGCCGTTATGGCATTCGATGCAGTTGGCCTTGCCGGTAAAGAGCTCCATGCCCTGCACGGCGAGCGGCGAAAGCGCGTCTATTTCGCCTTCGAGGTAGCGGTCGAGCGGCGTATCATACTGCGTCAGCTGGGCCCGCTCGAAGGTCGAGATGGCGAGCCAGGCGTCGTTCAGAATCGGCCGCTCGGTGCCGAAGACTTCCCTGAATTTCTCGACATAATAGGGCGTCTGGCGCAGCCGCTGCTCCATCACATCGGCCTCGCCATTGCCCGACACGCCGCCGGTCGCCGCCGTCTTGGCCTGCTTCTCCAGGCTCTTGGCGTTGCCCTGCCAGAACAGCTTGCCGAGAAAGCCGGTATTGACCACGGTTTGGCAATTGCGCCAATGGACGGTGCCCGGATAGCCGCGGCAGATCGGATCGCTGAAACCCCAACCCTGCTTCGGCGCATGGCAGTCGGAGCAGGCCAGACTGGCATCGCCGCTGAGCTTGGGGTCGAAGTAAAGCATCTTGCCGAGTTCCGCCTTTTCGGGAGTGATCTTGTTGTCGAGCGGCTCGGGCACGGGGCCGAGCGGCGCCAGTGGCGGATCGACATCGGGATCGCCCTCGGCGCTGAGATCGGCCATGCCGAAAGCCATAATCATGGCCGCGGCGAACAATGATATGACGGATAGATATGTAAGCGACTTCATGATCCTTGCTCCCACCGGCTAGTTTGTAACCTCAAGCCAATTCTCGATCGGCTTGTAGGCTTGCGGTACCTTGAGCGGCTCGACCGTCACCGGGGTGACGCTGCTCAGCGATTTGAGGAATTCGACCAGGTTGCCGCGCTCCTCGGCGGTCAGGCCGAGCGGCTGCAATTCCTCGGCCAGCGGATCGTCGTAGCCGCCGCCCTGATCGTAAAAATCGACGACCTCGGCGAGCGTCGCGAACATGCCGTTATGCATGTAGGGCGCGGTGTAGTTGAGCTCGCGCAGGGTTGGCGTGACGAATTTGCCGACATCGCCGTAATTCTTGCTGACCTCGAAATAGCCGACGTCGCGCCGCCATATACCCATCTTGGGAACGCCGTGGGTGTGAATGATGGAGCGGTAGGTCAGGTGCCGCATGGGGTCCGTGAAGATCTCCATATTTTCCGGCACGCCGGTATTGTGCGGCACGCCATCGGAGAAATAGGCGCCGTTGTGGCACTCGATACAGCGCGCCTTGCCCTCGAACAGCTCGCGGCCGCGGCGCGCCTGGTCGGAGAGATTGCCGGTATCGAACGGCGCGTCGATCGAGACCAGCGATTCGACAAAAGCGACCAGCGCCTTGCGTGCCTTGCCCGACGAGCATTCGCCGCCGAAATTTTCCTGACACATGGCGACATAGACCGCATCCTGCTTCATGCGCTCATGCATGATCCGCATATCCATGTTCATGATCATGGTTTCGGTGATCTGGTCGCGCATAACATCGTTCATGTTGGCGCCCATATAGCCGCTCCAGCCCCAGCCGACATCGGCAAAACCGGCCTTGAAAGCGGAGTTGATCAGCGTCGGCGCGTTGCGGAAATGCTTGGTGCCGGGATAGGCCTTGGACAGCGGCACGCCGTCGCCGAAGCCTTTCGCCGGGTCGTGGCAGGTGGCGCAGTTGATGGCGCCGTCGCCCGAAATGCGTTGATCGAAGAACAGCCTCTTGCCCATCTCGACGAGCGAGGCCTTGGCCGCCTGGTGCTCGGCAAGCGGGCCGATTGGCGGATAATTGTCGGCACTCGCCGGCGCCGTGACCAGGCCCGACACGAGCAGCCCACCGGCGACAAGCAGTAAAACGGCCAAGCGGCCGCTAAAAGAAGGACTGTGTTTCTTTTTCATTGGCTGTTCCTTGACTTTGAGCTGTTCGCTGCGCGGAGGTCATTCCGAAAACGCGAAATCGGCTTTCACTTCGCCGCCTTCGGCGACCGTCACTTTGGTTTTCTTGACGCCGTAGCGCGGGTGCCAGGCCTTCAGCGTGTAGGTCCCGGGCGGCACGTCATTGAGGGCATAGCTGCCATCCTCATTGACGACGACGGCGTAGGGGTGCTTCGGCGCCATCATGAAGCCGAACATGAAATTATGGGCCTCGCAGTTGATGGAGATGAAGGAGGCGCGGCGCGGCTTCAGTTCCTGCTCGATATCGCCCGGATCGGGCTGGCCGAAATTGAACATGGTGCGCTTGACGACGCGGCCCTTCTCGACACCGATCAACTCGCGCGTGTTGATGTTGTGCAGCACGCCCGGATCATCGTTGCGGATGGTGATCGGCCCGCGCCTCACCACCTGGGCCCAGGGGCGGAAACGGCAGCCCTTCTGCAGCACCAGATAGCTGCCGCCCTCGGGCGGCGCCCATTTCTTGCCTTGCTTGACCTTGTCGAGATAGGCGAAAGCCCCGCGCAGCGCGCCGTCCTTGACATCGACCCAGATGACTTCGCGATAGCCCTGGCCGCAGATATCGGGGTTTTTGGTGATCGCAATCTGTTCGATCGCGTCGACCGGCAGCGCCCCTTCAAAAGTGAACTTGCCGGTGATCGTGCCGCCATTGGCGACATCGACTTCTTTATAGCCGGCGGCGCTGGCAAGATTCGAAAAGCTCAGCAGCAGAAACGCCGCGATCATCAGAAATGTGCAAGTCTTTGCGGCTCTCATCGGTCTCAGTTCCTCCCGGGCAGCTTGACACGCTACCTCCCTTGGTGGCCGTCACGCGCCTCTCTCAGCTGCATTCCGCGCCGGTGATTAAGTATAGGTCATCGCCCTGTTCGTCGAGATCGGCCCGTGATATCGAACTAATCTTCAATCTCTTCGGTATAGTTCTAAACTAGAGTCACGGATTTGCAGCGGCCTTGATATAGGTCAAGCAGCCATGACATAGGTCAGGAGATCACGAATATTTGATCAGAGTTCGCCGGCGCGGATTACGCCAATTGACCCATGTCAAGGCTTTCATAGTTCGCCCTTTCTACGATCCTGGCTTGAGGAGAAGCAAGGAAGGGAAACGCATGCCGACCGCCATACCGCTCGAAATCGAGGACCGCCAATCGCCTGATGAACAGGCCTCTCCGGACGCCGCGCCGGTTTCTTTCAAGCGCCCCCTCGTCGCCCTGGATGCCTCCGACCACGCCAACCGCGCCCTCGCCGAGGCGGTGCGCCTCGCCGCGCCGGACGCTGGCACGGTCACCGGAATCCACGCCTATGCGGCGGCGCTGCACGACCGCCGCTTTCGCCAGATGGAAGGCGGCCTGCCCGAACGCTACCGCAAGGAAGAGGAGCTCGAATATCAGCGCGGCGTGCATGACGACCTGATCACGCGCGGCCTCGGCGTCATCAGCGACAGCTACCATGACGCCGCGCTGGATGTCTGCGGCGACGCCGGCGTCGCCTATCGGCGGCTCAGCCCGGAGGGCAAGAATTACCGCCGGCTGGTCGAGGCGGCGGCGGCCGGCGAGCATGATTTCCTGGCCATCGGCGCGCTCGGCCTCGGCGTCATACCGGGCGGCGTCATCGGCACCGTTTGCGAACGCGTGGTACGCCGCGCCGCCATCGATACCCTGGTCATCCGCGATCCCGCGCGGGCGCTTGGCGACGGCCCATTGGTGGTCGCCCTCGACGGCTCGCAGCGCGCCTTCGGCGCCCTCATGACCGCCTTTGAACTGGCGCGGCGCCTCGGCGCCCCGGTCCATGCGGTGGCCGCCTTCGATCCCTATTTCCACTATGTCGCCTTCGACAAGATTTCCGCCGGACTCAGCGAGGAGGCCGGCCAGGAGTTCCGCTTCAAGGACCAGGAACAGCTGCATGAGGAGATCATCGACGCCGGCATCGCCAAGATCTACCAGTCGCATTTGGATGTCGCGGCGACGATCGCCGCGGAACATGGCGTGGAACTCACCTGCGAATTGCTCGAAGGCAAGCCCTACCACGTCATCAGCCAATATCTCGAGCGCGTCAATGCCAGCCTGGTGCTGCTCGGCAAGACCGGCATCCATGCCGACGCGGCGCTCGACATCGGCGGCAACGCGGAAAACCTGCTGCGCATGGCGCCCTGCCATATGTGGTTTTCGCAACTCACCTACGCGCCGCCGCTGGAGGCGGTGGCGGAGGAGACGATCTCGTGGAGCGTCGAGGCCGAGAACAGCATGCTGCGGGTGCCCGAGGCGGCGCGCAAGATGGTGCGCATCGCGGTGCTGCGCTTTGCCCAGGAGAGCGGCCACACGGTCATCACCTCGCAGGTGATGGCGGAGGTAACCGAGCGTTTCTGCCCGTCGCGCGGCGGCGCCATGGAGGCCGAACTGGAAATGACCTGGTCGGCCGCGGCGCGCAGTCTGCTCGATTCGGTGGGCGATTCCTCGCTCGCCGCCAGCATCCGCCTGCGCGCCGAAAAAAGGGCGCGCCGCGATGGCGGCAACGACGTCAATCCGGACCATATCCGCCCCTTCATGGGCGCTGACGCGCCGGCCGGGATGGTCTGGAGCGCCGCCGCCCTGGCCCGCCTGGTGCGCATCCCCGAACTGGTGCGCGATCCCGTCGAGCGGCGCATCGAGGCGCATGCGGCGGAAGCCGGTGCCAGCGAAGTCACGCTCGAAATCGCCGAGGCGGCGATAGCCGAATCGCGCCAATCCATGCAAGGCGCGATGCAGGCCGGCGGCCATAATTCGCCCGGCGGCGAGGCCTGAGCGGGTGATGACGGGCGCGCCCGAGGCGGCGTCCGAGGCGCCCTTTCTCGTCGCCCTCAACCTAACGCGGCGCTGCAATCTCGCCTGCGCCCATTGTTATATGGACGCCGGGGCGAGGGCGCGCGGCGGTGCCGACGAGCTCAGCACCGCCGAGGTCACCGGCATCCTCGACCAGATCGCCGCGCTCAGCGACGAGACCATGGTCGTGCTCACCGGCGGCGAGCCGATGCTGCGCAAGGACATATATGACATCGCGCGCCACGCCGGCGGGCTCGGGCTGATGGCGGTGCTCGGCAGCAACGGCACCCTGTTCGACGAAGCGCGCGTCGCCGCCCTCAAGGATGCCGGCGTGCAGGCGGTCGGCATCAGCCTCGATTCGCTCGATCCCGAATATCATGACCGCTTTCGCGGCCGCGAGGGTTGCTGGGCCGAGACCATGGCGGGGATCGATTGCTGCCGCCGCGCCGGGCTGATGCTGCAACTTCACTTTTCCGTTACCGGCGACAATGCCGGCGAGCTCGACGATATGATCGCCTTCGCGCGCGCCGCCGGGGCGGTGGTGCTCAATGTCTTTTTCATGGTGTGCACGGGGCGCGGCGAATCGCTCACCAATATCTCGGCCGAGGTTTACGACAGCGTCCTCAGCCGCGTCGCCGAGGCCGCGCGCGACGAGCGGGAGCTGGTCGTGCGCGCCCGCTGCGCGCCGCACTTCAAGCGCATGGCGCTGGAGATGGAGCCGCCGCTGCCGCTGACGCTGCGCGACGGTTACGAGGCCGGCGGCTGCCTCGCCGGAACGCGCTATTGCCGGGTGACGCCGGAAGGCGAGTTGACGGCCTGCCCCTATATGGAGGCCTCGGTCGGCTCGCTGCGGGCCGATGATTTCGCCGCCTTGTGGCGGGATGCGCCGCTTTTCCAGCAACTGCGCGCGCCCAAGCTCGAAGGGCGCTGCGGCGAATGCGAATATGGCAAGCTGTGCGGCGGCTGCCGGGCCCGGCCGCTGGGCCGCTCGGGCGAGCTGATGGGCGAGGATTTCCTGTGCCGCTATGAGCCGCGCGGATCGGCGCTGATCGAGCCGCTCACCACCCCCGACGCGGCGCTCGGCTGGACTCCGGAAGCCGAGGTCTGGCTCAAGCGCGTGCCCGCCTTCGTGCGCCGCTTCGTCAAGCGCCGCGCCGAGGATCACGCGCGTGAGATGCATGCCGATGTCGTCACGGCGCAGCATATGCAGACCCTGGCCAGGCGCCGCTTCGGTTCCACAGGATCGCCAGGTGGGCCACCCGGTGTGGCGGCACGGCGCGGGAGACCGGGCATGGAAGGCGGCGCATGAGCTACGACGTGGCGGTCATCGGAGGCGGCGTCTCGGGCCTTGCCGCGGCCTACGCGTTGCAACAGCGCGGACACCGGGTGGCGCTGCTCGAACGCCAGGTGCGCAGCGGCGGCAACGCAATTTCCGAGCCCATCGGCGGCTTCCTGATGGAGCATGGGCCGAGCTCGCTCAACGCCGGCATCGCAGATGCGCGGACTTTGGCGCACGCGCTCGACCTCGATAGCGCCCGCTGTGAATTGGGCGCCGGCGTTCGCCACCGCTATCTGCTGCGCGATCAGCGCCTGCATCGCATCCGCGCCCATCCGCTCGGCTTCGCCACTGCGAGCTATCTGCCGGCGCTGGCGCGCCTGCGCATGCTGGGTGAGTTTATGGTGCCGGCGAAGCGCCACGCGGCCGAGGAAACCGTCAGCGAATTCTGGTCGCGCCGCTTCGGCGGGGAATTCGCCGGGCTGGTGATCGATCCCCTGGTCGGCGGACTTTTCGCCGGCATGGCGGAGGAGCTTTCGATGCCGGCGGTGTTTCCGAGGCTGCTTGAAATGGAGCGCCGCTACGGCTCGATCAGCCGCGCCGTTCTGGCCCACCGCCGGAGCGGCGGCCGCATGCCGGGCCGGCGCCTCTATTCCTGGCCGGGCGGCATGCAAACCCTGCCCGACGCGCTCGGCGCCGCGCTCGGCGATGCGGTCAAGCTCGGCGTCGCCATCCGCCGCATCCGCGCCACGGGTGCCGGCTTCCGCATCGAATACGGCGCCGGCTCGGTGCTGGCGCGCTGCGTCGTGCTGGCCACCCAACCGCATGCCGCGGCGGCGCTCCTCGATGGCCTCGACGGCGCCGGCGCCGAGGCCGCGGCAAGCATCGACGCGCCGCCCCTGGCCACCGTCTTTCTCGGCTATCGCCGCGACCAGGTGGCGCACCCATTGGATGGCCTCGGCTATCTTACGCCGGCCTCGGAAGGGCGCCAGCTCACCGGCGCCTTGTTCGCCTCGACCATGTTTCCCGGCCGCGCGCCGGCCGGCCATGTCGCCTTTTCCGCCTATCTCGGCGGCGCCCGCGCGCCGCAATTGGCGCAAGCGCCCGGCGAAGACTTAATCGCCATGGCCAAAGCCGAATTCAGCGATCTCCTCGGCATAAGCGGCGAGCCCGTCGTCGCGCGGGTCCGCCAATGGCCGCGCGGCCTGCCGCAATACCGCCTTGGCCACGGCGAAAAGGTCGAAGCATTGAGAGCCGCCGAGCGCAACCGCCCGGGCCTCTTTCTCACCGGCAATTACCTGAACGGCCTCTCGGTGGCGTCCTGCATCGCCTCGGCCAGCCAAGCCGCCGAGCGCGTCGACGCTTTCTTGCGCGACAGCGTCGCCGAATCGTCGTGCCCCGGCTATGTCACCGCGGCGAACGGCTGATCCGGCCGGCAAAACAACAAACGCCCGCGCCCGCCGCCCGACCCGGAAGTTCAAATCTCACTCATGGAGGTGGATATGCCACAGGCATCCGTCATCAGACTGAACAGGGAAGGCCCCGAAGGCGCGGGGCTGCAATTTTGGGGCCATCTGGAAAACGAAACCGTCATCGCCGGCGAGCCCACCGAAACCGGCCATAATTATTTCACCGACGGCACCGGACAACTCACCGCCGGGGTGTGGGAATGCACGCCCTGCACGTCGCGCATCGACAGCTATCCGGTCGATGAGTTCTGCTTCATCCTGAGCGGCGAGGTGGTGCTGACCGATGCCTCGGGCCACGCCGAAAGCTTCAAGCCGGGCGACAGCTTCGTCGTGCCAAAGGGCATGAAATGCACCTGGCACATGCCCGAAACCACGCGCAAATATTATGTCATCCTCGATACCAAGGCCGCAAACGATCCAACGTAAGGGCGGCCAGGGGGCTCGTTAAGGGGGAAGGCTTCCCCCTTAACCTTGTGCCGCGACCCGGCAAATGTTGTAAATTGCCAACATGTGCATCGGGAGTGCCCCACCATGACGGATAAGACTGCGACGGAAACAGGCGCCAAAGAACTGCCGCGCTCGGCCAGGGTGGTCGTCATCGGCGGCGGCGTCATGGGCTGCTCCGTCGCCTATCATCTGGCCAAGCTCGGCATTTCCGATACCGTTTTGTTGGAGCGCCGCCAGTTGACCTGCGGCACGACCTGGCACGCCGCCGGTCTGGTCGGCCAACTGCGCGGCTCGCAGCGCATGACCCAATTGGCCAAATATACCGCCGAGCTCTATCGCGGCCTCGAAGCCGAAACCGGCCAGGCGACCGGCTTCAGGCAGACCGGCTCGATCTCGATCGCCACCAACGAGGCGCGTTTCGAGGAGCTCAAGCGCAACGCCTCGATGGCCAAGCTCTTCGATCTCCAGGTCGACGTGATCAGCGCCGGGGAAGTCAAAGAGCTCTATCCGCTGATAAATGTCGAGGATGTGGTCGGCGCCGTGCATATCCCGACCGACGGCAAGGCCAATCCGGTCGACGTCACCCAGGCGCTGGCCAAGGGCGCGCGCTCGGGCGGCGCCATAATCCGCGAGAATTGCAAGGTGCTGGCGATCCGCCATGACGGCGAACGCATAACCGGCGTGCAAACGGATCAGGGCGAGATCGCCACCGAGGCCGTGGTGTTGTGCGCCGGCATGTGGACGCGCGATCTCGCCGCCTCGATCGGCGTTCATGTGCCGCTTCATGCGTGCGAGCATTTTTACGTCGTGACCGAGCCGTTTGACGGCGTCGCGCCGGACCTGCCGACGCTACGCGATTATGACGCCTGCACCTATTACAAGGAGGATACCGGCAAGATCCTGTTCGGCGTTTTCGAGCCCAAGGCCAAGCCGTGGGGCATGGACGGCATCCCGGAGGATTTCTGCTTCGATCAACTGCCCGAGGATTTCGACCATTTCGAGCCGGCTCTGACGCAAGCGATGCACCGTATGCCGGCGCTGCGCGACGTCGGCATCCAGACCTTCTTCTGCGGCCCCGAAAGCTTCACCCCGGATTTCCGCTACCAGCTCGGCGAGGTGCCCGAGCTCGCCAACTGCTTCGTCGCCGCCGGCCTCAACTCGATCGGCCTGCAATCCGCCGGCGGCATCGGCCAGGTGCTCGCCGAATGGATCCGCGACGGCCGCCCGCCGCCGGATCTTTGGGAAGTCGATGTGCGGCGCAACCAGCCATTCCAAAGCAACCGCCAATACTTGCGCGAGCGCGTCAGTGAAACGCTCGGCCTGCTCTATGCCATGCATTGGCCGTTTCACCAGGCCGAGACCGGGCGCGGCGCACGGCGCTCGCCGATCCATGACCGGCTGGTGGCACGCGGCGCCTGCCACGGCGTCGCCTTCGGTTGGGAGCGGCCCAACTGGTTCGCCCCCGAAGGCATGGAGCCGCGTTATGTTTACAGCTTTGGCCGGCAAAACTGGTTCGAGCCTTCGGCCAGGGAACATGAAGCGGTGCGCGGCGCGGTCGGCCTTCTCGACCAATGCTCGTTCGCCAAATTCCGCCTCCAGGGCCGCGATGCCGCGGCTGTGCTGGGCCAGGTCGCGGCCAACGATGTCGACGTCGCGCCGGGGCGCGTGGTCTACACCCAATGGCTCAACGAACGCGGCGGCATCGAGGCCGACCTCACCGTCACCCGGCTCGGCGATGACGATTATCTCATCGTCACCTCCGGCGAGTTTCAGCTACGCGATTTCCACTGGCTCAAAAACCATATTCCGGAAGGCGCCCATGCGGTGCTGACCGATGTCACCTCGGGCCTGGCCATGCTCGGCGTGATGGGGCCCCGCGCACGCGAGCTGCTGCAATCGTTGAGCCCGGACGATCTTTCAAATGACAGCTTTCCGTTCGCCAGCAGCCGCGAGATCGAGCTCGGCTTCGCCTTCGTGCGCGCGACGCGCATCAGCTATGTCGGCGAGCTCGGCTGGGAGCTCTATATCCCGAGCGAGTTCGCCACCGGCGTCTACGACACCCTCGTCGAGGCCGGCGAGGCGTTCGGGCTACGCCCGGTCGGCATGCATGCGATGAATTCGCTGCGCATCGAAAAAGCCTACCGCCATAACGGCCACGACATCACCGACGCCGACACGCCGCTCGAGGGCGGGCTCGGCTTTGCCGTCAAACTCGACAAGCCGGGCGGCTTCATCGGCCGCGAGGCGCTATTGCGCCAGCGCGAGGCGGGGCTGACCAAACGCCTGGTTCAGTTCGTGCTGCAAGACCCCGAGCCGATGCTCTATCACAATGAGCCGATCTGGCGCGACGGCGCGATCGCCGGCTATGTGCGCTCGGCGATGTACGGCCATACGCTGGGCGGCGCCGTCGCCCTCGGCTATATCGAGAACCCGGATGGCGTCACTGACGATTATATCGCGTCGGGCGCTTACGAGATCGAGATCGCCGGCGTGCGCTATCCGGCGAGCGCCTCGCTGCGCCCGCTCTACGATCCGAAGTCCGAGCGCATCAAGGCGTGAAACCGCGCTACGGCTTAGTCTCCGTGTGGTGGCCCTTGACCGGAGTGAGGCCGGCGGGGGCGAGGCCGGAGATGGCACGCGTGAGCGGGCCGGCTTTCTGGCCCCGATCGTCGAGCGTTTCGATGCGCCGCTTGGCGGCCATCACCATGGCACCACCGAAATAGCGCATCGGCTCGCGCGGAAACTGGTCGGCGCTGTCGCGCACCAAGCCGCATTCCGACCATTCGTCGTGCGCCTCGAGCACCAGCGAGGCGAGGATCTTGCCGCCGAGCATCGTCGGCCCGACGCCGTTTCCGGAAAAACCGAGGCCGTAGAGAATATCGCCATGCCCTTTGAGGCGGCCGAAAAAAGGCAGGCCGCTGAGCGAGCGGTCGATCGGTCCGGTCCAATGCGAGGCGATGGCGATATCGCCGAACGCCGGATAGGTTCGGCGAAAATTACCGGCCACCTCGGCGGCGCGCGGCGAGGCGCCATCGAATTTCCGCTCGACCCGGTTGGCGTAGGAGAGAAAGCCGCCGCCGGCGCCGAAGACGACGCGGCCGTCTAGCGTGGTGCGGTAATAATTCACCAGGCTGCGCGAATCCGAGACCGCCAAGCCGTCGGCCCAACCAGAGGATTTAAGCCGTTCGGGAAATGCCTCGCTGGCGACGATGTCGCTGCTGACGACGAGGACGGCGCGGCGCAGCTCCGGCAGCGCCGTGGCCCAGGCGTTCATGGCGATCACCACCTTGTCGGCCTTGACCGTGCCGCCGGGCGTGACGACAACGGGCGGGTGCGAGCGTTTGAGGCGCCGCATCGGGGTATTTTCAAATATCCGCACGCCTTCGGCCAGTGCGGCGCGGCGCAACCCGCGCGCCAACAGCGCCGGTTGCACGCTCGCGGCACTCGCTTCGAAGACGCCGGAAATATGCCGGTCGGAGCCCGAGCGCGCCGCCACCTTATCGCGCGGCCATTCCTCGAAGGGATGCCTTTGGTGGCGGGCCAACGCCTCGACAACCAAGCGCCAGGCGCCGTCCTGCGCCTGGTTTGTCGCCGCCCACAGCCAGCCATCCTGGCGCCAGCCGCAGTCGATGGCGTGGGCGGCGCAAAAACCGCCAATTTCCGTCACACCGTCCGCCGAAGCCTCGGCCAGGCGGATCGCCTCATCGCTGGCGCAGAATGTCGTCAGCGAGCCAAAACTGCGCCACCAGCTCAGCACGAAGCCGCCATTGCGCCCGCTGGCGCCGTCGCCGCAGCGATCTTTTTCGACGATCGCGATATCGAGCGAGGGCTGGCGCTGTTTCAAATGGAGCGCCGTCCACAGCCCGCAATAGCCGCCGCCGACGATGCAGACATCGGCGCGGATATCGCCTTGCAACGCCGGCGCTTCGTCTTCGCGCGCGAGCGGCGCCTCGTCGAGCCACTGGCTGAGCATGTTCGACGCGCCTCCGTCAGGCCCGCAAACGGGCGTTACGGGGATCGTGGACCGGCTCCTCGAGCACCGTCGCCTTGATCGCACCGCCCAGGATTTCGATGTCGAATTCGCTCCCCGGAGCGGAAAATTCCGGCGCCACATAGGCGAAGGCCAGGCTCGTCTTGGTGTAATGGCCCCAGCCGCCCGAGGTGGTAATGCCGATCACCGTGCCATCGCGCGACACCGCTTCGCCGCCATGGGCGTCATGGTCTCGGGCATCGAGCCGGCAATAGACCAGGCGCATGGAAACCCCTTGCTGCTTGCGTTTCAAGGTGGCGGCCTTGCCGATGAAATCATCCTTGCCGTATTTGACGAAGCGCTCCATATCGGCCTCGATCATGGTGATCTCGTTGGTCATCTCGGCGCCCCAGCCCTTATAGGCTTTTTCGAGGCGCAGCGAATCGACCGCGTAGGTGCCGACATCGGCGATGGCGAATTCCTCGCCGGCCGCCCACACCGCGTCATAGAGAGCCGGCATATGCGGCATCGGAACGTGCAGTTCCCAACCCAGCTCGCCGACATAGTTGACGCGGAGCGCGCGCAGCTCGATGCCGGCCATTTCGATAACCTGTCCGGAGAGCCAGCGGAAATTATCGTCGCTCAGATCGGCGGCGGTGATTTTGGCCAGTGTGTCGCGCGATCTCGGCCCGGCGATGACCAGGGTTCCCCAATCACCGGTGATGTCTTCGACCCGGACATCTTCATGCGGCCGGATGGGCAGACGCAGATGGTCCAAATCGCGATGCTGGGCGGCGGCACTGCTCAGCACATAATAATGACCCTCGGCCAAGTGGCTGACCGTCGCCTCGCTCAGGATCATGCCATTGTCGCTCAGCAAATGGGTCAGGGTGATGCCGCCTTGTTTCCTGGCCAGGCGATTGGCGCTGATGCGATTGAGAAAGGCTTCCGCATCGGCCCCGGTGACATCGAATTTGGCGAAGCTCGAAAGATCGGTGACGCCGACCCGGTTGCGCACCGCCAGGCATTCCTCTGCAACCACGTCATGGACGTTGGTGCGGCCGAAGCCGGCTTCCTCGGCGCGGCCATCGAGGGAGAACCATTTCGGCCTCTCCCAGGAAGCCGCCTCGGTAAAGACCGCGCCCTTGTCTTTTAATTTCTCGTAGAGGGTCGATTTTCTAACCCCCCGCCCGGCGTCGCGTTCCTCGCCCGGCAGGTGAAGCTGATACATGTGGGTGTAATCCTCGAAGGATTTGGCGCGCACCCAATCACCATCGTTGATGCCGCAAAAGCGCCTCGGGTCGAGTCCGGCCATGTTGATTTCGGCGTCGCCGTCGATCATCCACTGTGCCAAATACTTGCCGCATCCCGCTCCTTGCGCGATGCCGATGGAGGAGCCGCAGCATTGCCAAAAATTTCTCAAGCCCATGGCCGGACCGATCAGCGGTTTGGCGTCCGGCGTATGCGAGATGGCGCCATGGACGATGCGCTGGATGCCGGCATCGGCCCAGATCGGCATGCGCCGCATGACTTTTTCGACATAGGGCAGGATGCGGTCCATGTCGGGCTCAAACAGCTCGCTGTCCGATTGCCATTCGGGCCAGCCGCCGCGCCCGGCCCAAGCCTCGAACCCGGCATGGGTTTCATAGAGGCCGATCAGCGCGGATTTTTGCTCCTGGCGATAATAGGCGGAGGCATAGGGGTCGCGCATCACCGGCATCTCGACGTCGCTGTCGATAAATTCCCGGATCGGTTCGGTGACCAGGTAATGATGTTCCATATTGGTAATCGGAACGTCGGTGCCGGCCATCTGGGCGACGCGCCGGGCGTAACATCCGGCGGCGTTGACGACATGCTCAGAGCGCACCGTGCCCTTGTCGGTGATTACGTCCCACTCGCCGTTGGCCGCCGCCTGGATGCCTTCGACCCGGGTGAAGCGCTCGATCTTGGCGCCGTAATTGCGCGCGCCCTTGGCCAGCGCATTGCAGCAGCCCGCCGGGTCGACATGGCCATCGCCGATGGTCAAGGCGGCGGCGAGGACGCCCGAGGTATCGACATGCGGATTGTACTGCTTGATTTCATCCGGGCCGAGGATGTGCATCTCGAAGCCGATCAACTTGGACACCCCCTCGACATGCCTGAACCATTCAAGCTCGACATCATTGAGGGCGAAACGGATTCCGCCGCAGCCGTGCCAGGAAACATATTGCCCGGTCAGTTGCTCAAGCTTGGGGTAGAGCCTGTTGCCGTAATGGTGGATCTTGGCCATCGCGTAATCGGCGATGAAGCTCGGGCATTGTCCGGCGGCGTGCCAGGTCGAGCCCGACGTCAGCTCGCCCTTTTCAATGAGCAGGCAATCGCTCCAGCCCTGCTCCGCCAAATGATAGAGCAGTCCGGCGCCCATGATTCCGCCGCCGATGACGGTGACACGCGCGTGGCTTTGCATTGCTTGCTCCTCGGACCTTGAAACGAGTGGATGATTTCAATGAATTCGCCGACCCGACATCAAAGCGGCCCGGCATGTCTTTGTCCATCTCCTAAAAACTTGCCGCGATGCCCTCGATAAACTCCGCCATGGCGGCCAGTGTCGCCTTGCGCGCCTGGTGGTGCGGCACGTGAGCGCAGTTCGCCAGTTCGAGGGTTTGCACACGTCCGGGGACGGCGCGCGCGATGGCGGCGTTTTGCTCAGCAGAGAAATATTCGTCCTCGGCGCCCCTGAGCGCCAGCACCGGGCAGCTTATGCCGGCCAGCAGGTCGTCGATCTGCCAATCGCGCGCACCGTCGGCGAGCCAGATTTCGGCCAACCGGTTGAAGGTCGCTTCGGCCTTGGCGCCGTGATAGCGCTTGAGGCGAGCGAGCAGATCGCCGCCTTCAAAATCCGCCACCTGGGCGCGGATTTCGCTCAGCGTCTTGTCCTCGCGGAAGAGATGGGCGGATTCGGCGATCACGCCTTTTACCATCTCCGGATAGGCGCCGGCAAAGGCCAGCGCGATGGTGCCGCCGTCGCTATGGCCGATCAGAATGGCATCGCGGATGCCTGCTCCTTTGAGGATTTCCGGCACGACGCTCAGCGCTTCCTCGCGCAGGTATCCGCGGTCGGGGGGGCGGCCATAGAGTGGCGCCGAATCGCCGCAGCCCTGCCGGTCGTAGAGGAGGGCGCCGAGCCCGGTGGCCGCCACCAGACGGTGCGGGATGTCGCGCCACAGGCGGGCGCAGCCGAGGCCGTCATGCAGGAACAGGAGCGTCGGGCGCGGGCCGGGGTCGGGGCCGATCAGATGGCCGCGAAGGCGCAGGCCACCGCCTTCTATTTTGAAAGTGAGTTGGCGTAACGCTGCCTCGACCACGGCGCGGAAATCGCCCGGCTCAAGGGCCAGAAGATCGGCCTCGGCGCCGGCTCCCGAGGGGCCGAAAAACGCTTCGACCGCGGCGCCCGCCTTGTCTGTCGCGACACCGCGCAGCGCCGCCTCCAGATCGAGCACGGTGCGCGGCGGGGTGACGAAGATGTCGCCCGTAATCAAGGCTTCGCGGATGATATTCCGGTCGGCGCCTTCGAGGCGGATATCGGCGCGCAGCGTGCCGCCCTTGGTGGTCAGGCTGGCGCTTTGGATGGCGCCACCGGATTCTTCCGGCGCATCGACCGAGGCGACATATTCGTCGCTGCCGATTTCCTCGTCATGCGCCGCTTTGGCGCGCCTCTCCTCGTCGGCGCCGATCTCGCCCCAAACCGGTGCGATGCCGAGCCCCTCGGCGAGGCCGGCGAGCAGGCCGGCGTAAATATCCTCAAGCGGCGGCAGCGCGTCGCCCAAAAGTTGGCTGAGGGTGACCACCCTGTGGCGCGCCGAATCGAGATCGCGCTTGGCGAGCTTTTCGACCGGCACCTTGAGCGCCGCGATCATGTCGGCGGGGTCGAAATCGATCAGCAGCGTGCCCTGATAGAACAGCACGTCGCCGTCGAAGATGCCGCCGGTGCCGCTGATCTTGCGCCCGTCGACCTCGATATCGTTGCGCGGGCGGTACTTGGCGCGGAGGCCGCGTTGGCCGAGGCCCATGCGGGTGATGCCGTCCGCGGCGGCTTCGCAGATGCGCCGCGTCAGCTCGCTGAGATCCGTAATGCCGAGGCTGGCGCGGGTGAACACCAGCTCCCAGCCGATCTGCCCTTCGTCGAGATAAAGCCCGCCGCCGCCGGTGATGCGCCGGCCAACCTGAATGCCGCGCG
>CAJXFT010000019.1 GCA_913053235.1 uncultured Alphaproteobacteria bacterium
TCCATCGGCCGCCGCCAATGGGCGCATGGGTTCTAATCAATGCAGGTTGGTATAATTCGCCTTGTCGTTGGAGCGCCAATATCCGCCATGGGTGAATATCAGGAGCGGGCTTTCGGCATTGCGCGCCGGAAATAAATCGAGCGTTTGGCGCTCCGCGTCGCCGTAGCGCAGATCCTGGCGCCAATCGAGGCCGGCCTTCGCCCGCACGCTCGCCGCCGCCCAGCCGTCGCGCACGCTTTGATGTTCGGGATGGCGGGCGCGGATATTATATTCGGCTTCCAGCGAAAGCGGCGGAGCGGCCGGCTTGTCCGATACGGTCACGGCACGAGAATCGTCGATCCCGTCGTCTTGCGCGCTTCCAAATCACGATGCGCCTCAGCCGCTTCGGCGAGCGGATAGCTCTGATTGACCTCGACCTTGACGGCGCCGCTCTCGACGACCTCGAACAGGGCGGCGGCGGAGGCCTCCAATTCGGCCCGCGTGGCGTTGTAGGCGAACAGGGTCGGGCGCGTCAGGAACAGCGATTTCGGCGCCAGCATGGCGGTGGTGAATTCATCGTACGGCCCCGACGCCTGGCCGAAATTGACCATCATGCCGAGCCGCTTGAGACATTCGAGCGAGCCCTGGAACGTCGCCTTGCACACCGAATCATAAACCACCGGCACGCCCTCGCCGCCGGTCAGCTCCTTGACCTCGGCCGCCCAATCCTTGTTGCGATAATTGACCGTATGGTGGCAGCCATGGGCTTTCGCCAGCGCCGCTTTTTCGTCGCTGCCGACGGTGCCGATCACCGTCGCGCCGAGATGATTGAGCCACTGGCACTGGATCAGCCCGACGCCGCCGGCGGCGGCATGGACGAGCACGGTTTCGCCGGCCTTCACCGCATAGGTGCGGCGGATCAGATATTCGACGGTCATTCCCTGCAGCATCATCGCCGCGCCCTGCTCGGAGGAAATGGCGTCCGGCAATTTGACCAGATATGCCGCCGCCATATTGCGCGCTTGCGAATAGGCGCCGGACGGCGGCGGCGCGGCGTAGGCGACGCGGTCGCCGACCGCCACCTCGCTGACGCCCTCGCCCACCGCCTCGACCACGCCGGCGCCCTCCATGCCGATAACCCATGGCAGCTGCGGCAGCGGATAAAGGCCGGAGCGCAGATAGACGTCGATATAGTTGAGGCCGATCGCCTCATGGCGTACTTGCGCCTCGCCGGCCGCCGGCGCCGCCAGCTCGATATCCTCATATTTCAAAACTTCGGGCCCGCCCTGCTCATGCAGGCGTACGGCTTTGGTCATTTTGCTGTCTCCCAAAATTGCGGCGCTGGCCGCGCTGATATTGCTATTCCCGACCGGCTCCCAAGCGAGCCTCGATGGCGTCCCAAACAAGCGCATCGAGCCGGGCATCGTCAAGCCGGTTGATTTCCATGATGCCGGTTGGTGAGGTTACGTTGATCTCGGTCAGGAAGTCTCCGATCACGTCGATGCCGACGAAGATCAATCCCCGCTCGCGTAGCGCCGGGCCGATGGCGGCGCAAATTTCTCGCTCGCGCGGGGTGAGCTCGGTTTTTTCGGCGCGCGCGCCGACATGGAGGTTGGCCCTTGCCTCGCCGGCGGCGGGCACCCGGCTGACGGCGCCGGCGACCGTGCCATCAACGAGGATGATACGTTTGTCGCCCTGGCGAATTTGCGGCAGATATTTCTGGACGATGATCGGCTCGCGATAAAGATCGGTGAACATTTCAAGGAGCGCGTTGAGGTTTTCGTCTTCGGGTCCAATGTGAAACACGCCGACGCCGCCGTTGCCGAACAGCGGTTTGACGACAATATCCAGGTATTCCGCGCGGAATTCATGGATCAGCGCCGCATCGCTTGTGATCAGGGTCGGCGGCATCACATTCTCGAACCGGGTGACGAACAGTTTCTCGGGCGCGTTCCTGACATGCGCCGGGTCGTTGACCACCAGCGTCTTGGGGTGGATCTGCTCAAGGAGATGCGTGGCGGTGATATAGGCCATGTCGAACGGCGGGTCCTGACGCATCAGCACCACGTCCATGTTTGCCAGGTCGAACAATTCCGCGCCACCCAACGTGAAGTGATTTCCGGCCTCGGGGCGCACCTCAAGCGCGCGCGCGCGGGCGACGACGCGGCCCTGTTGCAGCGACAGGTCGGCGGGCAAATAGTGGAACAGGGCATGGCCGCGCGCCTGTCCCTCGAGGGCCAGGGCAAACGTGCTGTCGCCGGCGATATCGATGCTCTCCATGGCGTCCATCTGAATGGCGACGGCGATGCCCATATCAATTCAGGCTCGATTTGATTTGTTCCAACAGGGTTTCGGCCTCGCGCTCCTGGTCCCTGGGCGGGGCGAAATCAAGGAAGGTTTCGAGCGCCTGCATGGCCTGTTTCAAATTCCCCAGATGCGCCGAAAGAATGCCCAGCTCCTGCCACACCGAAGCGACCTCGGGCGCTATCAGCGCCATGCGTTCGAGAATCTCGCCGGCGCGCGCGGTGTCGTTCTCCTTGAGCGCCCGCGCCTTGATGTTGTTCTGCAGGCGCAACAATATATCGCGGTTTCCCACCGGCGCATGATGGCGCGGGCTGAGCTCGGCGTCGGCGCCCATGAATTGTTTCAATAAATCGCGCAGATGCCCGGCTTCGAGAGTCTGGCCGCCATGAAACGGATCGATGATCATGCGCGCCGCGCTGTCCGTCGCGCGCAGCAGAAAATGGCCGGGAAACGCCAGCCCGGTGATATCGCAGCCGGCGGCGCGGGCGGCATGGATATAGATGATGCCGATACTGACCGGCAGGCCGGCGCGGCTCTCGATGACATCCAGCAAGTTGGCGTTTCTCGGATCGTCATAGGTTTCGGTGTCGCCTTCATAGCCATATGTCTCGAACATCAGCCGATTTATCGACGCCATGCGGGCTTCCAGGAAGTCGTGATCGCCGGCCGATTTCCGCGCCGCCTTCGCCAGGCTTGAAATATGTTCGCGGTAAGGTTCGAGCGCCACGCCCGGCCGGTCGAGCGCGCCGAGTGTGAGCGCCGCCGGGGCGAGCTCAATATCATCATCGGCCAACCGCCCGATGCTTCTCAGCGCCGCCATATGGCCGCGCTTGTCGTTCACGGCCCCGGCGTCCGGCGCGGATCGTCCTTCATCACCACATGGCTGACGACTTTCTTGACGTTCTTGATGCGCCGCGCATGGTCGACCACTTTGTCGAGCTCGGGCTGATCCTGGGCGATGCCGACGATATAGATGATGCCGTTGATGGTCTCGATATTGTAGTTGATCGAGAGGATATCCTTGTCGAACAAAATCTCCGCCGTGAGCTGCGTCGATATCCAGGTGTCGCGCGCGTAATTGACGATGCCGCCCTGGTCGGTCACCTGGATTTCGTTGATCACCTCGCGCACGCCGCTCGCCTGCCAGGTCAGTTCGAGGGCGTGGATTCTATGCTCCTGCTTTTTTACCGAACCCTTGAGAAGCACGCGGCCTTCGATGACGTTGAAGGATACGCTCTGCAGGAGATCGACATTGTCCTCGAAAAACAACTGGTTCAGTTGGGCGCGGATGGTCAGATCGTCGACCGCGTCGCCGATCGAACGCTCCTGGACCGCGGCGCTGCCGCCGGTTGCCGCCGCGCCGACGAAAAGCGAGCCGCAGCCGCCCAGCGGCAGCGCGCCGAGCAGCAACAGGGCGAACAGGATTTTTAGCCGGCCGGCGCGGCGCAACGGCGCCACTAAATCGAACATTGGTCTATCCATTGTTGGCGTCATCATGATCCCCATCGGGTCATTATCACCGCTCCTTGGTATTATTCCGCCTCCGGCCGCCAGGCGTCCATCACATGTCTGGGCAGCCGCCACGGCGTCACCGCCATGACATCGAATCGAAAGCCCAGATTGCGCCATTTCGGATGTTGAGACAAGAAGGCCTGGGCGGCGCGCTCGATGCGGCGCTGTTGGCGCGGGGTCACCGCTTCGAGCGCCTCGGTGAGAGAGCGCCGCGCCTTGATTTCGATCGCGGCGACGATATTGCCGCGTTTGGCGATCAAATCGATCTCACCGACCGGCGTGCGGTAGCGCCGCGCCAGGATGCGCCAGCCCTTGAGGCGCAACAGCAGCGAACATCGCCGCTCGGCGCTGTGGCCACGCAGATAGGCGCGCCGCCGCAGGCTCATTTCTTGGCGCCGGCGATGCGCAGCGCGCGCGCGTAAAGCGGGCGCCGCGCCAGGCCGGTTTCCGCCGCCAGCAGGGCCGCCGCGTCGCGCACGCTCGCTGTTTGCAGAAGCTCCGCCAGGCGGGTTTCGATGAATTCCTCGCTAACGGCCGGCGCCGCCATCGGCGGCCCCACCACGACCACGGCCTCGCCCTTCGGCGCGCCGTTCTCGGCATAATGCGCCGCCAGCTCGGCGGCGTCGCCGCGCCGCAATTCTTCATGCAGCTTGGTCATCTCGCGGGCCACGGCGATGTCGCGCGTGCCCAGTATGGCCGCCATATCGGCGAGGCTGGCGGGCAGGCGGCGCGCCGATTCGAAAAAAATCAGGGTCGCGCTGATGGCCGCCAATTCGCCGAGAGCCTTCCGCCGCGCGCCGGATTTCGGCGGCAGGAATCCGGCGAACATGAAGCGGTCGCTGGGCAGGCCCGAGAGGGTCAGGGCCATCAGCGCCGCACTTGCGCCGGGCAGGGCCGTGACATAAATGCCGGAGTGGATGGCCTTCCGTACCAGCTTGTAGCCGGGATCCGAGATCAGCGGCGTTCCGGCGTCCGACACCAGGGCGAGCGTTTCGCCGTGCGCCAGGCGGGCCATGATGGCGGGGCGCATATGTTCGGCGTTATGCTCATGATAGGGCAACAGCCGCGCCTCGATGCCGTGGCGCTCCAGGAGCCGGCGCGTATGGCGTGTGTCCTCGCAGGCGATTCGGTCGACCGCGGCGAGAAGATCGAGCGCGCGCAGCGTAATATCGTCCATATTGCCGATCGGCGTGGCGACGATATAGAGCCCCGGGCGCGGTTTCCCCGGGCGCGCTTTCGATGTCGGTTTACTTCGCATGGCCGCCTCAATTAGGCTGCTCGGGATTAAGACAATTTCGTCGCGGGGTATCCCCTTTTGTCAAAGCGCAGGCGCCGTGTAGCCATTCTGATCGCACTCTCGTTCCTGCTCGCCGCCTGTCAGGCCGAGAGTTTACCCTCGCTCTCCGTCGAGGACAAAACCGTCGCTGCCGATGAACAGGCGGCGGTCGAGCCGCTGCCCGTCGAGACGGCTGAATCCGCCGATGACTCCGAATCTGATTCCGCTGCGGCGGCGCCCAAGGAGGAAGCTGCCAGCGCCAGCGAGGATTTGGCGCTGGCCGATCTGACCGAGGCCGTCGAGGCCGAATCGGAGCAGGCGCCGGGGCGCCAATCCGGCGCCGTCAAAGTCGGTTTGCTGCTGCCGCTGACGGGAAATCTGGCGCGCGAGGGGGCGGCGCTTCTCGACGCCGCGCAACTGGCGCTGTTCGATGTCGCCGACGCGCGCTTCCTGCTCGAGCCGCGCGATACCGGCGGCACCGCCGAGGGCGCTCTGCTGGCGGCGGAAGGCCTGCTGGCTGGTGGCGCGACGCTTCTGCTCGGCCCGCTGTTGAGCGAGGAAGTGCGCGCCGTAACGCCGACGGCACGGGTCGCCGGGGTCAATATGGTCGCCTTTTCCACCGATACCGAAGTGGCCGGGGACGGCGTTTACCTGTTGGGCCACACATCGCGCCAGCAGGTCGAACGGCTGGTCGCCTTCGCCTATGAAAGCGGGCTCAAGCGTTTCGCGGTTCTGGCGCCGAGCACCGCCTATGGCCGCGCCGTGGCGGCGCAGATGCGCGTCGCGGTCGAGGCTTTGGGCGCCGAGTTTGCCGCCGTCGCCTTCTATATGCCCGACGCCTCGGATGCCGATGAGGTGGTGCGCGGCCTCGCCGATTACGACCGCCGGCACGGCGCTCTCCAGGATCAGCGCAATGCGCTCGCCCAGCGCGACGACGAAATATCGAAGCGCGCGCTGCGCCGCCTCGAAGGCCTGGATACACTCGGCGAGGTTCCCTTCGATGCCCTGCTGCTGCCCGATGGCGGCGACAGCCTGAGGCTGGTCGTGCCGCTGCTGCCCTATTACGATATCGACCCGGTCAAGGTGCGCTTCCTCGGCACCGGCTTGTGGGACAATCCCGAAACGCTGGCTGAGCCGACGCTGGCCGGCGGCTGGTATGTCGGCCCGCCGCCCCAGGCGCGCGCCGGATTCGTCGGGCGCTTCGAGGAAACTTACGGCTACACGCCGCATCGCATCGCCACCCTGGCCTATGACGCGACGGCGCTGGCGGCCGCCCTGGCGCGCAGTCCCGAGGGTGCCGCCTTCGCCGCCGCGGCGCTCGGCAGCCGGCGCGGTTTTCTCGGCGCCGGCGGGATCTTCCGCTTTTCCGCCGACGGCCTGCCCGAACGCGGCCTGGCGGTGCTCGAAATCACCGGCCGCGACGAGGTGATCGTCGTCAGCCCACCGCCCTCGCGCTTTGCCGTCTCGAAGGCCGAATAGATCGCTCAGACGAGAAGTTCCGGCAACAAGCTGTTGAGGACGGCGCGGCCTTTTTCCGTCGCTCGCAAGGTCTCTTCACTGTGGACAAGGAATCCGCCGGCGCTCAAGCGCTCGAGGGCGCCCGGCCGGGTGGCCTCTCCGAGGGTGAGGGCTGTGCGTGCGACGAAGCGCCGCAAATCGACACCCTCATCCAGGCGCAGCCCCATCATCAACATTTCTTGGGCGCGCTCGCCCGCCGATATGGGGCGCGCTTCGGCGCAGCCATGTCTGTTACGCTCGACCGCGTTCAGCCAGGTTTCCGGCTTGGCGTGCTGGCGCATCGCCCACCCGCTGGCCGGTGCCGTCGATAAGCGGCCATGCGCGCCGGGGCCGATGCCGGCAAAGTCCTCATAGCGCCAATAGGAGAGATTGTGCCGGCACGCCTTGCCGCGCCGGGCATGGTTGGAAATTTCATAAGCCGGGTAGCCGGCGGCGGCGGTGAGTTCCTGGGTGATCTCGTAGAGCTCGGCGGCGAGCGCTTCGCCGGGCGGGTTTATCTCGCCGCTCAGCCTGCGGGCATGAAAGGGCGTGCCCTTCTCGATGGTGAGCTGATAAAGCGAGATATGCTCTCCGGCGATGTCGAGGGCGGCCGTCAGTTCGCGCCGCCAATCCGCGCCGCCCTGCCCCGGGCGGGCATAGATGAGGTCGAACGAGAGCCGCGCGAAGCTGCGCCGCGCGGTATCGAGCGCGGTGCGCGCCTCGGTGGCGCTGTGTTGGCGACCGAGAAAGGCGAGCGCTTCATCGTCGAGCGCCTGGACGCCGAGCGACAGCCGATTGACGCCGGCGTCGCGGTAGGCGGCGAAGCGCTCGGCCTCGACGGAAGTCGGGTTGGCTTCGAGGGTAATCTCCGCGCCCCTGTCGAGGCGCCACACCTTAGCGACATGATCGATCACCGCCGCCACCGTTTCCGGTGCCATCAGAGATGGCGTGCCGCCGCCGAAAAAAATGCTGCCGACCGAGCGCCGCGGCACAGATGCGGCGAAATAATCTATCTCGGCGCACAGCGCGTGGCGCCAGCGCAAGTCATCTACTTCTTCGCCGACATGGGAATTAAAATCGCAATAGGGGCATTTGGCGAGACAGAACGGCCAATGCACATAGACCGCTACTGCGTCGTCTTGAGGTGTTGAGTTATCCATGGCGCGGAAAACACGCCGCCACCAGTTTTTCGAATGCTCTTGTGCGGTGGCTGAGCGCGTATTTTTTGTCCGAAGGCATCTCGCCGAACGTGACGCCATGGCCGGTCGGAATAAAAATCGGATCGTAGCCAAAGCCGTTGTCGCCGCGCGGCGGAAAGCTCAGCTTGCCGTGCACATATCCTTCGAAATTTTCGCAATGCCCGTCCGGCCAGCACAGGCTGAGCGCCGAGGTGAAATGAGCGTCGGCGCCTTCGGGCGTCGCGCCGGCGGTTACGAGCTCGGCCTCGACGCGCGCCATGGCGGCGGCGAAATCGCGCCCGGCGCCGCTCCAGCGTGCCGAATAAATCCCCGGCAGGCCGTCCAGGGCGGCCACCACCAAGCCTGAATCGTCGGCCAATGCCGGCAAATCCGCCGCCGCCGCGGCGGCGCGCGCCTTAAGCTCGGCGTTGGCGATAAATGTGGCGCCGGTTTCTTCCGGCTCGGCCAGGCCGAGCTCGCCGGCGGCGCACACCGCCACCTCGAAGGGCGCCATCAGCTCGGCCATTTCGCGCACCTTGCCTTCATTGTGGCTGGCGATGACGAGCCGGTCCTCGGCGAATTTACGCGCCATCGCCGCCCAGAGTCTGGCGCTGCAACGCCGTCAGCCGCTGGATTCCCAGCTTTGCCAGATCCATGAGCTGGTGGAACTGCTCCTCGCTGAAGGGCTCGCCTTCGGCGGTGCCCTGAACTTCGACGATGCCGCCCGAGCCGGTGAGGACGAAATTCGCATCGGTGTCGGCGGCGCTGTCCTCGTCATAATCGAGATCGAGCACGGCCGCGCCCTTGTAGATGCCACAGCTCACCGCGGCGATCTGATCATTGAGCGGGATGCGCTCGATCTCGCCGGCTTCGACCAGCCCGCCAAAGGCCTGATGGAGCGCCACATAGGCGCCCGTAATGGCCGCCGTGCGGGTCCCGCCATCGGCCTGCAAAACGTCGCAATCGAGGGTAATTTGGCGTTCGCCGAACGCCGTCATCTCGGTCACGGCGCGCAGACTTCGCCCGATCAGGCGCTGGATTTCGTGTGTGCGCCCGCCCTGTTTGCCGCGCGCCGCCTCGCGCCCCGAGCGCGACCCGGTGGCGCGCGGCAGCATGCCGTATTCCGCCGTCACCCAGCCGCGCCCCGAATTGCGCAGGAACGGCGGCACGCGCGATTCGACGCTTGCGGTGCACAGCACATGGGTATCGCCGAAACGGACCAGGCACGATCCCTCGGCATGTTTGCTATAGTTCGGCTGCAGCGAAATTTGGCGCAGCTCGTCGGGCCGTCTGCCGGAAGGGCGCATGGTTGTTATCCACTCTCAGATGAATTTCCCGGACCCTAACCGAGCCTCCCCCCTTCCGTCCAGCGCCCGTCCAGCATGTGTCCGGCATCCGCCCGACATGGCGTTGACGCTGCTCGGGGGGCTCACTACATTCACAGGCGGTGGAGAAAATCCGCAACATTTTGAGCGTTTTGATGTGTTGTACGAACTGAGCGGACGGTCCCAGGAAGTTTTACGCCGGCTGGTCGAGGAATTCATGCAGACCGGCCAGCCGGTCGGCTCGCGCACCCTGTCACGGCGGCTGGAGAATCCGTTGTCGCCGGCGACGATCAGGAATGTCATGGCGGATCTCGAAGATTCGGGCCTGTTGTTTTCGCCGCATACTTCGGCCGGGCGCCTGCCGACCCAGCTCGGCCTGCGCCTGTTTGTCGATGGTCTGCTGGAAGTCGGCAATCTGACGCCGCAGGAGCGTTCCAGCATCGAGGGCACCTGCAATGCATCGGGGCGCAGCGTCGAGGAATTGCTCAGCGAGGCGACCGAAGCCCTTTCGGGCCTGTCACGCTGCGCCGGCCTGGTGCTGGCGCCCAAGGAGGATGTGCCGTTCAGGCAGGTCGAATTCGCTTCGCTCGGCCCCGGCGAGGCGCTCGCCATCATGGTGACCGAGAGCGGCGTCGTCGAAAACCGTGTCATCAAGCTGCCGCCGGGGATGCCGCAATCGGCGCTCAGCGAGGCGGCCAACTATCTCAATGCCCGGCTTTCCGGGCGCACGCTGGAAGATGCCCGCGCCGCCATCGGGGCCGAGCTGGCCGAGCACCGCGCCCAGCTCGACGAGCTCTCCGCCAAGGTCGTCGAAGCCGGCCTCGCCACCTGGGCCCATGAAAAGAAAGAGAGCGGTACGCTGATCGTCCGCGGGCGCGCCAATCTCCTCGATGACGTCACCGCGATGGCCGAGCTGGACCGTATTCGAGGCCTGTTCGAAGCGCTCGACAGCAAGGAGGGATTCGTGCAATTGCTGGAAAGCACCGAAGGCGCGGAAGGCGTGCAGATATTCATCGGCGCCGAAAATGAATTGTTTCACAACACCGAATGTTCGATGATCGTCGCCCCTTACCGCGACAAGAATTCACGCTTTATCGGCGCCATCGGCGTCATCGGACCCACCCGCATCAATTATGCCCGCATCGTTCCGCTGGTCGATCATACCGCCAGTGTGATCGGGCGGATCCTGAGTTAACGACAGACCGAGGTGAATTCCACATGAGCGATAACGAGCGCCAACCCGGCGATTCTGGCGATGGCGGCGAGAATGGCGGTGAGAATAGCGGCGAGGATAAAGCCGTGGCGCCGCGCGAGACCGCCGAAGACAGCGAGGAACAAAGCGAAGGTGAGTTCGATGAAAACGGCGCGGATGCCGATGAAATCATCGCCGAGTTGAAGGATCAGCTGCTGCGCGCCCTCGCCGAAACCGAAAATGTGCGGCGCCGGGCGAGAAAGGATGTCACCGACGCCAACCGCTACGGCGTCGCCAATTTCGCCCGCGATATGCTCTCGGTGTCGGACAATATGGCGCGCGCCCTCGATTCGATCCCGGACGAGGCGCGCGAAGACAGCGAAATCGTCAAGGCCCTGGTCGAGGGCGTCGAAATGACGGCGCGCGAGATGGCCAGCGCCCTGCAGCGCCACGGCATCGAGCAGGTCAATCCGCTGGGCGAGAAATTCGATTACAATCTGCATCAGGCGATGTTCGAGGCGCCGGCGAGCGGTCAGCCCGACGGCACCATCATCGAAGTGGTGCAAGCCGGCTATGTGATCGGCGAGCGCCTGCTGCGCCCGGCGATGGTCGGCGTCGCCAAGGGTGCCGGCGGCGCCTCGGGCGCCCCCGCGGATGATGGCGGCGGTGAAAATGGCGGCGGCGAGGAGGCGGCGAATCTCGGCGCCAAGCTCGATACCAGCGCCTGATCAAGGGTGGCGGAATAAATTTTCGTGGCTTTTTGTCCGGTTTCTTGGGAAGAGAAGGGCGAAATCGACTTGAGAATCGGACAAATCGGCTGAAATCAGGCGTTGGCGGCAAATTTCCCGGCCATGGACGGTTGCAGGCGGGCTCGCGGGCACCAATATATGCCCCGAATTGAACCGCCGATCAGACGGCGGTTTGCCCAATCCTATATGGGACCCCATATGGTGCATCACGTGGCCGCTGGGGTCTGCAAAACTATGAGGGCGGAACAGAAACATGAGTAAAGTTATCGGAATCGATCTCGGCACCACCAACTCCTGCGTGGCGATCATGGAGGGCTCGGAGCCCCGCGTCGTCGAAAATTCGGAGGGTGGGCGCACCACCCCGTCGATCGTCGCCTTCACCGAGGATGGCGAGCGGCTGGTCGGCCAGCCGGCCAAGCGCCAGGCGGTCACCAACCCGGAAAACACGATTTTCGCCATCAAGCGGCTTATCGGACGCGCCTACAAGGATCCGATGACGCAAAAAGACATCAGTATGGTGCCCTATACGATCGAAGAGCATGACAATGCCGATGCCTGGGTTTCGGCGCGCGGCGAAAACTATTCGCCAAGTCAGATCAGCGCTTTCATCCTGCAAAAGATGAAGGAAACGGTCGAATCAAATCTCGGCGAGAATATCACCCAGGCGGTGATCACGGTGCCCGCCTATTTCAACGATTCACAGCGCCAGGCGACCAAGGACGCCGGCCAGATCGCCGGCCTCGAAGTGCTGCGCATCATCAACGAACCGACCGCCGCGGCGCTCGCCTACGGGCTCGACCGCAAGGAAAACGGCACCATCGCGGTGTTCGACCTGGGCGGCGGCACGTTCGACGTCTCGGTTCTGGAAATCGGCGACGGCGTGTTCGAGGTGAAATCGACCAATGGCGATACCTTCCTCGGCGGCGAGGATTTCGACATGCGCCTGCTCGCCTATCTGGCCGATGAGTTCAAGAAGGAAAACGGCATCGATCTGCGCGACGACAAACTCGCGCTTCAGCGTTTGAAGGAAGCCGCCGAGAAAGCCAAGATCGAGCTTTCGAGCGCCGTGCAGACGGAAATCAACCTGCCCTTCATTACCGCCGATTCAAGCGGGCCCAAGCATCTCACCATGAAGGTGACGCGCGCCAAGCTCGAAGCCATCGTCGAAGATCTCATCAACCGCACGATCGATCCCTGCAAGGCGGCGCTCAGGGATGCCGGCCTGTCGCCGGGCGAGATCGACGAAGTCATTCTCGTCGGCGGCATGACGCGCATGCCCAAAGTGATCGAGAAGGTGAAAAACTTCTTTGGCCGCGAACCCAATAAGGGCGTCAATCCGGACGAGGTCGTCGCCGTCGGCGCCGCCATCCAGGCCGGCGTCCTGCAGGGCGACGTCAAGGATGTGCTGCTGCTCGATGTCACGCCGCTGTCGCTCGGCATCGAAACATTGGGCGGCGTGTTCACCCGCCTGATCGACCGCAACACCACCATCCCGACCAAAAAGAGCCAGGTCTTCTCGACCGCCGAGGACAGTCAGTCGGCGGTCACCATCCGCGTCTTCCAGGGCGAACGCGAGATGGCGGCCGACAACAAGCTGTTGGGCCAGTTCGACCTGGTCGGCATCCCGCCGTCGCCGCGCGGCGTGCCGCAGATCGAGGTGACCTTCGATATCGACGCCAACGGAATCGTCAATGTGTCGGCCAAGGACAAGGCCACCGGCAAGGAGCAGCAGATTCGCATCCAGGCCTCGGGCGGGCTCGACGACGCCGAGATCGACCGCATGGTGCATGACGCCGAAAGCCACGCCGAAGACGATAAAAAGCGCAAGGAGCTGGTCGAAGCGCGCAACCATGCCGAGGCCATGATGCACAGCGTCGCGAAAATGCTGGAAGAGCATGGCGATAAGATCAGCGCCGAAGAGAAGGCCGAGATCGAGGCCAAAATCGAGGATGTGAAAAGCGTCCTCGCCAGCGAGGACGCGGCCGAGATCGGCGCCAAGATGGAACTACTCGGCCAGGCTTCGATGAAACTCGGCGAGGCGGTCTATAAGAATGCCGAGGCGCCGGATGGCGGCATGGACGGCATGGACGGTATGGACGGCACGGCAACGGGGGCGCCCGGCGAAGCGGATTCGGATGACGAGCCACAGCCCGACAACGTCGTTGACGCCGATTTCGAGGAACTCGACGACGAGGACAAGAATCAGCGTTCCAACTGATCCGTCGCGCGCGGTGACACCGATCATGTATATCCCGCCGGCAGTGCCGCTGCTTCGTACCGGCGGCTGAGGATTCGATGGCCAAACGAGATTTTTACGAGACGCTTGGAGTTAGCCGCGAAGCCGGCGATGAGGAGCTGAAAAAATCCTATCGCAAGCTGGCGATGAAATATCATCCCGACCGCAATCCGGATGACGCGGCGGCGGAGGTCAAGTTCAAGGAGCTTTCCGAAGCCTATGGCGTGCTGTCCGATCCGCAAAAGCGCGACGCCTATAATCAGTTCGGGCATGCGGCGTTCGAAGGCGGCGGCGGTCCCGGCGCCGGCGATTTCGATTTCCGCTCCAGCTTCGCCGATGTGTTCGACGATCTGTTCGGCGACTTCATGGGCGGCGCGCGGCGCGGTGCCCGGCGCGGCCCCGCGCGCGGCGCCGATCTCAGATACAATATGGAAGTCAATCTCGAAGACGCCTTCGGCGGCAAACAGGCCAAGGTTCAGGCCGCGACCTCGGTAAGCTGCGACGATTGCTCGGGCTCGGGCGCCAAGGAAGGCACCAAGCCGACCATCTGCGGCGCTTGCGGCGGTGTCGGCAAGGTTCGCGCGCAGCAGGGATTTTTCACCATCGAGCGCACCTGCCCGACCTGCCAGGGCTCGGGTACCGTGATCGCCGATCCGTGCACGAGTTGCCGCGGCTCGGGAAGGGTGCAGAAGGACAAGACGCTGTCGGTCAACATTCCGGCCGGTGTCGAGGACGGCACGCGCATTCGCCTCGCCGGCGAGGGCGAAGCGGGTGCGCGCGGCGCGCCGGCCGGCGATCTCTACATATTTATTTCGGTCAAGCCGCATCCGCTGTTTCAGCGCGATGCGATGAATCTCTATTGCGAAGTGCCGATCCCGATGATGTCGGCGACGCTGGGCGGCTCCATTGATGTGCCGACGCTGGGCGGCGGCCGGGCGCGCGTCACCATTCCGCCGGGCACCCAGAGCGAACATCAGTTTCGCCTGCGCGGCAAGGGCATGCCGGCGCTGAGGGGCGGCTCCAAGGGCGATATGTATATCCAGGTATCGGTCGAAACACCGGTCAATCTCAACAAGAAGCAAAAAGAACTGCTCAAACAATTCGATTTTCTCGGCACCAAGAGCACCAGTCCGAAATCGGATGGCTTCTTTTCCAAGGTCCGGGATCTCTGGGAAGACCTCAAGGACTGATTGCGCGTTCTTCCCTGGCAAACAGGCGAGGCCGGCATGGCGGAAACAGGCGATATCAAAATAGGCGTGACGGGCGCCGCCGGAAAAATGGGCACCGTCCTTGTCCGCCAGGTCTGCGACACGCCGGGCTTCCAACTCGCGGCGGCGAGCGAGATCGCCGGCCATGCGGCGCTCGGCCGCGATGCCGGCGAGCTGGCCGGTTTGGCGCCGTTGGCCGTGCCGCTCGGCGATGATGCCGACGCCCTCTTTGCGGCGAGCGATGCGGTGCTCGATTTTACCCTGCCCGGCGCCACTGGGCGGCACGGCGAATGCGCCGCCCGCCATGGCACGGCGCTCATTATCGGCACCACCGGAATCGAAGCGGCGCAGCAGAGCGCTCTTGAGGCGGCCGGCGAAAAAGCGGTGATCGTCCAGGCGCCCAATATGAGCCTCTGCGTCAATCTCCTGATGCGCCTGGCCGGGCAGGCCGCCGCTCTACTCGATGACGATTACGACATCGAGATCGTCGAGATGCATCACCGCCACAAGATCGACGCGCCGTCGGGCACCGCGCTCGGCCTTGGGCGCGCCGTCGCCAAGGGCCGGGGTGTCGCGCTCGACGCGGTGGCCGAGCGTGGGCGCGACGGCGTCACCGGCGCGCGCCAACGCGGCGCCATCGGTTTCGCGGCGCTCCGGGGCGGCGATGTGGTGGGCGATCACAGCGTGATATTCGCCGCCGCCGGCGAGCGCCTGGAATTGACCCACAAGGCGGCCAGCCGCCAGACCTATGCGCGCGGCGCGCTGCGTGCCGCCGCCTGGTCGCGCGGCAAGGCGCCAGGCATTTATACGATGGCCGATGTCCTGGATTTCGCCGCGCTCAAGTAATCCCCCTCATACACGCCGCCGCCTCACTTCCAACATTCGATCAACGCCGTGAAGAACTGGGCGCGCTCGGCGACATCGGCCGGCGATAATTTTGTTTGCGAAGGCGCCGCAACGAATTCGACACCGTTCCTGGCCATGAAGTCGCGCGCTGCGCTTCCCTTGATGGCGAAATTGACGTTTTGCGGAATATCGCCGGTGGCGCGGGCCAGCTTCAGCGCGTCCAGCTTGCTCACCACCACGCCCACCACATGGCCCGAAAGATCGAGCAGCGGTCCGCCGCTATTGCCTTTTTGTACCGGTGCGGAGAGTTGCAGGAGATTGCTGTTGTTGCCCGGCCCGGCCAATCCGCTCACCGTGCCGGTGGTGATTTTGAGATCGGAGGCGAGCAGGTCTGGCAATGGAAAGCCCGCCACCACCACGGTTTCGCCCTTGCGGATTTCACCGTCGCGGAATGTCGCGAAGCGTTTGAAATTCGCCCCCACTTTCAGGAGCGCGAGATCGCGCCTGGCGTCGCGGGCGATGACCGGCACCACGAGCGGCTTGATATGCACCTCGGCGCAGCCGGCGATGACATGATTGTTGGTCAGAATATATCCGTCGGCGCTGACGATAAAGCCGGTGCCGGTCGATTGCTTGCGCGGCTTGCGCGCCGTCTCGGCGGCGCCCTCGGCCCGTTCCGGCGCATTTTTCAACAGCGCCGCGGCGCGCGCTTTTTCGTTGACGCTGAGTTTTTCGGCGATCCTGTCGCGCGCCTTGGCGGCATGGGCGGCGAAAGTGCCGGAGCGTTCATTGGCGGCGGCGCGCGAATACCACACGAATGCGAGCACCGCATCGGGCGCTGTGCCCAGGCCTTCGAGATAAAATGTGCCGAGGCGGTACTGCGCCAGCGGAATGCCGGCGCGCGCCGCCGCGGCGTACCATTTGGCGGCGAGGGCAAGATTTTTCGCCACCGCATCGCCGGCCTCATACATGTTGGCGAGATTGAACTGGGCCGGCCCGTCGCCCTGCTTGACCGCCTGTTGGGTCCAGTAAAGGGCGCGTTCGCCGTCCTTGGCGACGCCCTTGCCCTGGCGGTACATGATGCCGAGCAGGCGCTGGGCGCCGGCCTCGCCGGCTTCGGCGAGAGGCGATATTTCCGCCAGCGCCGCCGCATAGTCGCCGCGCGCATAGGCGGCCCTGCTCTCTCTCAGCCCGGCCTGCGCGCCGGCAACAGGCGCCAGCGCCGCGCAGACCATGATCAAGAGCGAGGTCAGCAACAGTCTCATATCAGCTTGCTCTGGCAGTCGCGTTCAAAGCTTCGTATCTATTCGCTAGTCTAACCCGCCCGGCCCGACTAATCTCAGCCGCCATGAAAAAGAGCGATGCGGCGGAGTTCATGAAACGGCTGGCGGAGCGTATTCCGGCGCCGGAGACGGAGCTCAAATTCAAAAATCCTTTCACGGCCTTGGTCGCCGTCGTGTTGTCCGCGCAGGCCACCGACAAGGGCGTCAACAGGGCGACGAAAACGCTTTTCGCCGCCGCCGATACACCGCGGAAAATGGTAGCCCTGGGCGAAGCCGGGCTCAAGGCGCACATCCGCACCATCGGCCTCTACAACGCCAAGTCCAAAAACATCATTGCCCTGAGCAAACTGCTGATCGAGCGCCATGGCTCTCAGGTGCCGGGCGATCGTCCGGCCTTGCAGGCGCTGCCCGGAGTCGGGCGCAAAACCGCCGGCGTCGTTCTCAACACCGTGTTCGGCGAGCCCACCATCGCCGTCGATACCCATGTTTTCCGGGTTTCCAACCGCACCGGTCTGGCCCCCGGCAAGACGCCCGACCAGGTCGAGGACAAGCTCTATAAGGTCGTTCCCAAGCAATATCTGCAACACGCCCATCATTGGCTGATCCTGTTCGGGCGCCATGTCTGCAAGGCGCGCGCGCCGGGTTGCGCCGATTGCGCGGTGCGCGATTTGTGCGGCTTCAACGGTAAAACGACCGCCTGACCGGCGCTTCAGGATTCGGGCGCCGCGGGCGTCGCCAGGTCGCGGCTCTCAATGATATCGGCGAAACAGGCGCGCGCGCCGCTCGGCGCCGAATCGGCGACGCGGATCTCATAATAGGTAACGCGCGAGCGGTCCGGTTTCTCCTCCTCGGCGTAAAGAAAGATGTCGAGCACGCAATCCGCCGCCTTGTATTGCCAGACCTCGGCAGGCGTTTCCGTGCGCAACAGCGAGGGCGGGCCGAGCAGGCGGTTGACCGCTTGTGGCGCCAGGCCCATCAGTTGATCCGGATCGTCATTGACGCCGCGCCGCGCGGTTATTTCCGGCGCCGGGCTGGCGGGCGGCTCGAGGATTTGTTGCGCAGCCGGCGGGCTGGGCGCCGGTTCGGGCACGGTTTCCACCGCCACGACGGGTGGCGTTTCGGCCGCCGTGCCAGGCGGTGGGGATTCGTTTTCGACTCGCCGCGGCGCCGCGCAGGCAGCGACGATGAGCAGGCACAGCGCCAACGCCATGGCGCCGTTCAAACGCCACCTTGGCCGGGCGCCGTTCGGGCGCCACGCCATCAATCGGTTTCTGACAGGCTCGCCGGGCTGGAAAATGTGATATCCGGGCTGTCTTCGCCGACCGTCTGCAGGTCGGCTTCGCGGTTTTCGCCGTCATGTTCGGCCTGGCCGTTGACGCGGCCGCCGCGCTCGACCTCCAGTTGGCCATAGCGCATGGTGCCGCGCACCAGCCCCGAGGCGTGAATGGAGAGGCGGTTATGCACCGTCAAATCGCCTTCGAAAGTGCCGGCGATCTCGGCATTGTCGACCACCGCCGAGCCCTTGAAGATGCCGCCATAATCGATTTCGAGGAAGCGCCCGCTGGTCAGATTGCCGTCGATCATGCCTTCGATCACCAGCCGGTCGCAATCCGATATCTCGGCGCCCTTGAGGCTCATATCCTTGCCCACCGTCAGGCGCTTGCTGTCGGTGCCGAGATGCTCAGGCGCTTCGTCATGCAACTGCGCATTCGAACTCACCACGCGATGCGGAACGTCGGGATGGAATTGCACGGCGCGTCCGGCGCCATCCAGGTTCATCGAATCGCCTGACAGGCGCGGCATGGCATGCGGGTCTTCGCTGCTGCTGCGGGTCATGGACCTGCGGCCTCCTGATTGGTTGCTTTTACGGCGGAACATTTCAGTTCCCGTCAAATTCTCATGATCGCAATTCGTTACGTTGTCGTCCGCTCCCGGGCAAGCCGTGGAAGATATGGACCATAAATGCAGTCGCCACGATCGGCGCGATCAAATTAACCAGCGGAACTATGAATAATAATGCAATTACAACGCCTGAGACAAATAGTTTAATGCGGTGCTTTCGCCGCAATTGACGCACCGCCGCGAAATCCATCCGTCTCGGCGCGACGATTTCGAAAAATTCGCGCCCCAACAGGACGCCGTTGATGGTGAAATAGAAAAACGGATGGATGACCTGGGCAAAGGGAACGAACGACAGCGGCAGAATCAAAATATTGAAAAACGCCATCACCAGGGCGAGGCGAATGCCGGCAACCGTATATTGCCAGTATGACGCCGGGTTGGGCGGCGGCAGGCCTGGATAGTGGCGTTCCTCGACGGCGTCGGCGACCTGATCGACGAACAAATAAAGAAATTCGGCCGCCAGCACCGGAAACAGCAGCCAGGCGACGAAAGCCGCGGCGATGCTGCCCAGCAGCGCCAGCGCCATATCGATAAAGACGATGCCGGACAGTTCCAGCAGCGCGAACATGGCGGCGGCACCGGCGATCAACAGAGCGGAGACGGCCAAAGCCAACAGGATCGTCCACAACATTGGCCGCCGGATGCGCTTGTCGCCGAGCTGCTCGAAAGCAAGTACCAGCGCCTCGATCATGTTGTCGTCTCCGATTTGGCGCGGCGCCGCGCCACGGCGCATCCCTTGCCTATTCCTGGCGCGCTTTTTAGGGCGCCGCTGTCCTGGCCGCAAGCCCAACGAGCCCTTATAGTGCGGCCCGCGGCAAGCCGTGCCGCCAATGATGCGGAGAGCAAATATGGTGCAACCGAGTTTGGATGTGGTCGGCATCGGCAATGCGATCGTCGACGTGATCGCCCATGCCGAGGATTCGTTTCTCGTCGATCAGGCGCTGGCCAAGGGTGCCATGACGCTGATCGACGCCGCGCGCGCCGAAGCGCTTTATGGCGCCATGGGCGCCGGCGTCGAGGTATCGGGCGGCTCGGCCGCCAACAGCATGATCGGGCTGGCCGAGATGGGCGGCGCCGCCGGTTATATCGGCAAGGTAAGCGACGATGTGCTGGGCAAGGTATTCCGGCATGATATCGACGCCGCCGGGGTGCGCTTCGAGACCGCGCCCAGCGCCGCCGGCGCACCGACGGCACGCTGTCTCATTCTCGTCACCGCGGACGCCCAGCGCACCATGAACACCTATCTCGGCGCCTGCGTCGAGCTCGGCCCCGACGATATCGACGAGGAATTCATCGCCGCCGCCAAAGTCATCTACATGGAAGGCTTTCTGTGGGACCCGCCCGGCGCCAAGCAGGCGTTCCGCAAGGCGCAAGCCATCGCCGCCGCCAACGGCCGGCGCGTTTCGCTCAGCCTTTCCGATTCATTCTGCGTCGATCGCCATCGCGCCGAGCTGCTTGAGCTGGTAGAACATCATGTCGACATACTGTTCGCCAACGAGGATGAAATTCTCTCGCTTTATCAGATAGAGGATTTCGGCGAAGCGCTTCGGCAGGTCGGCGAACATTGCGAAATCGCGGCCTTGACGCGCGGCGAACAGGGCTCGGTGGTGGTCGGCGGGGGTGAAGTCCACACCATCGGCGCGGCGCCGGTGGCGCGCGTCACCGATACCACCGGCGCCGGCGATCTCTACGCCGCCGGATTCCTCTACGGTTTCACGCATGATTTCGACCTGGCCCGCTGCGGCCGCCTCGGCGCCCTGGCGGCGGGCGAGATAATTTCCCATTTCGGCGCCAAGCCGGAATCGGATATCGCCCAGCTGGTGGCCGCCAGCGGGCCGCCGTGAGTGGCTTGGTGAAACAGTAACAGCGTGTTATTTCAATAGATTACAGTCTGTCATATCTTTGTATGACGGGGCTGGGACGGATGCGGAAGGAGCACCGGCATGGGCCAATTGGTGGATGGCGTTTGGCAACCGGAAACGCTTGCGGTTCGCTCGAAGGACGGCCGTTTCGTGCGCGCCGATTCGCAATTCCGCGACCGCATCAGCGCCGATGGCGCGAGCGGCTTCAAGGCCGAGGCGGGGCGCTATCACCTCTATATTTCGCTCGCCTGCCCATGGGCGCATCGGACGCTAATATTCCGCCATCTCAAGGGCCTGGAGGAATTGATCAGCATTTCCATCGTCGAGCCGTTCATGGCCGAGGCGGGCTGGGCGTTTGGCGATAGCGAGGGCTGCATTGCCGACCCGCTGTTCGGCGCCGGCCACCTGCACGAGATCTATAGCCATGCGCGCGCCGATTATTCCGGCCGCGTCACGGTGCCGGTATTGTGGGACCGCGAGCGCGCCACCATCGTCAACAATGAATCGGCCGAAATCATCCGCATGATGAACAGCGAATTCGGCGCCTTGGCGCCCGACACCCCGGATTTCTGCCCGGTCGAGCTGCGCGGCGAGATAGACGAGGTCAACAAACGCGTCTATACGGACATCAACAACGGCGTTTATCGCACCGGCTTTGCCGGCACCCAGCCGGCCTATGAGGAGGCCTGCGATCAGCTCTTCGCGGCGCTCGATTGGGTCGAAGCGAGACTGCGCGCCCGCCGTTATCTGTGCGGCGAGCGGCTGACCGAAGCCGATTGGCGGCTCTTCCCGACGCTCGTTCGCTTCGACTGCGTCTATTTCGGGCATTTCAAGTGCAATATCCGGAGAATCGCGGATTATCCGTGTCTTTCCAATTATTTACGCGAATTGTACCAGGTCCCCGGCATCGCCGGGCTGTGCAATTTCCGCCACATCAAGGAACATTATTACCGCAGCCATGAGAGCATCAATCCGACCCGCATCGTGCCCAGCGGGCCCGAGATGGACTTGCACCAGGCACATGACAGGGACCGGCTCTGAGGGCGCCCCGGTCAGTTAAACATGGCTGACGGCCGCTCGGCCGCGCGGCGGCCGCGGGATGGGCTGGGCCAAATCACGCCGAAATCCGGGCGCGGCGGCCTGGTTAGCTATCTCGACCGGCGCATTGCCGCCATTTTCTTTCTTGGCATTTCCAGTGGTTTGCCGCTGGCATTGGTGGGCGGCACGCTCACCGTCTGGATGGCGCGAGAAGGCGTCGATAAGACCACCGTGGGTCTTTTTTCCGCCGTTAGCCTGCCCTATGTCTTAAAATTTCTCTGGGCGCCGGTTATCGACCGGATACGGTTTCCGCTGCTCACCCGCCTGTTGGGGCAGCGCCGTGGCTGGACGGTGGCAACACAGCTCGCCCTGATGGCGGGGATCGCCGCCATGGCGCTGAGCGATCCGGCGGCAAATCCGTGGCTGATGGCGCTTTTCGCCCTGATCGTCTCGTTTTGCAGCGCCAGTCAGGACGTGGTGATCGACGCCTACCGGGTCGAGCTGCTCGAAGAGGGAAAAATCGGTGCCGGCGTCAGTAGCGTGGTCTTCGGCTATCGCATCGGCATGCTCATATCCGGCGCCGGCGCGCTTCATTTGGCCGGGTTTCTCGATTGGAGCTTTGTTTATCTCATAGTGGCGGCGCTCGTGCCGATCGGTTTGGTCACCATCCTTCTGAGCCGCGAGCCGGCGCATGGCGTTGACTCGGAAACGGCGGCTCGAGAGCGCCGGGTGGCTGACTATTTGGCCCGACGGCCGGAATTGTCGCGCCGTCGTGCGGCTGTCTTGGCCTGGTTCTACGATGCGGTGGCGAGTCCTTTTGTGGATTTCATGACGCGTCCGCAATGGCTCGCCATTTTGCTGTTCATCGTTTTTTACAAGCTCGGCGATTCCATGGCCGGCGTGATGACCAGCTATTTCCTGGTCGAGATTGGCTTTAGCAACGCCGAGATCGCCAATGCCGGCAAGATTGTTGGTTTTGGGGCGAGCATTCTGGGATTCGTTATCGGCGGCTGGCTGATCGATCGATTGGGCATATTGTGGGCTCTGTGGATCTGCGGCGGCGTCCAGATGCTCTCCAACCTGATGCTTGCCGTGCAGGCGCTGGTTGGGCATGACATCGGAATGCTGGCTGCCGCGGTCGGGGTCGAGAATTTGGCCGGTGGCATGGGCACGGCGGCGCTGGTGGCCTATTTGACGAGCCTCTGCAATCTTTCCTACACAGCAACCCAATACGCTCTGCTGAGCGCCGTTGCTTCCGTCGGGCGCACGCTTTTGGCGGCGCCCGCCGGGCGTTTGGCCGAGATGATCGACTGGCTGCCGTTTTTCCTGGTGACGACGCTCGCGGCGCTGCCCGGGTTGGCGTTGCTGCTATGGCTGACGGTGGCGCACCGGCGCCGCGTGGAGAAGACGCGGGAGGATGCCACCGAGCCGCCTCCGAGCCCCGGCCTATAGCGTTTGAGGCCAGTGAATATTTATTGAAATCAGTATTTTACGGCTTTTCCGGCCTAATCGCCTGTTTCAGCGCCATCAGCATCTCATCCTCTTCGCTAACGGCCGGCGCGGCGTCGACTTCAGCAGTTGGGGTGGCAACCGGGGTGACAGCCGGGGTGGCATCGGGGGAGGGATCCGCGGAGGGGGCTGGGGGGGAGGGATCCGGAGCGGGGGCTGGTTGCGGCGCGGCGGCGGCGGGAGCGGGGTCCGGAGCAGGCACCGGCGCGGCCGCGGCAGGGCTCGCCGAGTCCAATGTCGGCTCTTGCGGGCCGTCCACCCGGCTCTCTTTAGCGCCGCCTTGAGCGCCGTCTTGTGCGCCGTCTGGCGCCAAATACTCGCTCGCCCAATCATCGCCAGCGCTCGCTTCGGCGCCGTCTCGATCCGCGCTTTCCGATTTCGATTTTCTTCTGAACCAACCGCCGCGCGCCGGTTTTTTCTCTTCGCCGGGCTCACCTAAATTCGGTTCTTGCGGGCCGTCCGCCAGCCCGTTCCGGGCGCTTTCTTGGCCGCCGTCTCGTGCGCCATCCGGGGCCACATACGCGCTCTCCCAATTATCGCCAGCGCCCGCTTCGGCGCCGTCTTGACCGCCGCTATCCGGTTTATTTCCGAACCAACCGCCGCGCGCCGGTCTCTCCTCTTCGGCCGGCTCGTCCAAATCCTGGGCCAGCCGCTGGCTGTTGTTGATGGCGTGCTGCTTCAGCGCCGCGAAATCGAATTTGAGGCGGCCGCCTCTTTCCTTGCCGCCGGCGGCGGAGTCATCCCCGGCTACATCGCCTCCAGCAAAATCACCCGGCGTTGCCGGTTGGGCTTCGGGCGCCGCTTCGGGTGCCGCCGGGTCTCCGTAAAACTGCGCCGATGCCGCCGCCGTCGCGGCCGGTGCCGTCGCGGCTGGCGCCGTAGACGATGCCGATGGCAGCCGCTTGCCGAGCGTGTTGACGGCATTCTCGAGCGGCGCCATGGAATTACTGATGGTTTGCGCCGTGTGGGCGCTGTTTCGGTTGAGCGCCGCTTCCAAATTGAGCGCCAGATCGGCGAGCCCGCGGGTTACCGCGGCGATGCGCTCCTCGCCGCGTTCGGCCCGTTCGGCGACGCCGTGCATCAGGGTGAGCAGCGAGTTTTCGCGCCGTTCCGCCGATTCCAGCCGATCGACGAGCAAGGTAAGCGCGCGCGAGCGCTGCTCGACGATGCCGATCTGTTGCGCCATGACGCTGACGTCGCGGCCGTTATTTTCGGCGCCCTCCATGCGTTCCGCCAGGGAAGCGATGGCATCGTTGCGCTTCTCGGAGCGCTCAAACCGTTCGGCCAGCGCGAGCAGCGCCTTGCCGAGCGGCGTTTCGTCCTGGTTGATTCCGGTCGGCAGTCCGGCCCTGGGGTTTTGCACCTGCTCGCTGCGCGGGCCGCTGCCGAGCTCTTCATTGGCGACCTGGGTGAGCGCGTTGGTGACCCATTCGCCAATCGTCTCGCGCCGCCGCGAGGCCGCCTTGCCGGCCTTGGCGCGGGCTTCGCGCGATACGCCGCGCACGGACCATGGCGAGGGCGGCTTGGCTTTTTGCCTGACCGCGGCGGCGCCGGCGGCGCGACCGCTGTCGGGCCTGCTATCTGCCATTGTCCGACCTCATTGAGTGTGTCTTACCACTATGTCCCACCATCTATGATACCGGCCGGGAGCGCATGTCAATTCGGATTTCTGTATTACATACCACCGACGCCGTGACGATACAACTGTTTACATTATTAAGTTGTTTCATTACAGAGCGTTAGCTAACACAATTATTAGTATAATTGAGCAAAAAAAGCGCTAAATATAGTGTCCGAATGGGAGTTTGTGGGGCAGTTGCGAGGCGCCGCCGGAGCAACATTCGGCGCACCGTCAGGCATAGCCAGGCATGCGTCAAAACGCGCCAAAGCCGTTATGTAGGACATTTTGTCATACAAATAATTAACAATCGCTTGGTCGCCGCGTGACAAACTCTAAGCGCCTGTTTTAATGTGATTATTTCCCTGTTAAGGCTGCTGATCGAGGGCGTATCCGGCGGCTCTGACGGTGCGGATGATATCGCGCCTGCCGCCTGCATTCAGAGTTCTGCGCAGGCGCCGGACATGCACGTCCACCGTTCTCGGCTCGAGATATATTTCGCGTCCCCACACCGCGTCGAGCAATTGTTCGCGGCTGAACACGCGGCCGGGATGCTCCATAAAATGGCGCAGCAGGCGAAATTCCGTCGGCGCCAATCGAACCGCCTCGCCGTCGCGCGTCACCCGGTATTCGGCGAGATCCATGGTCACATCGGCGAATTCGATGGTCTCGGCCTCGAATGCCGGGCGCAGACGGCGCAGCACGGCGCGCATCCGTGCCGCCAATTCGCTCGGCGAGAACGGCTTGACGATATAATCGTCGGCGCCGCAATCGAGGCCGCGCACCCGGTCACTTTCCTCGCCGCGCGCGGTCAGCATGATGATCGGCAGGCTCTGCGTCGCCGCCGAACGGCGAATGCGCCGGCAAATTTCGATGCCGGAAAGCCGCGGCAGCATCCAGTCGAGGAGAACCAGATCGGGGCAGCGCTCGGCGATCATCAGCATCGCCTCCTCGCCGTCCATCGCCTCGCCCACTTCGAAGCCGTCGCGCTCCAGATTGTAGCGCACCAGCGTCAACAGGTCGGCCTCGTCATCGACGACGAGCACATAGGGCGTCACATAGGGCGTCACGGCGGGTGTCACGGCAGCTCGGCCTTTTCGGAATCCTCGTCCGGGGCGGTCGCGAATGGCGTGGTGTCGCCCTTGGGGCGCGCCTCGTCGATCGGCGTGCCGGTGACGAGAAAGGCGATCGTCTCGGCGATATTGGTGGTGTGGTCGCCCATGCGCTCGATGTTCTTGGCGATAAACAGGAGGTGGGTGCAGGGCGTGATATGGCGCGGATCCTCCATCATATAGGTCAGCAATTCGCGGAACAGGCTGTTATAGGTCTCGTCGACCTCCTCGTCGCGCCGCCACACCGCCAGCGCCTTCTCCGCGTCGCGCGCCATATAGGCGTCGAGCACATCCTTGATCATCGCCTGAACGATCTCCAACATGCGCGGGATCACCGCCATCGGGCGCATCGGTTCGACCTGAGCCAGCGCGCTCGCCCGTTTGGCGACGTTGGCGGCGTAGTCGCCGATGCGCTCAAGATCGCTGGATATTTTGAGCGATGCGGTAATCAGCCTGAGATCGACCGCCATCGGCTGGCGCAGCGCCAAGAGCCGCATCACCAGATGGTCGACCTCATGTTCCAACTGGTCGATCGGCTGGTCGTCGGCGATGACGGTGGCGGCGAGCTCGGGGTCGCGCTTGATCAGCGCCGTGATCGCCTTGGCCAATTGCTGCTCGACCATGCCGCCCATTCTGAGGATGGTGCCGGTCATCTGGTCGAGCTCTTCGTCGTAGCGTGTGACTGTATGCTCGGGCATGGCCTTCTCCTTTGGCAAACTATCCTAGAGCAAATCCCGAGCAGGTGGAATCACCTGCGACGACGATTTGCTTAAACTCCAATAGAGCAAATCCCGAGCAGGTGGAATCACCTGCGACGACGCATTTGCTTCAATTCCAAAATGTTAGAGCATTTCGCGTGAGCGCATGCGAACGTGAAACGCTCCAACGTCTTATCCGAATCGCCCGGTGATGTAATCCTGGGTGCGCTTTTCTTCCGGGTTGGTGAATATCGCTTCCGTTTCGCCGAACTCGACCAGTTTTCCGAGATGAAAAAACGCCGTGTACTGCGAGACGCGCGCCGCCTGTTGCATATTGTGGGTAACGATGGCGATGGTGAAGTCCTGTTTCAGCGCGTCGATCAGCTCCTCGACCTTGGCCGTGGCGATCGGATCGAGAGCCGAGCAGGGCTCGTCCATCAAAATCACTTCCGGGCTGATGGCGATGGCGCGGGCGATGCAAAGGCGCTGCTGCTGGCCGCCCGAAAGGCTGGTGCCGGATGCGCTCATGCGCTCGGCGACTTCTTCGAACAGCCCGGCCCGGCGCAAACTGTTTTCGACGATCTCATCGAGCTCGCCGGCATTTTCGGCGAGGCCGTGAATGCGCGGCCCATAGGCGACATTGTCATAGATCGATTTGGGAAACGGGTTGGGTTTTTGGAACACCATGCCGACGCGGGCGCGAAGCTGCACGACGTCCAACTCGCGGGCATAGATATCGTTGCCGTCGAGCAGCACATTGCCGCTCACCTTGCAGCCCTCGATGATGTCGTTCATGCGGTTGAGACAGCGCAGGAAGGTCGATTTGCCGCAGCCCGACGGGCCGATCAAGGCGCTCACGCGATTCTCCGCCACATTCATGTCGACATCGAACAGGGCCTGGTTGGCGCCGTAAAAGACGTCGAGCCCCGAGACCTCCATCTTGCTCGGCGGCACATGCCCGGCCGGGCCGCTCGCCGTTTCCGTCGCCGCCATTGTCGTCATTGTCATTGCCATAGCATTGTCTCTTTCAGGATACCGTCTTACCAGCGGATTTCGAAGCGCCGGCGCAAATAGACCGCGAGTGCGTTCATGATGATGAGGAAGGCGAGCAGAACGATGATCGCGGCCGACATTTTCTCCGTGAAGCCGCGCTCCGGGCTGTCGGCCCAGAGGAAAATCTGCACCGGCAGCGCGGTCGCCGAATCGAACGGCGCCGCTGGGATATCGACGATGAAGGCGACCATGCCGATCATTAAGAGCGGCGCCGTCTCGCCGAGCGCGCGCGCCATGCCGATAATCGTGCCGGTCATAATACCCGGCATCGCCAGCGGCAGCACATGATGCGTCACCACCTGCAGCGGCGAGGCGCCGACGCCGTGCGCGGCTTCGCGGATCGACGGCGGCACGGCGGCGAGCGCGGCGCGCGTGGCGATGATGATGGTCGGCAGCGTCATCAGCATCAGCGTCAGCCCGCCGACGATGGCGGTCGAGCGCGGCAGCTCGAACAGCTGAATAAATATGGCCAGGCCCAAGAGGCCGAACACGATCGAGGGCACCGCCGCCAGATTGTTGATATTGACTTCGATGAAATCGGTGAGGCGGTTCTTGGGCGCGAACTCCTGCAAATAGATGGCGGCGCCGACGCCGAGCGGGAAAGCCAGGATCAGCGTGATCGCCAAGGTCCAAAACGACCCCGCCAGCGCGCCGCCGATGCCGGCCAGCTCCGGCTCGCGCGAATCGGAACCGAAGAAAAATTGCCAGTTGAACCTGGTTCTCACATTTTCCGCCGCGTCCAGACTGTCGAGCCAGGTGAGTTGGCGGTCGGAGAGGCGGCGCTCGTCTTGCGGCACGTCGCGCGGCAGGCTGCCCTTGGTCAGCATGTCGACGTCGGACGAAGCGGTCAGCCATACCTTTTTGACCGTCCCGACCAGCTCGGGGTCACTCTCGACCATGCGCCGCAATTCGAAGCGGGCACCCCTGCTTATCAGCTTGAGCAACCGGCGCCGCTCGGCGCGCTCGCGCACGTCTGGGAACGCCGCGAACAGGGCGTTGCGGATGATCCTGCCATATCTCCCGCCGCCCGGCTGGCCGGGGTCGATCAGTTCGGCCTTGAAATTCACTTCGAGTGCGATTTCCGTCTTGACGAAAGCCGGATAGCCGCGCGCGATGACGCTGCCCAACAGCAGCACCAGAACGCCGAGCGCGACGGTGATGGCGAGGACGCCGAGCGCCTTCAGCCAGCGTTCGCGGCGGTAGCGTTTCTTGAGCCGCCGGGCGCTGTGTTTGGAAACCTGCCAGCCGGCGCCGGTCATTCGTATTGCTCGCGATATTTGCGCGCGATATAGAGCGCCAGCACGTTGAGCGCCAGGGTGGCGAGAAAAAGCGCCAGGCCGAGGGCGAAGGCGGCCAGCGTCTTGGCGCTGTCGAACTCCTGATCGCCGACCAGCAGCGTCACCATCTGCGCCGTCACGGTGGTCACCGCTTCGAGCGGGTTGGCCGTGAGCTTGGCCGCGAGGCCGGCCGCCATGACGACGATCATGGTCTCGCCGATGGCGCGGCTGATGGCCAGGAGACAGGCGGCGACGATGCCCGGCAGCGCCGCCGGCAGGATCACCTTGACCACCGTTTCCGAGCGCGTCGCGCCCATCGCCAGCGAGCCCTCGCGGAGCGAACGCGGCACCGCGATGATGGCGTCGTCGCTGAGCGAGGAGATGAACGGGATGATCATGATGCCCATCACCGCGCCCGCCGCCAGCGCGCTTTCGGAAGCCACGTCGAGGCCGAGATAGTCACCGAAGCCACGCAGCGCCGGCGCCACCGTGAGGGCGGCGAAAAAGCCGTACACCACGGTCGGCACGCCGGCCAGGATTTCGAGCACCGGCTTGACCGCGTTGCGCACATTGGGGCTGGCGAACTCGGCCATGTAGATCGCCGAAAAAAGGCCGACCGGAAGCGCGACCAGCATGGCGATCAGGGTGATCAAAAGGGTGCCGGTAAAGAGCGGCACGGCGCCGAAGGCGCCGGAGCTTCCGACCTGATCGGTGCGGATGGCGGTCTGCGGGCTCCATTCGAGGCCGAACAGAAAATCGCCGACGGAAACGATGGAAAAGAAGCGGATCGATTCGAACAGCACCGAAAGGATGATGCCGACGGTGGTCACCACGGCGACGAACGAGGCCAGGATCAGCACGCCCCTGACGACGCGCTCGACCCGGTGGCGGGCGCGGAAGGCGGGCGCGACGCGGCGCCACGACCAGGCCAGGCCGGCGACGGCAAGCGCCAAACCGCCGCCGAGCATGGCGGCGCGGGCGGTGGTGCGCATGGCGCCGTAACGCTCGGCCGCCGCCATAAGCGCCGGATCGGCGTCGCGGCTGACGGCGTCGCCGGCGGCGAGATTGCGGATATCGTTCAACAGCAGGCCGAGCATTTCGCCGGGCAGCGCGGCGATCTCCGGGCCGAGATGCGAGACCAGCAGGGCTTCCAGGATGCGCCCTTCGAAGAGCAGCCAAAACAGCAGCACGACCAGCGAGGGCAGCGCGCACCAGAGCGCCACATACCAGCCGTGATAGCCGGGCATGGAATGCGGCCGGATGGCGGTGTCGCCGGTGCCGCCGCCGAGCAGTTTGCGCCGGGCCAGGAAATAGCCGAGCGCCGCGATCGCGCCGAGCGCGATGAGGAGAATGACTAGCTGCACGCGCTCGCGGCCTCCGCTCGCGCCGGTAAAACGAATGTCGCGGCGCGCGCGAATCGCCTCGCACGCGCTTTCGGACGGCCGAGCAATACAGCGCCAATGTTACGGTTTTATGACGGCGGCAATGGGGCGCTGTCCTAACTAGGACACCCGCGAATTTAAATTAGGACAATGTGAAAAATCTTAAGTCAGATCGACGGCCAGAGGTCGTAAATGTTCTGGCATTCGGCCTCAATGTCTTTCATCCGCTGTACAGTTGATTTGACGCCTCCGTGGACCAAGCCGTTGCCAATATCAGGGAGTCTTCATGTTTCAGGCGATAGCGAAGTGTTCAAACCGCACCAGCTACGTCCTGGGTGAAATCACGAGGGACGAAGCAGACATCGCATTGTACGACGATTCCACCTTTACGCGCCAGGGATTATACCTTATCGCAATAGACAACCAAAATCCGCGTGCGCCAGGGAAAGTACTTGCACGTTTTGCGTCGGAAGAGGCTGCGGCCCATCTCGCGAATTTCTTTAGGACCAATGGGTACTTGGAGACCTAAACACTTAGGCGAGTTTGATACCTAAAACCGCTCAATTTAGGTCTCCATCAATTACCCGGAAGCGTCCCACTTGATGGCCTGTTTGTTCTGGCCCCGCCGCCGCTTCGATTAGCTCGCCAATTTCCCAAATGTGGTCTGAGA
>CAJXFT010000020.1 GCA_913053235.1 uncultured Alphaproteobacteria bacterium
CCAATACAGAATCACAAACGATTCCAACGAATCAACTTCTTTCCGGACGGACACTTAGACTGAACACGCCAGCGGGGTAGGATGCTCGGGGCCATCGATCAGGGTAGCTCCTCGGCGGCGATTCTCAAATGTCATCGTGGGATCAGCTATGGACAAGATCACCCTCTCACTTCTCACGGAGTTTTCCGGAGAGTTTGGTATCGACGACAGTCCCGAGTCCGACCGGTTCGAGCAGTTCGCCGCATGGCTAGTGGCTCGTCGGCACTATAGTGAAAGCACGTTTCTCCCATCCGATCTTCATACGGGAGGATCCAATGACGCGGGCATCGACGCCATTGGCCGGTGTTGCAATATCTATCCGAACGGATTTCCTGGTGACGGGGCGCATTCGAAATGCAGATCATCATGGCGCTGCGGTTCTGCGCCTCACTCAGGCGGGTGGGGAATCAGAAGCAGCTATTACGCGAAGGCGAGAGATGGGGGTTTACGTTGCAACCCTCGCCCGGCTCCATGCGGAGCAGAATCTTAGGCTAGATCAACCAATTTCAAATCGACTCTGCATGTCGATTGATGTTCAACACGGCGATTTTTTTCGTGCGCCGGATGCTAATACCCGAAGAATGAACAATTTAGAAAATGCTTGCCGCTTTATCGCCGCAATGTGGAATACGGTCTGAAATTCTAAAGCGGGATCGCCTCACCCATGGCCCACACCCCGTTTGACAGAGCCGCACCTTTTTCATAGCGTCGCATGATCGCCTGAACCTTCCGGCAAGGCTCATTAAGCTGTGACAAACAATAGACAATTTTGCCCGCGCGCGGGCCTGGGTGCGCGCTGATGTGGGCGGTCGTTCCGGTCAAGGATATGGCTGGCGCCAAGGAGCGCCTGGCGCCCGTGTTGGGGGCCGGGGAAAGGCGTGAACTTTTTCGCGCCATGCTGGGCGATGTGCTTGGCGCGCTCTCAGGCGCGCCCTCGCTCGACGGCATCGCGCTGATTACGCGCGACCCGGAGGCCGGGGCGCTGGGGTGCCGATTCGGCGCCGAGATCATCGCCGAGGGTGACAATCGCGGCCAGACCGCCGCCGTGTCGCATGGCATCTCGCGGCTGATGGCGCGCGGCGTCGCCGGCATCATGCAGGTGCCGGGCGATGTGCCGCTGGCGACGGCGGCGGAATTCGAGCAGGTGATAGCTGCGCATTTGCCGGCGCCGGCGATGACGATCGTTCCGGCGCGCGACGAGCAGGGCTCCAATTGCGTGCTCTGTTCGCCGCCGGATGCGGTGCCGCTTCGCTTCGGCGACAACAGCTTTTTTCCGCATCTCGACGCGGCTCAGGCAGCCGGCATCGAGCCGACCGTATGCGCCCTGCCCGGCCTCGGCCTCGATATCGATACGCCGGATGATCTCGCGGCGCTGATGGCCCGCCCGGCGGATACGCTGAGCCATGCCTATCTCGCCGAGAGCGGCATCGCGGCGCGGCTCCAACAAGAGCGCGATGACGGCGCCATGACGGCGGCGGCCGCCGCAGCCACCGCGGCATCGGCGGCGGGCGTATGAACGGCATCGCCAAACGCATTCCGGGTGCCGCCGGCGCGGAGGAATATTTGCGCGCCTTCGAGGCTCTGCCGTATGAGGAACTCGAAAGCCAGGCCGGTTATTTACGCGACGGCGCGCATGGCGATCTCATCACCTATTCGCGCAAGATTTTTATTCCGCTCACCCATCTGTGCCGCGACGTCTGCCATTATTGCACCTTCGCCGAGCCGCCGAAGAAGGGCGCGAATGCCTATCTCACGCCGGACGAAGTTCTCGGCCTCGCCCGCGATGGCGCCGAGGCGGGCTGCATGGAGGCGCTGTTCACGCTCGGCGACAAGCCGGAGCTGCGCTATGCGGCGGCGCGCCGCGAGCTCGGGGAACTGGGCCATACAACGACCCTTTCCTATCTCGCCGCCATGGCCGAGCTGGTGCATTCCGAGACCGGCCTGTTGCCGCACCTCAATCCCGGCACCCTGACGGCGGCGGACGTGGCGGCGCTACGCCCGGTCTCGGTGTCGCAGGGGCTGATGGTCGAGAGCCTGTCCGAGCGTCTCTGCCAAAAGGGCATGGCGCATCACGGCTCGCCCGACAAGCGCCCGGCGGTCAGGCTGGAAACCTTGCGTCTTGCCGGCGAGGCGGCGGTCCCGTTCACGACCGGCATTTTGATCGGCATCGGCGAGACCCGCTTGGAGCGCATCGAGGCGCTGCTGGCGATCCGCGATATTCATGCGCGTTACGGCCATATCCAGGAAATCATCGTGCAGAATTTCAGGGCCAAGCCGGGCACGCGCATGGCCGAGGCAATCGAGCCCGATCTCGACGAGCTGTGCTGGACCATCGCCGCGGCGCGCCTCATCTTCGGCGCCGAAATGAATATCCAGGCGCCGCCCAATCTCAGCCCCGGCGGCGCCAGCGGCCTGGCGCGGCTGATCGGCGCCGGCATCAATGATTGGGGCGGCGTTTCGCCGGTGACGCCTGATTTCGTCAACCCGGAAGCGCCGTGGCCGCACTTGGATGCCCTGGCGCGCGACAGCGCCGCCGCCGGCAAGCATTTGTGCGAGCGTCTGGCGCTCTATCCGGCCTATGCCAAAGCGCCCGAGCGCTGGCTGGCGCCGGACATGCAACGCGCCGTTTTGCGCGCCAGCGACAGCGACGGCCTGGCGCGCGGCGATGACTGGTCGCCGGGCTCGGCGGCGGCGCTGCCGGTCACCGCCGCGAGTGCCCTGCCCGCTCCGTCCAGCGAATTGCAGCGAACGCTGTCCCGGGCGCGAGACGGCAAGGCGCTCGGCGAAGCCGAAATCACCGGCCTGTTCCGGGCCCGCGGCGCCGCCTTCGAGGCGGTTTGCCAGGCCGCCGATGAATTGCGCGCCGAGGTCAGCGGCGAGACCGTCCGCTACGTCGTCAACCGCAATATCAACTACACCAACATGTGCTATTTCCGCTGCCGGTTCTGCGCCTTTTCGAAAGGCAGGATGAGCGAGAATCTGCGCGGAAAGCCGTATGACCTCGAACATGGCGAGATCGCGCGGCGCGTCGGGGAAGCCTGGCGGCGCGGCGCCACCGAGGTCTGCATGCAGGGCGGCATCCACCCCGATTACAGCGGCCACACCTATCTCGATATCTGCCGCACCGTGAAAGCGGCGGCGCCGGACATGCATATCCATGCCTTTTCGCCGCTCGAAGTGTGGCACGGCGCCGCGACGCTGGGCGTCTCGCTGGCGCAATTCCTCGGCGACCTCAAGGGTGCCGGGTTGGGCAGCCTGCCCGGCACCGCCGCCGAAATACTCGACGACGAGGTGCGCGCCGTCATCTGCGCCGACAAGATCGACACCGGCCAATGGCTCGAGGTCATGGAGACGGCGCACGGCCTCGGCATTAAAACCACGAGCACGATCATGTACGGCCATGTCGAGGCGCCGCATCACTGGGCCCGGCATCTGCTGCGCCTGCGCCGCCTGCAGGAGCGCACGCACGGCTTCAGCGAATTCGTGCCGCTCCCCTTCGTCCATATGGAAGCGCCGATCTACCTCAAGGGCCGGGCGCGCAAGGGTCCGACATACCGCGAGAGCATTCTCATGCACGCGGTGGCGCGCCTCGCGCTTCATCCCCATATCACCAACATTCAGACCTCGTGGGTGAAGATGGGGCCGGACGGCAGCAAGGCTTGCTTGCGCGCCGGCGCCAATGATATGGGCGGAACCTTGATGAACGAATCGATCACACGCTCGGCCGGCGCCGCCTGGGGGCAGGAACTGGCACCGGCTGAGATGGACGAATTGATCGCAAGCATCGGCCGCGAGCCGCGCCAACGGACGACGCTATACGGCGCCGTGGCGGACGAGCGCGATGCCGCGTCGAGGGCCGCGATTGCCCTCGATCCGATTGTTAACAATGCCCCGCAATCCATTAAAAATAAACGATTAAAATCGGATAGCGCCCATGTCGGATGAATATCAGGACTGGGAGATCCCGCCGGCCAATCGGCCGAAGCCGGAGGATTGCCTGTTCAATCTCGACGCCGCGCTGGCGTCGATTTTCGCGCTGCGCTCGGAAGTTCCCGAGGACGCCTTCACGGCGCAGGTGCTGGGCACCGAGCGCGCCGGCAACGGCGTCCTGATCAGCGCCGACGGCCTGATCCTGACCATCGGCTATTTGATCGCCGAGGCGGAATCGGTGTGGCTGCTGTCCAATGACGGCGACGCCATCCCGGCCCATGTCGTGGCTTACGACCATCATACCGGCTTCGGTCTGGTTCAGGCGCTGGCAAAGATATCCTCGGCGCCGATCGAGATCGGAGATTCGCGCACGGCGGAGAGCGGCGATCCGGTCATCATGGCCGGCCATGGCGGCATGCGCCACGCGCTCAGCGCCTGGATCGCGGCAAAGCGCGAATTCGCCGGCTACTGGGAATATCTCCTCGACGAGGCCATATTCACCTCGCCGCCGCATCCCAATTGGGGCGGTGCCGCGCTCCTCGACCATGAAGGCAAGCTGCTCGGCATCGGCTCTCTTTTCGTGCAACAGGTGGACGAATATGAATCCCAGACCGACGGCAACATGATCGTCCCCATCGATCTCCTGGAGCCGATACTCGACGATCTTTTAAAGTTCGGCAAAAGCCAGAATCCGCAACATCCGTGGCTCGGCGCCTATACGGCGGAATCGAACGGCCAGCTTTTGGTCGCCGGTCTGGCCGAGGACGGCCCGGCGGAAAGCGCCGACGTCCAGGTCGGCGATATCATCCTCGCCGTCGCCGGCGAATCGGTAAGCGATCTGGCCAGCATGCTGCGCAAGACCTGGTCTCTCGGCAGCGCCGGGGTGGAAGTGCCGCTGACATTGCTCAGGAACGATCAAATTTCCAATATCAGCATCTCCTCATCCGACCGCATGCTCTATATGAAAACGCCCAAACTTCATTGATCGAGCAATAAGTTGGCAAAAAATCCCCTCGATGGTTTTCGCGTCGACGCCGCCGACATAGCCTATATCGGCAGCGATCTTCAGCGCCCCGAATGCATCCTCGCCGAGCGCGACGGCACGCTGTGGAGCGCCGATGCACGCGGCGGCGTGATGCGCATCGCACCCGACGGCGCGCAGCAACTCATCACCTCGGCCGAGCTTTCGGATTTTTCCGCCGCCGGCGATGAGGAATCGCGCTTTACCGAGGGCACGCTGCCGAACGGTCTCGCCTTCGCCGCGAACGGCGACATTCTGATCGCCAATTACGGCACCGACCTGCTCGAACGCATGACCCGAAGCGGGCAAACGGGCACGCTGCACGACAACATCGACGGCAAGCCGATGGGCAAGGTGAATTTCGTGCTGCGCGATTCCAGGGACCGCCTGTGGCTGACCATCTCGACCCGCGCCGAAATTTGGATGCGCGCCTTCACCCCCGACGTCGATGACGGCTATGTGGCGCTCGTCGAGCGCGGCACCATCCGCATCGTCGCCGACGGCTTCACCTTCACCAACGAGGTCCGCCTCGATGCCAGGGAGGAATTCCTCTACGTCGTGGAGACCACCGGCAAGCGCATCTCGCGCCTGCGCGTCGAGGAGGACGGCGAACTAAGGGAGCGCGAAATCTTCGGCCCGTCAAACCTCGGCAAGGGCTTCCCGGACGGCATCGCCTTCGACAGCTTCGGCAATCTCTGGGGCACCCTGATCATGTCCGACCAGCTCTTCGCGCTGACGCCCGAGGGCGAGTGCCGCATCCTCTTGGACGACGGCAACGCCGAGGCCACCGACGCCCTGGAAACCGCTTTCTACGAGCGCCGCGTCACGCCCGAACTCATGCTCGCCGCTTCGGGAAAAATAGCGCCGTGGATGGCCAGCGTCACTTTCGGCGGCGCGGATTTGAAAACCGTCTATCTCGGCAGTTTGCGCGGCACGCGCATTCCCTATTTCCGCTCACCCGTCGCCGGCCTGGCGATGGTGCACTGGTAAATTCAGCCAAGCAATTCCAGGCAGTTTTTCACGATATTGGCTTTCGACAAGCCGTAGCCCTCGCGCACCTTGTCGGTCGGGCCGACGATTGCGAACTCGTCGGGCATTCCCACCATCCGCATCCTTGTCGGGTTTTCGCGCGCCAGCAGTTCGGCCACGGCGCCGCCGAGGCCGCCGGTGACGCGGTGCTCCTCGGCGCTGACGATGCCCCTGGTTTCCGCCGCCGCCGCCAATACCGCATCGCCGTCGAGCGGCTTGATGGTGTGCATGTTCAACACCCGCGCCGCGACGCCTTGCCCGGCCAGCGCCTCGGCCGCCGCCAGCGCCTCCACCACCATACAGCCGCAGGCGATGATCGCCACGTCATCGCCGTCCTTGAGGCAATCCGCCCGGCCGACCCGGAAGGCGGCGTCGCGCGCGGTCACGGGCGGCTCGGCGACGCGCCCGCCGAGGCGGATATATACCGGCCCGTCGATCTCCCGTGTCGCCCACACCGCGTGCCATGCCTGATACGCGTCGGCCGGGACGATAGCGGTCATGTTGGGCAGTGCGCGCATCAGCGCCAAATCCTCCAGCGCATGATGGGTGCCGCCGGAAACGCCGAGCGAAACCCCGCTCGCCGCGGCGCCGATCACCACGCGCTGATTGGCGTAGGCGACATCGTTGCGCAATTGCTCCATCGAGCGCGCCGTGATGAAGGGCGCATAGCCGCAGAGATATGGCCGCATGCCCGTCGTCGCCAGGCCGCTGGCGATACCCATGGCGTTCTGCTCGGCGATGCCCGCCTCGACCACCCGCTCCGGATGTTTCTCGACCAGCCCCCTCAGGCCGATCAGATCGACGCTATCGGCGGAGATGGCGACGACCGAATCGTCGCGCTCGGCAAGCTCGCCGACCGCCAGGCCGAAAGCCAGGCGCGTCTGGTCCGCCGCCTGGCTGACGGCGCTCTCCGGCATGGCGCTCATAGCGGCTCTCCGAGCTCGTCGAGGGCCTTGCGGTAGATTTCATCACCGACCGTATTTTGATGCCAGAGATGGGTGTCTTCGGCGAAGCTGACGCCCTTGCCCTTGACGGTATGGGCGATCATCAGCGATGGCCTGTCCGGCGCGAATGGCAGGGCGTCGAGCGCGGCGGTGATCTGCGCCATGTCATGGCCGTCCAATTCGCGCACCGACCAGCCGAACGCCCGCCATTTATCGGCCAGCGGTTCCAGCCCCAGCACGTCCTGCACATGGCCGCTCTGTTGAATCTTGTTGTAATCGACGATGGCGGTCAGATCGGCGAGCTTGAGATGGGCGGCGGACATCGCCGCTTCCCAGTTCGAGCCCTCCTGCAATTCGCCGTCTCCGAGCATCACAACCGTCCTGAACCCGCGCTTTTGCAGGCGCCCGCCGAGCGCCATGCCAACGCCGACGGAAAGCCCGTGGCCGAGCCCGCCGGTGCTCATTTCCACCCCACCCAGCTTGATGTCCGGATGCATTCCCATCAGCGTCCGATAGCCGTAAAACTCATCGAGATGGCTGTCGGGAAAGAATCCGGCCTGCGCCAGCACGGCGACAAGCGCCGCGTTGGCGTGGCCCTTGGAAAGCACGAAGCGGTCTCGGTCCGGCCAGTCGGGCTGCTCGGGGCGCAGATTCAGATAATGAAAATAGAGCGCCGCCAATAAATCCGCCGCTGAAGTCGAGCCGCCGACATGCCCGGCACCGGCGGCGTGCAGAGCGCGCCACACATTGCGCCGGACCCGCAAGGCCTCATTGGCGAGCCGCTTCAGCACGGCCTCTGAATTACTCGGCATTCTCGCCTCCCCCGGTTGTCCGCACCTGATGCGGGATGGGCAAACCTATCCCCCCCCTGCACTGCTGTCGAACCAAATATGGCAACATATTTGGTGCGCGATAGTGATATCGGTTATCATGTTTACACCTATAAACCACCCTGTACGGCGCCAGCCCGAAGAGAGAATTCTCCATGACCGACAACCCGGAACTCCAGAGCCAACTGGAAGAAAGACTCGAATTCCTGGAACGCCGCATCGCCGGGCTCGAGGGCGACCTCAGAACGACGCACAGCCAGGATTGGGAAGAACGCGCGTCGGAGATTTCCGGCGACGAAGTGCTGGAGGGGTTGGAGGGCGCCGCGCTCGACGAAATCGCGCAGATCCGCGCCGCCTTGAAGCGGATAAAGGGTGGCGAATATGGCGAATGCCACAATTGCGGCAAAGATATCGGCGCCAAGCGCCTCGCCGCCCTTCCCTATGCGGTGCTCTGCATCGACTGCGCCAGCCGGGCCGGGTCCTGATAAAGGCGCAAACCCGAGGCGCGCGGTAAAGCCATGACCAAGGCGGTCTGGTATTTCGATTTCATCTCGCCATTTGCCTATCTGCAATGGCACGAACTGGATCGCCTGCCGGAAGGCCTTGAAATCTCATACCGTCCGGTGCTTTTCGCCGGCCTGCTCAATCATTGGGGCCATCTCGGGCCGGCTGAAATACCCGCCAAGCGCCGCCATACCTATCGTTATTGCCGCTGGCTGGCGGAACGCCGGAACATCCCCTTCACCATGCCGCCGGCGCACCCGTTCAACCCGCTCAAGCCGCTCCGGCTTGCCGTGGCGCTGGGCGAAGACAGCGCCGCGATCGGCGATATTTTCAATTTCATCTATGGCGAGGGCGGCGACGTGGAAAGCGAAGCCGATTGGCGCCGCTTGACCGCGCGTCTCGGCCCCGCCGCCGACGAAGCCAAGATCGCCGCGCCCGAAACCAAACAGGCGCTCAAGGACAATTCCGACGAAGCCGTGGCGGCGGGGGTATTCGGCGTGCCCACCATTGTGGCGGGCGGCGAGCTGTTCTGGGGGCTGGACACAACCGACATGTTCCTCGATTGGCTGAGCGATCCGGCGCGCTTCGCCACGGGAGAGTTCGCCCGCATCGCCGGACTGCCGATCGGCGCCCGACGCGCCTAGACTGGTTCACGTCGTGACGGATACGGCGTTAAGCGTCCGACCGGATTCTCGATGGCGCGTCCGGCTCGACGACCATCCCGCAGTTTGGCCGCGCTGGCGCGAATTTCATGCGATATCGAGAAATCAAAAGAAATCAAAAGGGTCAGACTCGATTGATTTTCGATTTTCACAAATCAAGGGGAAATCAAGGGGTCTGACCCCTTGATCTGACCCCTTGATTCCACGATACTTAATTCTAAAAGGGTCGGCGCCCGCGGCCCCGGAATCGGAGTCGGAATTCCGTTCCCCGGAATTCCAACCCGCCGGAGACCGGGACCACAGCGCGGCTCTTACACCACGCAACGGGACATGATCCGGCATCTCGGACGCGGCCGGCCCGATCTCATCCGGCTACGGGACCGGCATCGGCTTGAAATGCAGGCGCCTGACGTCGATCCCGAGCGCCTTAAACTCCTCAAGGTTCATGTACTTTACCGGATTGTGCCAGCCCTGCCAGACGTCCGTGACGCTGATTTTCGCGTACTCGTTGAACGTGATCTTCCAACGGTCCTTGGTCTTGGAATTCGGGTGGAGGCGTTTGGCTGCGACCGGGACCACATTGGAGATGCGTCCGACCAGGAAGGCCGAGCCGTGTGGCTCCGGCAGCTCCTCCGCGGGAGCAATGTGGCCGCGTTGTTTGCGGCACAGGACGACATAGGTGCAGCGCTTGGCACGTTCCGGATTGAGCACCCAGGATCGGGTGCCGCCCTCGTCGAGGATCATGGATACAGATTTCGAAGTGAAGACGGCGATTTCAGTGCTCATGGCGACAACGGCGGCGGCAGACCATCCTGTGGCGTTACGAGCGGCAAAGTCAGTATGGGTCGTGTCGGTAGCCGCGATCCATCATGCAGAGCCGGAAGTTGGCATTGCGGCGCGCGATGATATCCGCCGCCCCAGCGAGCCCACCGTAGGGACCTGCACCACCATAGTTGGCTTCTGCCCAAGTGAAGCAATACTCGTAGTCTACCTCCCGGTCTGCTGTAGTTGTGTCGGACCGCGAATTCGCCCGGACCCGGCGCGCAGCCCGCCAGCAGCACAGCCAAGGCAAGAAAGATTGCTCTTGTCATCTCACTCCTCCTTCGACCTGCGCACCTTCGCTGGTGTCTCCTGTTTTAACTGACGCTCGTAAAATTCCTTCGGCAGCCGCTTGCGCCTCGGCTATCTGCGCTGGAGCCATTTTCGCGGCCAGCTCCTGGCGCCACTGTACCACCTGAAAGGGTCACATCAAAAGGGTCAGACTCGATTGATTTCGCCATAAGCGTAAATCCCGGGCAGGTGGAATCGCCCGCGGCGACGCATTTGCCTCACGTCAAAAGAGACAGGGCGTTTCTCGCGAGCGCATGCGAAGGTGAAACGCCGTGGACCGCAATCGGGGTTGGAGTCCGCGCCCAAGAAGGCGTAAATTTACAGCGACAAGATAAAAGAGAATCAAAAACGGGAGCTTTCAATGCGTATTCACAAAATGGGACTCATATCCGTGGCCACGGCCGCCATCATGGGCGCCGCCGTGCTGGCCGCGCCGGCGCTGGCCGCGGACAAGGTCAAGATCGGCTTCGTCACCACCCTGACGACGCCCGCGGCGGTCATCGGCAACGATATGAAGGATGCCTTCGATCTCGCCAACGAGCATATCGGCGGCACCATGGCCGGGCTCGAGATCGAAATCATTTACGAGGATGACGGCTTCAAGCCGGAGATCGGCAAGCAGAAGACCGACAAGCTGGTCAAGCAGGACGATGTCGATTTCATCACCGGTTATATCTGGTCGCATGTCTTGCTGGCGTCGCGCAAATCGGCGCTCGACGCCGGTAAATTCATGATCAGCGCCAATGCCGGCCCCTCCCAATTGGCCGGCAAGCTGTGCCACAAGAATTTCTTCTCGACCTCGTGGCAAAACGACCAGACGCCGATGGCGCTCGGCGAGGTTCTCAACCAGCGCGGCGTGAAATCACTCTATATCATGTCGCCCAACTACGCCGCCGGCAAAAACATGGCCGCCGGAGTGGAGCGCACCTTCAAGGGTGAGATCAAGGGCAAGGACATGACCAAATGGGGCAAGGATGCCCAGCTCGATTTCTCCGCCGAGCTTGCCAAGGCCAAGGCCTCCGGCACCGAAGCCATATTCGTGTTCTACCCGGGCAAGGCCGGCGGCGCCTTCATCAAGCAATATATGCAGGCCGGCCTGAACGAGAGCATTCCGCTCTATACTGTTTACACGGTGGACGCGCTCAGCCTGCCGAAATTCCAGAAGGCGGAAATGAAGGGCGTGCTCGGCTCGCTGGCGACGCAATTCTGGTCGCCCGACCTGGACACGCCGCAAAACGAGAAGTTCGTCTCGGCGTTCCTGGCCAAGTACGGCCGCTATCCGTCGTTCTACGCGGCGCAAAGCTATGACACGCTGTTCTTCATCAAGAGCGCGGTGGAAGCGGTCGGCGGCGACCTTACCAACATGGACGGCATGCGCGCCGCCATGGAGAAGGCGGATTACCCCTCGGTGCGCGGTCCCTACAGCTACGGCAACAACCACTTCCCGATCCAGAATTTCTATTTGCGGGAAGCGGCGACCGATAGCGAAGGGCGCTGGACGACCAAGATCGTCAGCACCGTTTACAGCAACCACCAGGACGTCTACGCCAAGGAGTGCAAGCTCTAATCAACCGATCGTTCGGCCGGACGCGCCCACCATATCAAGCGGGCGTTTCCGGCCGAAGCCGGTAACGGATGGGCGCGCGCCGACGCCATGGAGTGGGTTTTATTCGTCAGTCAGTTGCTGAACGGCCTTCAGCTCGGCGTTCTGCTGTTTCTTCTCGCCGCCGGATTGACGCTGGTGTTCGGCATCATGGATTTCGTCAATCTGGCGCATGGCTCGCTCTACATGATGGGCGCCTATTTTTGCGTCACCCTGACCTCGGCTCTCGGCTCCTTTCCCCTCGCCGTGCTGCTCGCCGTTATTCTCACCTTCATCCTCGGAATCGCGGTTGAACTGATCGTCTCGCGCCACCTCTACCAGCGCGACCATCTCGATCAGGTGCTCGCCACCTTCGGCCTCATTCTCTTTTTCAACGGCGCCGTTCATCTCATTTGGGGGCCCGAGGGCAACCCCATCGCGCTGCCCGATTATCTCAACGGCCGAATCAGCCTGCCGGCCGGTATCGAAATTCCGACCTTTCGCCTGGTCATCATCGCCATCGGCCTGGCGGTCGCCGTCGGCCTCATCTGGCTGGTCACCAAGACCCGCATGGGCATGCTGATCCGCGCCGGCGCCTCCAACCGGCGCATGGCGGGAGCGCTCGGCGTCGATATCAGGAAATTGTTCACCCTGGTATTCGCGCTCGGCGCGGCCATGGCCGGGCTCGCCGGCATGATGATCGCGCCCATCACCGAAGCCAATATCGGCATGGGCGACGATATCCTGATCGTCGCCTTCGTGGTGATCATCATCGGCGGCATCGGCTCGATCCGGGGCGCCTTCATCGCCGCGCTCCTCGTCGGCATGATCGATGTCATGGGGCGCTCCTACCTCGACGATTTCATGAAACTGATCATGGACAATCAAAGCGCCGAGACCGCCTCACCGGCGCTCTCCGCCATGGCGATCTATATTTTGATGGCGGGAATTCTCTATTTCCGCCCGCGCGGCCTGTTTCCGCCCCGGCACCGGTAGCGGAAATGGCCGCCATGCATCCGCCGGTTCGCCTTGGCGTGAGGATCGCGGTGCTGCTGGCGCTGGCTGTTTTACCGGCGCTGACGGGCGCCCTCGACCAGCCCTTTCTGCTCGATCTGGCGCTGCGCATCATGATTCTCGCCACCGCCGCGGTGAGCCTGAATTTGATCCTGGGTTACGGCGGCATGATCAGCTTCGGCCATGCCGCCTATATCGGCATCGGCGCCTACGCGGTCGGGATACCGGCCTATTACGGCGAATATAGCGGCTATGTGCAGCTACCGCTGGCCATCGGCGCCGGCGCCCTGTTTGCCCTGGTGACGGGATATATTTGCCTGCGCACCAAGGGCGTTTATTTCATCATGATCACCCTGGCCTTCGCGCAGATGGCCTATTTCGCCTTTGTCAGCATCGAGGAATATGGCGGCGATGACGGGTTGGTGATCGAACAGCGCAGCGAGTTCACCGGCATCATCGATATGGAATCGACGCATCAGTTCTATTACGTCGTTCTGGTCTTTCTGGTCGGCGCGCTCTATCTCGTCTCGCGCATCGTCAATGCGCGCTTCGGCATGGCGGTGCAGGGCGCCAAGGACAATGACCAACGCATGCAATCGCTCGGCTTCGATACCTTCCGCTACCGCCTCGCCTGTTACGTCATCGCCGGCGCCATGGCCGCCGCGGCGGGCTGGCTGATGGGCAACTATAACTATTTCTTCAGCCCCGAGATGATGGGCTGGACCCATTCCGGCGAGCTTATCTTCATGGTCGTGCTCGGCGGCGCCGGCAGCCTGTTCGGCCCGCTGTACGGCGCCATCGTCCTGATCATTCTGGAAGAGCAACTGTCGAGCGCCACGGTCTATTGGCCGCTCATTCTCGGCGCCATCCTGATCGCCGTCGTGCTGTTTGCGCGTGGCGGCCTCGAAGGCATGCTTGCCAAGCTGGAGCGCCGCAAATGAACGCGCCGCTTCTCGAAACCCGGGGCTTAAGCAAGGCCTTCGGCGGCATCACCGCCACCGAGGGCGTCGATCTCGATGTCGGCGAAGGCAAAATCCACGCCGTGATCGGCCCCAACGGCGCCGGCAAGACCACCCTGATCGCGCAGCTCGCCGGCATGCTGGCGCCCGATTCGGGGCGCATCATTTTCGCCGGACGCGATATCACCCGCCTGCCGACCCATGCCCGCGCGCGCCTCGGAATAGCGCGCTCGTTCCAGATCACCAGCATCTTCCATGCCATGAGCGTGCTCGACAACACGCTCCTCGCGGTGCAGGCGCATGACGGGCATTCCTACCGCTTTTGGCGCCGCGCGCGGCGCGACAAGCGCCTCACCGGGCCCGCCATGGCGGCGTTGGAGCAGGTCGGCCTCGGCCACAAAGCGGCGTCGAACGCGAGCGGGCTGTCGCATGGCGAGCACCGCCAACTGGAAATCGCCATGGCGCTGGCCGGTGCTTCGAAACTGCTGTTGCTGGACGAGCCGATGGCCGGGATGGGGGCCGAGGAATCGGCGCGCATGGTGGTGCTGTTGCGCGGATTGAAGGAAACCAAGAGCATATTGCTGATCGAGCATGACATGGACGTGGTGTTCGCCCTGGCCGATCGCATCACCGTCATGGTCGACGGCAAGGCGATCGCCTCGGGGAAACCGGAGCAGATTCGCGCCGACGAAAATGTGCGCCGCGCCTATCTCGGTATGGAGGGGCCTGGGGAGACAATTGGCGATGCTTGAGGTCTCGGAAATCGACGTTTTCCACGGCGCCAGTCAGGCGCTGTTCGCCATGTCGCTCACCGTGGGCGAGGGCGAGGTCGTCACCCTGATGGGGCGCAACGGCATGGGCAAAACCACCACCGTGCACGCGATCATGGGAATCCTGCCCGTCGCCAGGGGCAGCATCAGCTTCGCCGGTGCCGCCATCGACGGCTTGGCGAGCCACCGGGTCGCCCAGGCCGGCCTCGGCCTGGTGCCGGAAGGGCGGCAGATTTTCCCCAATCTTACGGTCAACGAGAACCTCGTCGCCACGGCGGCCAACCGGGCGGCGCGGCCGAACCCCTGGAGCGCGGCGCGGGTCTACGACATGTTCCCCGAATTGGCGCGGCGCAAGGCCAGCATGGGCATACTTCTATCGGGCGGCGAGCAGCAGATGCTCGCCATCGGCCGCGCCCTGATGACCAATCCCACCCTCCTGATCCTCGACGAGGCGACGGAAGGGCTGGCGCCCCTGGTGCGCCGCGAAATATGGCACTGTCTCACCCGCCTCAAGGCGGAGGGGCTGTCGATTCTGGTGATCGACAAGAATGTCGAGGATTTGTCGCGCCTGGCCTCGCGCCATTACATCATGGAGAAGGGGCGCACCGTGTGGCACGGCACCAGCGCCGATCTCGGCGCCGACGAGGCCGCCGTTCATCGCTATTTAGGCGTGTAAAATAGCTATTTATTTCGCCTTTTTGGCCGGCTATTTTTTAGCTACTTTAGCCACACCGCCGCCTTTCGCACCGTCCGACAGTTGCTTGGCGAAGCGCCGCCGCTCCTCGCCGCCTTTTCCTGCCGTTGCCGTTCCGCTCTATTCATCTGTCGGCTCTCCGCCAAGTGCGGTTCCAAGCGCCAATATTAGCCATCGACGCGGCGCCACGCTAAGCCCTAATATCGCCAAAAGCCATCACCGCGCCGTGATAGCTCTTGATTTATCTCTTTTTCTTAAGAGGTTAGACTTCGCAAGCTTTCTCACAAGCGGCACTGGATCGTCATGCTCAAAGGCGGCTCGACCATATTACGCGGGTTTCGCAATTACACCCTGTTGGCATTGGCGGGCGTGTTGGCCGCGGCGATCCTGATCACGGCGGCGCTCACGGCGCGGCTCGCGGTCGGCCCGGTGTCGGTCGCCTTCATGGGCCCGGACCTGCGCGAATCGCTCGGTGAGAAATTGTATTACGCCTATGACGTCAAATTCGACGATCTCGAACTGCGCTGGAGCGACGGCCTCGGCAACACGGGATTAGCGCTGGTTGGCGTGCGCGTCGCCGATTCCAGCGCCCAGGACATCGCCTCGGTCCCCGAGATTGTCGTCGGCCTGAGCCCCGCCGGCATTATCGGCGGCGACATGAAGCCCAAGGCAATTACGGTGGTGGCGCCCAGGATTCGTTGGATCAAGACCGCCGGCGGCGCCGACAAGCCGGGGGAATCGGGAAAAATTCTCGAGGATTTCCTGATCACCATGGCGTCGGCGCCCGAACCGGAGGAAGGCGAGAAAGAAATTCTGCCCGAGATGCGCATCATCGACGCCGAAATCACCATCGGCAATGAGGTGGAGAATTCAAGCCTGCTCGTTTCGGATGCCGACATTCTGATAGCGCCGCACGCCAAGGGCGTCAGAAGCACCTTCGAGCTGGCCGTCGAGACCGCCGCCCGGCCGGTGCACATCTCCGCCGAGGGCCTCTACCGCACCAAGGATCAACGCATCGAATTGGCGTTGAATTTCATCGACCTCGCGCTCGACGGTCTCGCCGCCCTGTTGCCGGGCCCGGTGCCCGGCCCGATCATGAGCGAACCGGTTTCGGGCTCGATACGGCTCGATATGGACAAGTTCTTTGCCGTCGACGCAGCCGAATTCGATCTCAGCGGCAAGGCGCTCAGCCTGGCCGGCCATGCGCGCCTCGAAGCCAGCCTGGTGTCGCTGGAAGCGCATGGCAGCTTGGCAAAATCATCCCTGCAAGCCCTCAACCAAGGCTGGCCCGCCGGTCTTGGCCGTGAATTCGATATCTGGCTGGAGAATGGCGGCGCCGGCGAAAGCGATGTCGCCCTGGCGCTGCAAGGCTCGGTCGATCGCTTCGATCAAAGCTTGCAGCTCTCCGGCACGATCGGCTCGCCGCGGACGCCATTCATCGTTTCCGGGCTTACCGACAGTCCGATCGTCGAAATTCCGGCACAGGGGAAAAGCGCTAGCGCGCGGTCAAGCCAACATTGATGAACGGCACATCCAGCGCCCATCCGAGAATGATCATCAGGGCGAGAAATGCCCAAAACACGTTGTCACCAATATGCTTGAGGATAAGTTTTACTTCGCGTGGCATGTCGTTCGCGGCCCCCAATGTTGGGCTGCACCAGTCTTGTCATCGATAGGAAACACCGGCAACGCCTTTCAGAAATGTGAGATGGCGCCGCATATTCGCACGCTCTTGCCCAACCCCGTTGCGTCGGCCTAGGCTACTCTCCCACCGCCAACAACAGTTCTGGCATGACATGCGAGATCACGAGGTCGCGTTTGACAGCTCGGCGACGCCGCCGGTGCCGAGGTTTCCGCCCCTGTTCAACGCCGTCGTGCCGTTTGTCGAGCGCCATGCGCATGAAGGGCGGGCGGACAGGATCGCTGTCAGCTCATCGGCCGGCGACGTGACCTTTGCGGCACTCGGCGAAAATGTGAACCGCTGCGCCAACCTGCTGTGCCGGCTCGGCATCGCCAAGGGCGAGCGCCTCGTCATGGTCGTCAAGGACAGCGCCGAATTCTTCTATCTGTTCTGGGGCGCGATCAAATGCGGTGTCATTCCGGTGCCGGCAAACACCCTTTGGCGCGGCCGCGGCTACCAGTATATTTTCGAGGATTCGCGCTGCCGGGCCGTCGTCTATTCGGCGGAATTTTCGCACGAGGTTGAAGCGGCGCTCGAAGCATCCAGCCACAAGCCGGCGCACGCCCTTGTCGTCGAGCGGCCGGGCGGCGGCCTGAGAGAGCTGCTGGCCGTAGAATCGCCGGTGTTGGATGCCGTTTGCCCGACCAGCGCGTCCGACGACTGCTTTTGGGTTTACTCGTCCGGCTCGACCGGCTCTCCCAAGGGCGTGGTGCATCATCACGCGGCAATGGTCGCGATCAGCCACTATTTCGGCGCCGCGACGCTCGGCATCAAGGAGGACGACATATGTTTCTCGGCGGCCAAACTGTTTTTCTCCTATGGCCTCGGAAATGGGCTGATTTTTCCGCTATGGTGCGGCGCCCGCTCGGTATTGCTGGATGGCCGGCCGACCGCGCAAACGGTCTTCGCGGCGATTGAGAAATTTCGGCCGACGATTTTTTTCGGCGTGCCGACACTCTTCGCCATTCTGCTTCAGGAGATGGAAAACAGCGCGCCCGATATTTCGTCGCTGCGTCTTTGCGTCTCGGCCGGCGAGGCGTTGCCGGCGAAGCTATTTCAGCGCTGGCAAGAGCGCACCGGCCTGACGATTCTTGACGGCATCGGCAGCACCGAACTTCTCAATACGTTCATTTCCAACACGCCGGAAAATTTCAAGCCGGGCACCAGCGGCCGGCCGGTGCCCGGCTTTGAGGCCAAGATCGTGAATGAGGATCACAGGGAAGTTTCAGCCGGTGAGACCGGCCTGCTGATGGTCAGGGGCATTTCCCAGCTCAAGCATTATTGGAACAAGCCGAAAAAGACCGCCGATACCGTTATCGACGGCTGGGTGCGGACGGGCGACCGCTACTTTCGGGACGAGGATGGTTTTTTCGTGCCCTGCGGGCGCCAGGACGACATGCTCAAGGTCGGTGGAATCTGGTGCTCTCCGATAGAAATTGAAAGACGCCTGTCCGAGCACCCGGCGGTTTCGGAAGCGGCCGTGGGCGGGCGCGCCGACGCCAACGATCTCATCAAGCCCGAGGCTTTCATCGTCTTGAACAAAGGCAACGCCGCCAGCCAAAGCCTCGCCGAGGAGCTGCTGCAATTTTGCAAGAGCGGGCTGGCGCGCTACAAATATCCGCGCTGGTTCAACTTCGTCGAACAATTGCCACGAACGCCGACGGGCAAGTTACAGCGCTTCCGGCTGGCTGAGATGCGCGGGGTAGAAAATTGACGACCCCCATCAACCTCACCGTCAACGGGCGCCGGCGCCAGGATATGGTGCCCGACAATATGCTGCTGGTCGATTATCTGCGCGAAACCATCGGCCTCACCGGAACCAAGATCGGCTGCGACGGCGGTGAATGCGGCGCCTGCACGGTGCTCGTCGCGGGCGATCCGCGCCACGCCTGCCTGACGCTGGCGGTCGGTTGCGACGGTCTCGATGTTGAAACCGTCGAAGGCCTCACGACGAGCGGCCGCCTGTCGGCCATACAGCGCGGCTTTCATGAAAAACTCGGGGCGCAGTGCGGATTTTGCACGCCGGGAATGATCATGGCCGCCGAGGGTTTGCTCAGACGCAACGCGTCGCCCAGCGAGCAGGATATTCGCGCCGCCATGGCGTCCAATATTTGCCGCTGCACCGGCTATGTGAAAATTATCGAGTCCGTCCAGTTCGCCGCCAAGGCGCTGGCCAAATGAGTTTGCGCGACGCACCTACGGTGTCGATTGGCCGCCCGCAAGCCCTGGTCGACGGCCCCGAAAAAGTCACCGGCCGGGCAAAATACGCCGCCGATTACCGCAGCCCGGACGCCCTTGTCGGCGCCATATTTCGCAGCCCCGTGGCGCATGCGCGGATAATCAAGGTAGACGCCACCGAGGCCTTGAAACTGCCCGGCATCGAAGCCGTGGTGAGCGGCGAGGATTGCGACCAGACATTCGGCGTTCTGCCCATCGCCATGAACGAATATCCACTGGCGCGCGAACGCGTGCGCTATCGCGGCGAACCGGTTGCCGCCGTCGCCGCTATCGATAGCGAAACAGCGCGCCGCGCGCTCGATCTGATCCGCTTCGAATATGAAGAGCTGCCGGGGTACTTCACCGCCGAGGCGGCGCGCGCGCCCGACGCGCTGCGGCTGCACGAGGACAAACCCGGCAATATCGAGCGCCACGCCGAGTTCGAGCTGGGCGACACCGAGAGCGGCTTCAAAGAGGCCGATCTGGTGCGCGAAGAGAGTTTCCATTGCGCCGAAGTATGCCAGGTTCAAAGCGAGCCGCATGCGACCTACGCCGAATATGACGGCGAGCGCGAGCGCCTGACGGCATGGCCGAGCACCCAGGTGCCCTATTACGTGCATCTGATGTTGGCGCGCACGCTCAAAATGGATCAATCGCGCATCCGCGTCGTCAAGCCGCATATCGGCGGCGGCTTCGGCTGCCGCACTGAAACGCTGAACATCGAACTGATCTGCGGCCTGCTGGCGCGCCAGGCGAAGGGAGCGGTGAGCCTGGTGGCGAGCCGCGAGGAAACCTTCATCACCCATCGCGGCCGGCCCGAGACCGCGATCACCATGAAACTGGGGATGAAGCGCGACGGCAGAATCACCGCCGTCGAGTGCGCCGTGGTGCAGCGCGGCGGCGCCTATAGCGGATATGGCATCGTCACGGTGCTCTATAGCGGCTCCCTGTTGTTCGCGATCTACGATATTGAGAGCATTAAATATGACGGCTACCGCGTGCTGACCAACACGCCGCCGCTGGGCGCCTTTCGCGGCCACGGCACGGTGAATGTCCGCTTCGCCTTTGAGAGCCTGCTCGACAGCATGGCCGAGGAGCTTTCGCTCGATCCGTTCGCGGTGCGCCGCGCCAACTACCTGAAGGCGCCGACCTATTCGGCCAACGATCTGATGATCAACAGCTATGGCCTGCCGGAATGCATCGACTGGGTCGAGGAGGCGAGCGGCTGGTGCACACGCAAGGGCAAGCTCGGGCCCAATCGCGGCCTCGGCATGGCCTGTTCGCATTACATCAGCGGCGCCTCCAAGCCGGTCAACTGGACCGGCGAGCCACACGCGACGGTCAATCTCAAACTCGATTTCGACGGCTCCATCACCCTGCTGACCGGCGCCGCCGAGATCGGCCAGGGCTCCTCGACCGTGCTGGTGCAATGCGTCGCCGAGGTGCTCGGCATCGACATGTCGCGTGTGCGCATCGTCGCCGGCGACAGCGCCGTGACGCCGAAGGACAACGGCTCCTATTCGTCGCGGGTGACCTATATGGTCGGCAATGCGGCGATCGAGGCAGCGCGGAACTTGCGTGAACTGTTGATCGAAGCGGCGGCGAAGCGGCTCGAAATTCCAATCGAGGAAGTCGAATGTCTGGGTGAAGTGTATCGCGCCGGCAGTCAGGACCAGGGGCTGGAATTCAACGAGGTCGTGTTGGAGGCGCTTAAGCGTTCGGGCACGATTACCGTAAAGGGCAATTACTCGACGCTTCCGGAATCCCAAGGCGGCAGGAAGTACCGTGGCGCCGCGATCGGCGGCACCATGGCTTTCAGCTATGCGGCCCAGGTCGTCGAGGTCAGCATCGATCCAGATACCGCCGAGATCACCGTCGAAAAAGTTTGGGTCGCGCATGATTGCGGGCGGGCGCTCAACCCGCTCGCCGTCGAAGGCCAGGTGCAGGGCTCGGTATGGATGGGCATGGGCCAGGCGATGAGCGAGGAGACGCGTTACCATGCCGGGCTCGGCGTCGCCGCCAACATGCTCGACTACCGCGTACCGACCATCGTCGAATCGCCGCCCATCGAGGTCAAGATCGTCGAATGCGCCGACCCGCACGGCCCGTTCGGCGCCAAGGAAGCGGGCGAAGGCTCGCTTTCGGGCTTTCTGCCGGCGTTCACCAACGCCGTTGCCGATGCCGTCGGCATACGCCCGGCGGAGTTGCCGGTTACGCCCGAGCGCCTGCTGAAGGCGTTGGTGAAAAAGCAGCGTGCAGGCGCCGCCAAAAAACAACGGGCGCGGGCGTAATGGAGTATCTGCCTAAGTTTCAATTATTTCGGCCGCTGAGCGTCGAGCAGGCGGCGGCTCTCTACGCCGAAAATGACGGCGCGCGCTTTCTCGCCGGCGGCACCGATATGATCGTAAATATGCGCCGCGGCATCGAAACCCCCGCCGCTCTGATCGATCTCAGCCAAATTCCCGAACTCGGAGATATCCACGAGGAGAATGATGGCATGCGCATCGGCGCCGCCGTCACGCTTGAGCAGTTAGCGGCGCATGCGGCGATCGCGCGCGATTATCCGGCCGTCGCCGAAGCCGCCGCCGCCATCGCCGGGCCGACCCACCGGGCCTATGGCACCGTCGGCGGCAATCTCTGCCTCGACACGCGCTGCATTTTCTATAACCAGAGCGAATGGTGGCGCTCATCCAACGCCTATTGCCTCAAGCATCGTGGCGAAATATGCCACGTCGCGCCGGGTGGCCAGGCTTGTTTCGCCGCCTATAGCGGCGATCTGGCGCCGGCGCTGCTGGTTCATGATGCGCGGATCGAGCTGATCGGCCCCGAGCGCCGCCGCGACATTCCCTTGGGTGATTTCTTCCGTGACGACGGGATGGATCATCTGGCCATCGAAAAGGGCGAAATCCTGGCTTCGGTGATGCTTCCCAAGGCTTCCGCCGGCGCTCCTTCGGCTTACGCGAAATCGCGCATCCGCGGCGCCATCGATTTTCCCGTGGCCGGCCTCGCGGCGCTGCTAACGCTGCGCGGCGGGGGAATCGAGAAACTTCGCATCGCCCTCACGGCCGTCAATCCGAGGCCGCTTGTGGTCGACGGAACCGACGCCTTTAACGGCGCCGAAGTCAACGATAACATGCTCGATAAACTCGCCGAGCTGGCCTCCAGCCAGGCCAAGCCGATGACCACGACAACCGTTTCTCCCTGGTATCGCCGCCGCGTCATAGGCGCGCTGGCGCGCCGGCTCGTCGCCCGTTTGGCGGAAATCGAATAGGGTTTTTTTGCTGAATCACGCCCTGCTTGCCTTGGCGAGCTATTGACTTACAATGAATATGGTTAATCGGCGAACCAACGCAGTGTGGCTGTGATGGCAATCAGATATACACGGGAAGAAGTTATCGGTCGTCTTCGCAAGGAAATCGATGCGGGACAGCCACTGTTCATGCCCAACACCGGAATGGGGCTCTCCGCCAAATTTCTCGAGAAAGGCGGCGCCGACCTTATCTGCATTTCGAGTACCAGCAGGTGGCGTCTGAAAGGGCAAGGCTCGTTGGCGGGCTTCCTGCCTTACAGCGACTGCAACGAACTTGTATTCGAGGTCGCCGAGGAAGTTCTGCCGGTTGTGAAAGAAACGCCGGTTCTCACCCTTTCCGGCCCGCACAACCAATTGTTGGTGCATCGCGCGCATCTCGGCAAATTGTGGGACATGGGTGTTTCCGGCGTCAGCCCGATGCCGTGCCGGATTTTCGGACCGGAGTTCTCGGGACAGATGGAACATATAGGGATGGGATTTGGCCGCGAGTTGGAATTTATCGAGACCGCGCACGAGATGAACATGTTTACCTTTGCCTATGCCTTCACCTGCGAAGAGGCCAAGATGTTGACCCGGGCGGGCGCCGACGCCATCTGCTCTCATTTGGGAGCGACCAAGGGCGGTGAGATTGGCGCGGCGACGCAAATGAACCTGGAGACCGCCGCCAGCTTAAGCCAGGAGATGTTCGACGCCGCCAGGTCAGTGAATGAGGATGTCATTCTGTTTGCCCATGGCGGCCCGCTGGAAACGCCCGAGGACGCCCGCTATGTCAAGCAGCATACCGATGCACACGGATTCATGGGCGGTTCAGCGGCGGAACGAATGCCTATTGAAAAGGCCATTCTTGCCGCCACACAGGCATACAAGGGCGCCGCGTAGGCAAGGGGATTGCCATGGCCAGCGGGAAAAAGGCCAACATCATTTGCCTTGGCATTCTCGATACCAAGGGCGATGAAACCAAGTTTCTAGCCGGCGAGATCGCTAGACAAGGCGCCAATGCCAAGGTGATGGACATCAGCCTCGGCGCCGAGGCGCTTTGGGCCGATATTCCCTTGAGCGAAGTTCTGGCCGCCGATCAAATCGCCATGGCCGACGTCTTCAAGGCGTCGCGGACGGAGGCGATCGATTTGGTCGGCCGGGCCGGGGCCAAGAAGATCCTCGAGCTGCACCGCGATGATCAGGTCGATGGCGTGATCGCCTGGGCCGGCTCGGTCGGAACGTCGGTGGCGACGCGCATCATGCGCGCCCTGCCGATCGGTTTCCCCAAGATCATGATGTGTACCCTTGCCGCCGGCGACGTCAGCAGTTGGCTCGGAAACAAGGACATTTACATCGTCAATCCGATATCCGAGATCGGCGTCAACCGGGTCACCTATCAGATCGTAAATAACGCGGCATCGGCGATCGTGGCGATGGCGGCGGCGAAGACCTCGCAGCCGAAACAGCAGCGCCCCCTGGTGGCGCTGACGGCCTACGGCACGACCACGCCGACGGTGATGAAATGCGCCAAATTCATGGAACAGCGCGGCTGGGACACCATCGTCATCCATCAAGTCGGCACCGGCGCCACCATGGAGGACTTGATTCGCTCCGGTCAAATCACGGCGGTGTACGATATTACCACCGGCGAGTTGAGCAACAGCATGTTCGGCAGTATTTACGCCATCGGCAAGGATTGGGAGGGTCAACGCCTGACGGCGGCCAGTGCCATGGGTATCCCCCAGATCGTCTGTCCCGGCGGCCTGGCGCAATGCGCCTGGGGGCCGCTCAAGACCATGCCGCAGGCGATATTGGATGAATTCAAAGCAGGCTTGCGGCCGTCGTACCAGAATTCGGGTGAGCCTTACACCCATAATGAAGCGGTGTCGGTGGTTACGCCGACGCTGGAGGAAACCAAGACCCTGGCCCTTGAAGTCGTTAGCAAGCTGAATCATGCCAAGGGCCCGACCATGCTCGCACTGCCGATGCGGGGATGGAGCGCCTACGACCAGTCGGCGGATCTGGCCACTATCGAAAGAGGCTGGGCCAAGGAGAAGGGCGCCGGCCCGGTATGGTGGCCGGATCCCGACAATCCGAGATGGTCGATCCGCGCCACCACCATGTGGTCGGTGTTCAGCGACAATATCGACCGCGCCAATGCGAACCTGGATTTGATCAAATGCGACATGCACCTGCTGGATGACGCGTTCGTCGAATTCCTCAACGGATGCATGGGCGACATGTTGGACGGGAAATGGCGCAAGGGGCTGTACCGCGAGACGCCGGGACTCCTCGCCGATTGATCGCTTCGAAACGCCGCCGCGACCCCTTACTCGATGCCGCGCTGCTCAATATCGGGAACGACATTCTTGATGTCCATCGGCAGGTCCTTGCCGATCACTTCCTGCATTTCGAAGATATTGCCGTCCGGATCGCGGCCGTAAGTCGCCTTGACGATGCCGCCGATTTCAACCGGCGGCGAGTGAAACTCGATCCCCGCCGCGCTCAACCGCGCTTGCTCATCTTCGATATCGACGACGTCGAAACAGATATGAGTGAGGCCGGCATCGCAGGCCGGCGGTCGCGGGTCGCCGTCCTTGCCCGGCGGATTCATATACTGAAAGATCTCGACGAACATATTGCCGGCGCGCAAGAGCGCCGTTTTCACCGCGCTGTCCTTGAGGCCGACGACCTGATCCGCCGCATCGTTGCCGGACTCCCAGTCAAAGCTGGTGGCGAACGGCAGGCCGATCAGATCGCGATAGAAATGCACCATCGCGTCAAAATTATTGGTCGAGATCGAAGTGTGGTGTACGCCGCGTATCATGATAATCCTTCTTCCGTGTAACGATGCCCAATCTGCGCATCAGCAAGTATAACAACAATAAGCTCACCAAATGGAAGGGCAATTTCGTGGAACCGGTGCGGGCGGATTTACGCCGCCGTTGACAGCGCCCTGGATTCGCGATGTTCTCGCTGCTGGAGGTGTGGAAAGGGCTGGCGCTTCTCTGGGAGAATGCTGATGACCCTCGAAGTTAAAGTTCTCGATTTGGGCGATATCGAACTGGAGACGAGTTTCCTGGTTCTCGCTCGAAACCCGGGCGAGATCGCCCGCGTCCCGACCTTCGGCTACCTCATACTCGGCGGCGAGGCACCGATCCTGGTCGACACCGGATACCGATTTCCGAGCATTATGGAGCGCCTCGGCATGGTCGGCATCCAAACCGAGGAACAGCTGCTTGAAAACCAGCTCAAGCAGCACGGCCTCAAATACGGCGACGTGAAATACATCCTGCACACCCATCTTCATATAGATCATGCCGGCAAGGACGATCAGTTTCCCGACAACACCACCGTCGTGATCAATCGGCGAGAACTGGAGTTCTCCGTCTCGGGCATCATGGGCGAGCAATATCCGGCCGAAGATGTCAAGCATCTGGTCGACCGCTTGCACTCGCATCACGCACTACGGCTGCTCGATCTGGAATTGTCCGGCCCCGAAGAGATCATGCCGGGCGTCCTGTGCGAGGCCGCCGGCGCGCACACCGATGGCTCGATGAATATTCTCATCACCACCTCGGAAGGCACGGTCTGCGTCTGCGGCGATGTCATCTATGACATCAACGATCAACTCGTGAACCCGCTTTACCAGGTTCTCGCGAGCGAGCCGGCGACCACCGGCAACCACGGATGCACCAAGCGCGGCGAGAAGGCGAGCATCAAGAAAATGCTCAATTCCAGCCGCTTCCTGGCGCCGATCCATGATCGCCCGGCGGTGATTGAGGGCGGTCAAGTGGTCGGGCGAATACATGATTCGATGCCCGGCCCAATCGTCGAAAAACTCGAGCCCAGAAACTGGTTCCCGGTTTAACTCAGCTCCTGCTCGATGCGCTTCAGATAGGCGATCGATTGCTCGGCGTATGAATCCTTGAATTCCTCCGCTCGGCCCTCTTTCACCCAGCCGAACGGATCGGCCGTCGCCGGCAGCAGTTCCATCGTCAGATAGCCGTCGAAGCCGATATCGCGGAGCGTCTGCAGGACCGGCTTGAAATCGCTGTTCCCGGTACCCGGCGCCGCGCGGTTGGAATCGGCGATATGGGTGTGGGTCAGATGTTTTCCCGCCCGCGCATATGCCTCGGCGATGCTCCCCTCCTCGATCGCCATGTGGAACATGTCGCCATGCACACCGGCATTCGAGAGATCGAGCTCGGCCAGGAGCTCGAGCGCCTGATCGAGCCTGTTGATGAAATAGGTCTCGTAGCGGTTCCACGGTTCGATGGCGATTCCGACGCCGACCGAGTTGGCATATTCGCCGGCCGTTTGCAGATTTTCGACCGCCAATTCCCTCTCCTGGTCGAGCGGTGCCAAGGGGTGCATCTTGTTCCACACCGAGGGCGCCGCGATCATGATCGGCGCCCCCACCTCGGCCGCCATATCGGCGATCTCCCGGCAGTAATCGACACCTTTCCGACGGCGCTCGACATCGGGATGGCTGAGGTCGCGCTCGGTCGAAAACATCGAACAGATCGAGCTCACTACAATGCCGAAATCCGCGCATACCTGCCTGACTTCGGCGAAATCATACCAATCCGGCTCGCCGACGAGCTCGATGGCGTCATAGCCAAATCTCGACAATCTCCGAGCCTGGGTGGTGAAATCCTCGCCGGTAAAGACGATGGCATTATAGGAATATTTGAAAGGACTCATGATGCTGGCCTCCAGCTTGGCGGCGTGGCTGAAAAATCATGGCGTTGACCGGCCTTGAGCTTAGCGCAGACCGGCGTCGATTGGCACCGACTCGTCGAAAATACTATTCTTGCGGCAATATTTCGTGGGGGTGGGAGAGAGACATGTCGCTCGATCGGTATTATGCGGCAAACAAGGCGTACTGGAATGAACGCGTCGACGTTAACCTGAGGAACTGGGAGGTTGACGGTTTCCTCGCCGACCCGGCGCGGCTGACCGATGTCGTCAGCGCCGACCGCGACGCGGTCGGGGAAGTGCGCGGCAAATCACTGATTCACCTGCAATGCCACTTTGGCCTCGACACGTTGGCCTGGTCGCGGCTCGGCGCGCGGGCGATTGGTGTCGACTTCTCACCCCGCGCCATTGCGGTGGCCGCCGATCTGGCGACACGCATCGATTCGAGCGCCCGTTTCGTCGAGGCCGACCTATACCAGGCGCCGCGGGCCGTGCCCGAGCTGTTCGATATCGTTTATACCAGCGGCGGCGTGCTGTGCTGGCTGGCGGACATTGCCGGCTGGGCAAACGTGATCGACCGATTGCTCAAGCCGGGTGGCGTGTTCTACATCCGCGAGGCACACCCGGTGCTGTGGTCACTCGAGGACGAGCGCGATGACGACAAACTTGTTGTCGGCCTTCCCTACTTTGAGAGGTCGGAACCATTACGGTGGCAAGGAGATCCGGTGTGGGAGGAAGACGGGCGCTATAACACCAGCCACACTGTCCAGCATTGCTGGCCGCATGGTTTGGGCGAAATCGTCACGGCGCTGATCGACGCCGGTCTCACCATCCAATTTTTGCGCGAACATAAGAGCTGTCTGTGGCAGGCGCTTCATTTTATGATCGAGGGAGACGACGGTTGGTGGCGGCTACCGGATGGGCAGGAGCGCCTTCCCCTGATGTATTCAATCCGGGCCGTGAAACCTCGCTAGCCGGACAATGATCTCCAGCCGCCGCACCCGGCCCGAATCATGACCCAAACGCTGCGATTTGATATTTACGGAAGATACCGGCTTGAGGTCGTCCGTGAAAACGAACGCTGGGTCATGTACAGGCTGGACCAAGGGAAGCGGCGCGTTTTCTCGGATTTCGTCATACCCGGATCACTGCGCCCGGACGAACTGGCAACCTATCTCGATGACATGCTTCATGAGTTGGCGCGGCCGGGAGACCTCATACGGAGCGTTGAATGATTGCGGAACGGTGTGAAGCGAAGTTAATTTTGGCCGCACCCGAACCGCATCAGCAGGCAATGATGACAACCGCTTTTGGGCGATGAGCTGAAAGGACCGCCGATGACATCCGAGAGTAAAGAGCGCCAGCCCGACGAGACCTTCAATATCGAGGTCGATGGCTACAATGTCGTCGCCTATAGCTTCGGCGGCGGCGAGGAAGTGTTGTTTTGCGTCAATGGCGGCCCCGGCGTGTCTTGCGATTACATTCGTGAATCGCATTCCTGGCTGGCCGACAAGGGATATCGCGTGGTCGCCTTCGATCAACTCGGCTGCGGCGCCTCTGACCACCCCGAAGATGCCTCGCTGTGGACCATCGAGCGTTATGTCGAGGAGGTAGAGACCGTTCGCACTTCATTGAATTTAGGCAAGGTGCATCTGTTGGGCCAATCCTGGGGCACCTGGCTCGGCATCGAATATGCGCTGACATATCCGGAGAGCTTCAAGACCATTACGCTGGCCGACGGCGCCGGCGATATCCCGCATCTGGTGAGCGAATTGAAGCGCCTTCGCCAGGCGCTCGGGCCGGAGACCGAGGCCATGATGCAACGCCACGAGGCCGAGGGGACCCTGGAGCATCCCGAATACAAGGCCGCCTTGACGGTGCTGACATACCGCCATGTGTGCCGCCTCGACGTCTGGCCCGAGGCGCTGAACCGTTCCGTCGACGGTATAAACCATGCCCCCTACGAAGCCATTCAGGGGCCCAACGAATTTTCCTATACCGGCAGCATCAAGGATTGGAACCGCATTCCCGACCTGCACCGAATTACCCAGCCGGCCTTGGTGATGTGCGGCATGCATGACGAATTGACGCCCGCCTGCTCGCAAAAAATACACGACGCGCTGCCCGACTCGCGCATCAGGATATTCAAGAATTCATCGCATTTGCCGATGTGGGAAGAGCCCGGCGAGTATTTCGACACGTTATTGGCTTTTCTCGACAATCAGCGGGGCTGAGATCATGCCACTTCATCCACAGGTGCAAAAACTCGTCGATGAACTTAACGCCCTCGACGTGGGGCCGCCGCCATGGGAGCGGCCGTTGTCGGAGGTTCGAGCCGAATTCGACGCCCTCGGGCGCGAGCTCGCGGCGCCGGGGCCCGAGATATCACGCATCGAAAACCGCGAAATTCCCGGACCGCACGGCCCCATCGCGATACGCATCTATTGGCCGAACGTCGGCGCCGATACCGGTCCGCTGCCGGTCTTCGTCAACTATCATGGCAGCGGCTTCGTCATCCTCGGGCTCGACAATTACGACCATGTCTGCCGGGCGCTCAGCGCCGGCGCCGGGTGCATCGTGGTTGGCGTCGATTATTGCAAGGCGCCGGAGAACAAGTTCCCCAAACCGACCGATGAATCATGGGCGGCCTTGTGCTGGGTGGCGGAGAACTGCGCCGGGTTTGGGGGCGATCCGGCGCGCATCGCCGTCGGTGGCGATTCCGCCGGCGGCGGTATCGCCGCCGTGGTCTCCCAGCGGGCGAAAGCGGAAGGTGGCCCGCCACTGGTTTTCCAGCTCCTCGTCTATCCGGTTACCGACACCCGCGACGACACCGAATCCTACCGGATCTTCGCCGACGGTTATCTTTTAACCGCCGACCTGATGCGCTGGTTCTTCGATTGCTATCTCAACAGCGAGGCCGAGAAGTCCGACGTCAGGGCGGCGCCACTGCGCGCCGCCGATCTCAGCGGTTTGCCGCCGGCCATGGTGATGACCGCGAGTCACGATCCG
>CAJXFT010000021.1 GCA_913053235.1 uncultured Alphaproteobacteria bacterium
TCGAGCGCGGCAAAACTCAGGCCCGGCGTGCGCCGCGACGGGGTGATGAGAAGGCCGCAGCCACTCTTGGCCGAGAGCTTGGCCAGTGCCTCGCCGAGGCCGCGCCCGCCGGCTTCCGTGAGGCGGTGGCGACGCGAGGCACCGCCGATCATGCAGGCCGCGAGGGGACGCGGCAGAGCGGCGAAAGCCGGCGCGAACTCAGCCGCCGCGGCGCCCAGCGCCGCCGCACCGACGCGGCTCAGCGCGCCGCGCGTGGTGTAAACATTATCGCCGGCGATGCCGTCATGGCGCGGTGCGACGATGAGATCGAAGCGCGCCTGGCCGAGGCGCGGATTCTGCACGAACACGGTAAAGCTCTGGCCCCGGCTGGCGCGCTGGATGGCGAGCGCCAGGCCGGCGCATTTGCGCCCGCCGGCGATCACCAGATCGGGCCAGGGCGGGGCCAGGGAATCGCGCCCCCGCGCCAAGAATTGCGGCGCCACGGCGGCCATGCCGGGGCCCAGCCAGCGCCACGGTAATCTTGCCGCCGCGCGCTTGATTTCAGGCGCCAGCCCGAGCGCGGCGGCCAGCGCCAGGCATTGATTCTCGGTACCGGCCATGCCTTCGCTCAGCACCCAGCAGGTCGGGCCCCGCGCCGCCGCCGCCGCGCTCACTTCAGCACCACCCGCGACGGGCGCAGCAGGAGCGGCAGGCCGAGCCCGAGAACGACCAGGGCGAGGGCGCTGTACTCGGCCCAGCCCAAATCCTCGCCGAGCAGCAGGGCGCCCGAGAACAGGCCGACGACGGGTGTCGCCAGCGTGCCCACGGTGGCGATGCCGACAGGAAAAATTCGCACCACTTCATAATAGGCGTAGTAACAGAAAACGAAGGCGATGAGGATGTTGTAAAGCACACTCAGTAGGGGCCAGAGGCCGGGGAAAGAGACGCTTTCATAACCGACGAATGCCCCGGCGGCGACAAATATCGGCAGCCCGCCGATGACATATTGCCAGCCCACCAGGACCGTGGTGGGCACCCCCCAATCGACTTTTTTCTGGGTTACCGTGCCGGCCGCCCAGGCCATCGCGCCGCCCAGCATGAGGAGCGGCCCGAGCGGTGCCTGGCCCAATTTGCCGACCTCGCTGACCATCAGGATGGCGAGCCCCGCGGTGCCCAGCGTCAAGGCAAAAACACGGCGCCAGGTCACGCCTTCGCGCAACACCAGAAAACCGAGCGGCGCCGTCCATAGCGGCATGGTGTAGGCGATGATGGCGGCGCGGCCCGAGCTTGTCAGATCGACGCCGTAGCCGGTCAGGATATGCCACGACGTGATATTGAACAGGGCGCACAGAGCCAACACCGGCCACAGGCGGCGCGGAATGACCAGCGAATGGCCCGCCGCCTTGCTCAGCAAAAGAATGACCAGCGCACCGCCGGCCAGACAGACGGCGCGGAAGGTCAGCACCGGCAGTTCCTCGAGGGCGATTTTGATGATCGGCCAGTTGGCGCCCCAGAACAGCGTCAGCAGCACCAGCAGCACGAAACCGTAGCGTGGCAGAACGGTTGCCGGAGCCGTCTTCACGCGTCAGCTTCCGTGCCGAGACTTGCTGTTCATTTCGGGCGCCCGGGGGACAGTGAAAATTTCTCCGAATTTGGCCGGAATTTCTCGCTGGTCTCAATCCGTTGTTAATAGCCTTCGGTCATAATAACCCCGGTTGGCAAGGCTTACATCCGATTCGGCCGGATAAAAACATAAAATTTCAAGAAGTTAGAACGTGTGACGAAGGCGGGACCAAAAAACGACTCGAAAGCCGGTTTCGGCGGCATCGGGCAAGACTAATATCACCACTGAAAAAGGGCCATTTCAGGAATGAACGGCGCGGCGGCAAATCAGATCGAGACAGAGGGCAATTCAACCGCCGCGGATATGGATTCGCTGCATGTTTTGCCGCTCTCCATCTTGCCGCTTTTCACCGTCAGCCTGAAACAAGCCCGCATGATCAAGAACCTGCATTTCAAGTCGGTCATCGAAATATACCGGGACGCCAAATCCGGCAGCGGCCAAATCGATCCGGACGTGGCGGGAATCCATTTCAATTGGACGAGCGCTCAGGATCTGGAGGATCAACGGCTGATCGAAATTTTGGCGCGGCTCAACAGCTACGATGTCTACAGCCTGCGCATCGAATTGCGCCGCGCCGGGATCGAGCTGGAAGAGGTCGATGCGCTGCGGCTGTCCGACGCCAAGCAGGCGGAGCTGACCGAATATATGCGCGTCTTCACCTCGCCGCTGCTGGCCCAGGTTTACGGCGATTCGAACGCGGACATCGAGAATTTCGATCAACTCATCGGCATGTTTTCCAATCCCGACCGGGAATCGGCTATCAAGAATTTGCGCACGCTGGCGAAAAAGCTCGATATCGATATCACCGAAGTGCCCGAGTTTCTCGAGGAGTATGCCGATATCTTCCTGTCGCTCGCCTATTATAAAAATTGCCTCGATGATTTGATCCCCAAGATCACCCGTTTCATCGAAATCGTGCAGGAGGTGCAGGAAAATTTCCACATGCGCCGCGATCCCATTCTCATGCATGTGTGCCGCTTCCTGAGCGAGAAACTGAACGACGTCTCGGCCTCGCTGACCGGCCGTTTCGAGAGTTTCGACCGTCATTCGAAGGACATGTGGGAAAATCTCAACGGCGAATCGTTCCGCCGCGTGCGCGCCCTCATCGAGAGCCATCACACGACGGTGGGCGGCGTGCTGTGCGGCCTGTCGCTGAAAATGGAGGCCTGGGAAAATGAGGTCGGCTGGGAGTCGACCAGTCCCATGCAGCGCGCGACATTCATTACCACCCATATGCGCAGCGGCATAAACCGGATCAAGGAAATCGAGGATTCGGCGCCCGCCATCAGCGATCTCTAAAGCAAAATCCCGTCACAGACGAAGAACTACGCCAATCGCCGCCCGGCGATGGCGCCGCGATTCGCCCGTTGGCGAATAAAATTGCCCTTAAATCCTATTAACCAGAGGTTTTAATCGCAGATTAACGCCCCCTTTGCATAATCGGTGCATGACAGAATTCAACGGGACTTCCCGCCCCTCGATCAGGGCCATATTGATCGCATTCGGCTGGTTCAACCTCATCCTCGGCATGATCGGCGCCATGGTGCCCGTGATGCCCTCCATGGTATTCCTGCTCGCCTCGCTTTGGTGTTTCTCCAAGGGCTCACGGAGATTTCACACCTGGCTCTACGGGCACAGGGTTTTCGGTCCGTCGCTTCGCCTGTGGAGCGAGCATCGCGTCATCCCGCTAAGGGCCAAGCTCGCCACGTTGAGCGGGATCGCCGTCAGCGTCGTCATTCTCGTCGCCCTCACGCCCGAGGGATCGACCCTCCTGTTCGTCTATAGCGGCATCAATGCCGTCGCCGCGCTGTTCATCGTGAGCCGCCCCGGCAAGGCCCCCGCAATCGCCCCCGAATCCGCCACCCCAACTGCCGCTGATACTGCCACGGAAACAGCCATGGCAATATCCGGCACATCGGCACAAGCCGCCTGAAGCCACAGCTTCCCCCGGGCGCCCCCGGCGCAATTTGGCCACGGCGTGCGATCATGCTATGTGAGAGAGCATGGTAGAGATTCGCCAAGCGCGCATCGGCGACGCCGGGCCCGTCGCCGAATTGCATGTCGCGACATGGCGTGCGGTCTATGCCGGCATGCTTCCCGACCATGTGCTGCTCGGCCTGTCGAGCGCCGCCGAGCGCAGCTATTGGCGGCGCGCGATCGGCAGCGGGGCGGGCCTGTGTTCGGTCCATGTCGCGGCGGCGCAAGACGGCGAGATTCTCGGCTATGGCAGCGCCGGCCCGGCGCGCCCCAACGGCCTGCCCTTCGAGGCTGAGATCTACACCCTCTATGTGGCGCCGGATCATCACGAGAGAGGCCTCGGCCGGCGCCTTCTCCATGCCATGTTCGACCATTTGCGGGACCATGGGCGGGACTCGGCGATGCTGTGGGTGCTGGCCGCCAATCCGGCGCGTTTCTTTTACGGCGCCATGGGCGGCACCCTCGCGGCGCGCCGCCGCGAGCGCCATTTCGGCGCCGAGCTCGACGAGGAGGCCTATGGCTGGGGCGATCTTAACGGGCTTGCCGGCGCCCGCGAGAAGGCGCGCCACGGAGGCGCCGGCGGCCCCGGCGGCCCCGGCGGCAATGCCTAGCGCCGCCGGCGATGCTCCCACAAATGCCGCGCAGATCGAATATTGGAACGATCACGCGGGGCCGAACTGGGTCAGTTTCAACGCCCAATTGGACGGCCAGATCGGCGCCATCGGCAAGATTGCGATGGACCGGGCGGCGCTGAAAGCCGGCCAAGGCGTGCTCGATATCGGTTGCGGTTGCGGCGACAGCACGCTTGAGCTGGCGCGCCGCGTCGGGCCCGAGGGCAGCGTCCGCGGCATCGACATATCGGCGCCGATGCTGGCCCTGGCCGAGCGCCGCGCGGCGCTCGAGCCGGCGCTCAGGCTCGAATTCAAACGGCTCGACGCGCAGACCGCCGATTTTCCCGCCGGCGCTTTCGCGCACGCCTTTTCGCGCTTCGGGGTGATGTTTTTCGACGATCCCGTGGCCGCCTTCGCCAACCTGCGCAAGGCCCTCAAAGCGGACGGCCGGCTCACATTCATCTGCTGGCGCCGGCTCGAGGAAAACCCCTGGATGGCCATCCCGCTCGGCGTCGCATCCGATTTCGTGGCGCCGCCGGAAGCCATGCCGCCGGGCGCGCCGGGCCCCTTCGCGCTGGCCGATGGCGACAGAACGAAGCAAATCCTCGACGCGGCGGGCTACCGCGATATCGCGCTCGAAGCCCTCGACGAGCCGCTTTACCTGAGCGGCCCGGGCACGGCGGCGGCGGCGGCGGCACACGCCACCCGCATGGGCCCGGTCGCCCGCGTGCTCGCCGAATCAGACGAAGATACGAGCCGGCGCGTCGAGGCGGCGCTGACCGAAACGCTGGCGCCCTATCACGACGGCACCGGCGTCCGCATGGACTCGGCCTGCTGGATCGTTTCAGCGCAAGCGCTTAAGCAACACCCGGAGTAAGCCCTTCTTGCCAGAGGGGAAGAAGGGTTGGGAAGAAGGGGGAAACCAAGCGCGCGCAAGCGCGCTCGCGGGCGCCGGAGGGGCATCCGCGCTCTTTTTGTTTGGCCCCTCAAGCGCCGGGCGGGGGCGTCCGCCCCCTTGGCTACCTCGTATTAACTCGGGCGCGCAGTCGCGCTTGCCGGAATGCAAGAGAAGCATTCCGGGGGGTGTGCCGTTTGACAGAATCTTTGTGGGTTCCGGTGCGTGCCGGGCCGGTGGCCTCAGACGACCTTGTGTTCGATCATGCTTTCGCCCATCGCGGTGACCATTTCCTCGACGCCGCGCGGCTGCCAGTCGAGCACCGATTTGATGCGGCTGTTGTCGATCTCGGTCAGATCGTCGAGCTCGTAGAGGATGAGGCGGACCGGTTTGTCGATTAGGGCGGCCAGGTGGACGACAAAATTAGGCAGCGTGCGGGTCGGGATTTTATAGCCGCGCGCGGCAAAATTCTTTTTGAGGATGCGCGCGACATCGCTCAGGCGGACATGCTCGGCGATGCAGCAAAAGCGCTGGCCCGCCGCCGCCGGCACAACCATCGCCTTGAGATGCGCCGAGGCGACGTCGCGCACATCCACCGATCCCCAGCCGAGCTTCGGCAGGCCCGGCAGGTCGCGCCGCATGAGCTTGCGCACGATCTCGCCCGAAGTGCCGTAATCGGGCTCGAGGATAGGCCCATAGACCATGCCGGGATTGATCACCACCAGCTCCAGCGCGTTGTCGGGCCCCAGGCTCTCCATATATTTCCAGGCGGCGCGCTCGGCGAGGGTCTTGCTCTTCGGATAGGGCGGCAGGGAATCGTTTATTTGGGTCCAATCCTTCTCGCTGTAGATATAGGAATCGTCATGGCCATGACCGTTGACGATCGCGGCCATGGAGGAGGTCAGCACGACGCGGCGGACGCCGGCCTCGGCGGCGGCGGCGAGGACGCGCAGCGTGCCGTCGCGCGCCGGGACGATGAGTTCGTCCTCATGCCTGGGCAAGCGGCGCGGAAACGGCGAGGCGACATGCAGCACATAGCTGCAATCGGTAAACGCCTCGGCCCAGCCCTCGTCGCGCGTCAACTCGGCGCCGTGGAATTCCAGGCGGTCGCCGATCTCGACATGGCTTTCGAGAGCCTGGCGCAGGCTGGCCTGGCGCGCCGGGTCGCGCAGCGTGCCGCGCACGCGGTAGCCGCCCCGCAACAGCGCCAGCACGCAATGGAGGCCGATAAAGCCCGAAGCACCGGTCACCGCAACAAGCGTATGGCTGTTGTCGCCGCTCATATTCTCCTTCCGAACGCGGGATTCGCCGCCGACATATCCTGCATGGCCGATGCCACGTCAAGTTTGCTAGACTCGATCGAGGCGCCGCGCGGCGACGGAAACCAAAGGGAGCAGGAACAGAAAAATGTTTTACCAACCGAAGAACGGCGATCACGGCCTGCCCAAGAATCCGTTCAACAGCCTGGTGATCCCGCGCCCGATCGGCTGGATCACTTCGCTCGACGCCGACGGTGTCATCAACCTGGCGCCGTACAGCTTTTTCAATGCCGTGTGCTACCGCCCGCCGACGGTGATGTTCGCCGCCGGCGCCGGCCCGGGCACCGCCGAGGGCGGCGACTGGAGCAAGGATTCGAGGCGCAATATCGAGGCCACCGGGGAATTCGTCTGCAACCTCACCACCTGGGACACGCGCGAACAGATGAACCAGACCTCGGCAACCGTCGCCAGGGATGTCGACGAGATGGCGCTCGCCGGCCTGACGCCGGAACCGTCGCGGCTGGTCAAGCCGCCGCGCGTCGCCGAGGCGCCGGTGCATTTCGAATGCCGCCATGTCAGAAGCCTGGAAATCCCCCATTGGGACGAGCCGGACCAATATTACGTCGTCTTCGGCGAGGTCATCGGCGTCCATATCCGCGACGACATAATCAAACCAGACGGCCTCATCGACGTCGCCAAACTGCGCCCCATCGCCCGCCTCGGCTACAACGATTATACCGTCGTCAACCCGGATACGATTTTCACCATGATACGACCCGAATAAGCCCTTCTTCCCGGAGGGGAAGAGGGGTTGGGGAGAAGGGGGAAACCAAGCGCGCGAAGCGCGCTCGCAACGCCGGAGAGGCATCCGCGCTTTTTGTTTGTTCCCTCAAGCGCCGGGCGGGGGCGTCCGCCCCCTTGGCTTACCTCGTATTAACTCGGGCGCTCTTTTTATTTGTTCCCTCAATCGCCGGGCGGGGGCATCCGCCCCCTTGGCTTGGCGCGCTTGCCGGAATGCAAGAAAGTGCATTCCGGGGGGTGTGCCGCTTGGTCGAGTCTTTGTGGGTTCCGCCAAACGAATTCAGCAATCCAACGTATTATCGCGCTCCCACTGCGAGAGCGAGCTGGCATAGTCGTTCCACTGGCTGTGTTTCAGCTTCACATAGCTGGCGATAAATGATTCGCCGAAGCCCGCGCGCAGGATCTTGTCCTTCTCGGTCAGGCGGATGGCGTCGAGCAGATTGAGCGGCAGCTTGCGCAAGCCGCGAATCTTGTGGCCGTCGGTATAGAGATTGATGTCGTGGCGCTTGCCGGGATCGCGCGTGTGCTCGATGCCGTCGAGGCCGGCCACCAGGATGCCGGCCTGCAACAGATAGGGATTGGCGGCGCCGTCCATCAGGCGCAGCTCGAGCCGTCCGACATCGGGGATGCGCACCATGGTCGAGCGGTTGTTGCCGCCATAGGCGATGGAGTTGGGCGACCAGGTGGCGCCGGAGGCGGTGACCGGTGCGTTGATGCGCTTGTAGCTGTTGACGCTGGGGTTCCAGATAGAACACATGGCGGCGGCGTTGTGCATGATTCCGGCAAGAAAATTATAGGCCAGATCGGAAAGGCCAAGCTCGCCCTTGGCGTCGTAAAACAGGTTCTTGCGCCCCGCCTTGTCCCACAGCGAGACATGGGCGTGGCAGCCATTGCCGGTCAGATTGGCGAACGGCTTGGGCATGAAGGTGGCGCGCACGCCGTGATTTTCGGCGATCGCCCGGGCCATGAATTTGAAAAAGACGTGGCGGTCGGCGGTCTTCAAGGCGTCGTCATAGTCCCAGTTCATCTCGAACTGGCCGTTGGCGTCCTCATGATCGTTCTGGTAGGGCCCCCAGCCGAGCGCGGTCATGCAGTCGCAGATCTCGGTGATGACGTCATAGCGCCGCATCAGGGCGGACTGGTCGTAGCACGGCTTGCTCTGGGTATCGAGCGGATCGGACAATTCGCCGCCGTCGGGGGTAAGCAGGAAGAACTCCGCCTCGATCCCGGTTTTCATGCGATAGCCGAGCTTCTGCGCCGTGGCGAGCTGGTTTTTGAGCATGACGCGCGGCGTGTCCGCCATCTCGGCGCCGTTCATCCAGCAATCGCCGGCGAGCCAGCCGACTTCCGGCTTCCACGGCAGAATGACCAGGCTGGAGGGGTCGGGAAGCACCAGCATGTCGGGGTCGGCCGGCGTGCTGTCGAGCCAGGCGGCGAAGGCGGCGAACCCGGCGCCGTCCTTCTGCATGCCGCCGATCGCCGCTGCCGGCACCAATTTGGCGCGCAAATTGCCGAAATAATCGACGAAACTGATGAGAAAATATTCGAGCTTCCGCTCCTTGGCGATTTTCGCCAGGTCTGCCGCCATGTCGTCACCCTGTTTTTCTAGCTTGTGAACAAATTGGTCTGTTGCCGGTCACTATTGATTGCCGAGCCTTTTACATGAGGACCTTGGCGCCGTCATTGACGAAACCGATGGTGCGCGCCGCGCCGGCGATTTCAGCGCCGGCGATGAGGTCGTCGGCGCTGATGCCGCGCGCCTTGGCGCAAACCGGGCACACCCATAACTGGCCGCCATTCTCATGAAAGGCCTGCTGGAGATCGGCGAGCGCCGGATAGCCTTCATGTTGCAATCCGTCCATGCCGCCCTTGGCCGCCAATCTCACCGACTCGCAGGTCAGGAACATCGCCGTTTCGCCGTCCATCGCCGCCGCCGCGCCGGCGGCGATCATCGCCACCGTCGCTTTTTCAAGATCGTCGGTGCCGTGCTGACAGTTGACGAGAAATTTGCTGCTCATTGTCCGGTCTCCCCTGATGCCGTTGTTATGTTGGCGGGCCGCTGGATGGGCTCGCTCTAGCGACATTAAGTTATAGGAATATTCGGAGTTGAGGCCAGTTCAAAATCGCCCGCTCGGCGTCGTCACTTTCCCGGAATCCAGTCGGTTCCGGCGAGCGGCACGCCGGCCATCGCCGCCGCCTCGATGGTCAGCGCCACCAGATCCTCGGCCTCGAGGTTGCGGATGTGCGATTTGCCGTTGGCGCGCGCGATGGTTTGCACTTCGAGCACGAGCGCGCTCAGGTAATTGCGCACCAGGCGGCCGCCGCGCTCAGGGCTGAGGCGCGCTTCGAGTTCGGGCTTTTGCGTCGCGATGCCGAGCGGGCAGGCGCCGGTATGGCAGTGGTGGCAATAGCCCGGCGCCGTCCCCAGCGCCGCGTAATCACCCTCATGGGCGGGCTTGTTGCAGCCCAGCGCGATCATCGCGCCGACGCCGATGGAGACCGCGTCGGCGCCGAGCGCCAGCGCCTTGGCGGTGTCGGCGCCGGTGCGGATGCCGCCCGAGACGATGAGCTGCACCTCGCGGTGCAAACCCATTTCCTTGAGGGCTTCGACAGCCTGGCGGATGGCCGGCAGCGTGGGGATGCCGACATGTTCGATAAACACATCCTGCGTCGCCGCGGTGCCGCCCTGCATGCCGTCGAGCACGATCACGTCGGCGCCGGCCTTGACGCAGAGCGGCACGTCATATTGCGGCCGCGTCGCGCCGATCTTGCAATAGATCGGTTTTTGCCAATCGGTGACCTCGCGGATTTCCTGGATCTTGATGGCGAGATCGTCGGGCCCGGTCCAATCGGGATGGCGGCAGGCGCTGCGCTGATCTATGCCTTCGGGAAGTTGCCGCATGCCGGCGACGCGCTGGTTGATCTTCTGCCCCAGCAGCATGCCGCCGCCGCCCGGCTTGGCGCCCTGGCCGATGACGATTTCGATGCCGTCGGCGCGCCGGAGATCGTCCGGGTTCATGCCGTAGCGCGACGGCAGGACCTGATAGATCAGGGTCTCGGAGGATTGGCGCTCCTCCGCCGTCATGCCGCCGTCGCCGGTGGTGGTGCTGGTGCCCGCCGCCGTGGCGCCCAAACCGAGCGCCTCCTTGGCATGCGCGCCAAGAGCGCCGAAGCTCATTCCGGCAATGGTGATCGGTATCTTGAGCTCGATCGGCTGCTTGGCGTGGCGCGTGCCCAGCGTGACGCCGGTCTCGCAGCGCTCGCGGTAACCCTCGAGGGGATAGCGCGAGGCCGAGGCGCCGAGGAACAAGAGATCGTCCAGGCTCGGCAGTTGGCGCTTGGCGCCGAAGCCGCGAATGGCATAGATGCCCTCATCGGCCATGCGCTGAATCTCGGCGATGACGGAACGCGGAAAGCTGCGCGATTCCTCGAGTCGACGTTCGTCGAGGCCGTCTTGCTCAGTAGTCGTCGGCATTGTCGACATCGAAATTATAGAGTTTGCGGGCCGAGCCGTAGCGGCGGAAACTCTCCGCCGGGCAATCGACGCCTGCCCGTTCGAGAAGCTGGCTGAGGATTTCGGCATGATCCGGCGTCATCTCCTTTTCCACACAGTCGGCGCCGAGCGCGCCGACCTCCCCGCCGACATAAATATCGGCCTCGTAGATCGAATCGCCGAGATCGTCATCGGCGTCGCCGCACACCACGAGATGGCCGGCCTGGGCCATGAAGCCGCTCATATGGCCGACCGAGCCCTTGACCACGATATCGACGCCCTTCATCGAAATGCCGCAGCGCGACGAGGCGTCGCCCTCGATGACGATGAGGCCGCCGCGCCCCGAGGCGCCGGCCGCATCCGCCGCATTGCCCTCGACGCGGATGGCGCCCGACATGATGTTCTCGCCGAGGCCCTTGCCGCATTGCCCCCGGACGGTGATCTCGGCGGCCTTGTTCATGCCGCCGCAATAGTAACCGGCATGGCCTTCTATCAAGACCTTGTGCGCCGCCTCGAGGCCGACGGCGAGCGAATGCTTGCCGTGCGGATTGAGCACCCGCCAGGCGCTCGGCGCCTCGGCGACGCTGTGCAGGCTAGCGTTGAGCTCGCGCACGCTGGATGTGTCGAGGTCGATGATGTTTATGCCTGCGGTATTCATGCGGCCTGTGCCAATCGGTCATGCGACCAGCTATAGACGGTGGCCGGCTTGGGCTCCCAGAGATGCGCCTTTTCGATACCGGGCAGCGCCGCGAGGGCGCGGTATTCCGACGCCATCGCCACCCAATCCGCCGTCTCGCCGAGCACGGCCGGCTTGGCGGCGATTGAATCGCGCAGCACGGCGAAGCCGTCGGCGCTGCCGGCGGCGAAGGTGTAGAAGCCGTCGAGCGCGCCGAGCGCGTCGTGCAAGGCGTCGTTCAGCGAACGGCCGAGGCCGAGGCGATGGGCGATATAGCTGGCCGCGACCTCGGTGTCGTTGTCGCTGTCGAAAATGACGCCGGCGCGGCGCAGCCTGTCGCGCACGCCATTATGGTTGGACAGCGAGCCGTTATGCACGAGGCTGAAATCCGCCACCGCCGAGAACGGGTGCGAATGCTTGGCGGAAATGCCGCTCTCCGTCGCCATGCGGGTGTGGCCGATGGCATGGCTGCCGATCATCTCATCGAGGCCGAAACGTGAAGCGACATCGGCCGGCAGGCCGGTCTGTTTGAAAATTTCGAGATGGCGGCCGATCGAGGTGATGTGCAGCCCGGGATGGCGCGCGGCAATGCATTGGCGAATGGCAGCCTCCGCCGCGGGAAGGACGAATACGGCATGGCCGCCGCGGACGAAATATTCGATCTTGGTCTCAAACAATTGCTCGAAATCCGCCGCCACGGACTCCCAATCGGCGGCTTCGGTGGCGCTCAAGGTCACCTTGATGCGCTTTTGCGGCGGCTCGGGGCCGTAAATGGCGAAGCCGGCGCTGTCCGGGCCGCGCTCCGTCATCTCGACCAGCATCGGCGTCAGCAGGCGGCCGAGCGAATTTTCAAGCCTCGGGTTTTTGAGAAACAAGCCGACGATTCCGCACATCCACGCATGCTCCTCTGGGTTACTCATCTAATGTGAGGAATATAACATTCATGAGAGGAAAAATCAACTAAAATGAATATTTTTTTCACTCGGGTAAAGAATATTACGCAATTTGTTTGCCCCGCTGAGCGCCCGAGTCGTATAGGTTAAGGCAAAACGGATGGGACGGCCGGTGCGGCCGGGAATGGAAAGACCGCGATGTTCGAGGAACGAGGCAACACCAAGATCGCCGATTTCGAATCGGCGGCGGAGCGCAACAAGCGCTCCAACCGGCTGGAAATGTGCATCGGGCGCGAAGTCCGCCAACTGCGCCAAAAGCATAATATGACGGTGACCGAGCTCGCCGAGTTGGCCGGGCTGTCCTCGGGCATGCTGTCCAAGATCGAGAATGGCCTGACCTCGCCCTCCCTGGCGACGCTGCAATCGCTGGCCTCGGCGCTCAACGTATCGGTCACCGCTTTGATGCGGCGCTTCGAGGAGCGCCGCGACGCGACCTTCGTGGCGGCCGGCGGCGGCCTCAAGATCCAGCGCCGCGGCACGCGCGCCGGCCATGAATACCGCGTGCTCGGCCATTCGCTCGGCGAAGACATCACGATGGAGCCCTTCGTCATCACACTGACCGACAAATCGGAGGTATTTCCCGCCTTCGAACATGCCGGCACGGAGTTTCTCTATATGCTGGAGGGCCGCATGGATTATCATCATGGTGGCGCCACCTATTCGATGGGCGCGGGCGATTCGCTGTTCTTCGACGCCGAGGCGGCGCACGGCCCGGAGAATCTGATCGAAACGCCGATCCGCTTCGTCTGCGTCATCGTCCATACGGCGGAGCGCGGCTGATCAGCCGGCGTCCCTCACGGTACCGCTGAAGTTCATGGCAAGAGAGTTATTTTCACCGCCTTGGGCTCGGTGATGCAGGCCTCGCGGCAACGCCCGCAGCCGCTGCAAATAAGCGCATCGATGACCGGGCGCCCGCCGCGGCGCCATTGAAGCGCGCCCTCGAGCGGGCAGAAATCGGCGCAGGCGCCGCATTCGGGGCCGAGATAGGGCAGGCATTGCGCGGTATCGATCTCGGCCACGGCGAATTTTCCCGGCCGCGGCGGCGCGCCGCTATCGCCTTCTGGCAGTTTCAGCGCGTCCGTTTCGCATGCCGCGACGCAGGGCCAATCGGCGCACATATGGCAGCCCCGGTTGAGCAGATCCATGACCGGCGTGGCGGTCGCCGGATGCGATGGCTCGCCGCTCAGTTTAAACAGGACATTGAATTCGCAGGCGGCGATGCATTTGTCGCAGCGCGTGCAATTGATCAGGAAATCCGGCTCGGCCTCGGCGAAAGGCGGGCGAATCCAATTGACGCCGGACGGCGTGTCGCGCGCCAAGTCGGCCTTGATCTCGGCGACCTTGTCGGCGCCGAGACGCAGAAAATCACGGCGATCCATGCGGTGACTTGCCGCGCGCCTGGTGGGCGTCGCGGATTTTTCCGGCCATGGCGCGGCGGCGCTGAATCAGGCTGACGCCGATAAGCGCCGCCAGCACCAGGGCAACCGCGACGCCGAGTATGCCGTACGGCGTCGGCTCGCCGATGCGCAGTTGGAAATCGACGATATAGGGCTCGCCGCCGGATTCGAATTCGGCGCTGATCATATAGTCGCCCTCTTCCTCGAACAGAAAGCCCTGGCGAAACACATTGCCGTCGGGATTTTGCGTGCCGAGAGTTTCCTGCTCATCGCCGCCGAATATGCCCGACAGCCATGAATCGTCGCGCACCTTGAAGGTGACTTCGCCGGCGAACGGCGTGCCGTCATCGATGCGCGAGGCATAGAGGTTGATGCGCCCCGGCGAGTCGGGCCGGGGAAAGGCGGGATAGGCCATATAGGTGACGACATAATCGCCGATCTGCACTTCAATTTGGGTGCCGGGCGGGGTGTTGGAATCCTCGTTCAGGCTGTAGGCCGGGCGGCCCAGCACATGATGCGCGGCGGCGAAGCCGCTCGGCAGCAGCGCCATGGCGAGGGCAACAAACAGACCGCGCCCAAGGCAAAATGAAATCGCTTTCGTCATCCTCTACGCCTTCACCCCCATCGGCCGCGCGACCACCCAAATCGGCACGCTCGGATGCGGGCAGACCTCGACACAAAGGCCGCAGCCGACACAGGCATCGCGCACGACGGGGCGATACTGATTCCACATCTTATAGCCGATCGCCTTTTTGCCCAACGGGCAGATGCTGACACAGGCACCGCACACGCCGCGATCGACCCAGGGGTAGCAGGCGCGCTCGTCGATCACGGCGACGCCCATGTCGATCTCTTGGCGCGGCATCATCGTCAGGGACTCGGTCGGGCACACCTCCATGCATTTGTCGCACAGGATACAGGCCTTCTCGGCGGCGTCGATATAAGGCGTGTTGACGGCGCCGCCGCCGTCGCGGATGTGGAACTTGATGCAGCGCGGCGGGCACACTTCGCCGCACACCCCGCAGCCGATACAGGCGGCGATGAAGGCGGCATCATCCTTGAGCGCACCGGGCGGGCGCAGATAGTTGCGCTTGGCCTTGGCGCGCCGTGGCGCCAGCAATGGCGTCACGCCGTAAAGGAGAGCCGCGACGCCGAGCAGCGCGGCGCCGGACAGCCAGCGTTTGAGAAAGCCGCGCCGCGTCATGGCGCCGCATCCGCTTCGCCGGGCGCTTCCCCATCGCCCCGGTAATGGCGGCCGAGATGGCCCGGCCCCTGTTCGGGATAATCGCGCGGCCGGAGCGTGAAGGTGAGGGCGTCGGTCGGGCAGATGGCGATGCAGGCGGTGCAATTGTTGCATTCCTGGCCGAAGCCGTCGCGCAACGGGTCGAGGTCGAACTCGCACACCACATTGCATTTGGCGCAATCGTTGCAGGTTTCGACAATGCGGCGGATGCGCACCAGGCGGTAGCGGCCGAGCAGCGAATAGAGCGCGCCGCCCGGGCACAGATAGCGGCAGAAGCCGCGCCGCGCGACGAGGATGTCGAACAGCAGCGTGGCGAGGAAAAAGATCGTCCCCACCCCGAGCCCGCCTTGCGCGATGGTGTAGTAAATCTCGCGCCCGATGATCGCCGGCGGATAGATGGCGCCGGTAAGCACCGAGCCGGAGACGGCGGAGAGAATGAGGCCGAGCGCCAACACGCCATATTTGATGCGCTTGTCGAAGCGCCGATTGCCCACCCGAATCCCGGCCCAGCGCAGCCAGGAAGCGAAATTGCTGTTCAACTCATAGAGAAAGGTGGCCGGACATATCCAGCCGCAGAAGAAGCGCCCGAAAAATATGGTGAGCAGCAGCGGAACCAATGCGGTGAGCAGGAACGGCCAATAGAGGTTGAGGCCGGCCGCCACCTGGCCGAGCGCCGCCAGCGGATCGGAAATCTTGTAACCCCAAAAACTGCCCGACCAGGTGTTGCCCTTGATGGCATCGAGATCCTCCGCCGGATCGCTGACAAAAGGTGCGGCGATTGTCTCCATGACGTCGTAAAGCTGCTTCTCTCCGGGCGACAGAAGGTCATAGGCATGCGCCGCCGTATAGGTTTGATAGACGTGCAGCAGCGGCAACAGCACCAGCATGGCGAAGACGATGACCAGGATGAGCCAGCGCAGCTTGTTGAGCTGGCGCCATACGACAAAGCGCCGCAGGCGCGTGGCAGGCTCGGTGGTCGCGGTCGGCGCCGCCATCAGCCATACTCCGGAAAGACGCGAATCGCCTGCGGCAATTGAATGCAGGAGCGCTCGCAAAGGCCGCAGCCGACGCATTCATCGGTGACATGCGGTTGCTCGAGGCGGGCGACATAGATGGCGACATCGGGCAGCGGGCAGGCGCGGTAACAAACCCCGCAGGTCAGGCCCTGAAACGAGAGACAAAGGCTCTCATCGACCCGCGCATGGCCCATTTTGACGCCGCTGAGAATGGCCTCGAGCTCGCGCTCTATGGGCGCGATGGCGTCGGTCGGGCACACCTCGCCGCATTTCATGCACAGGATACAGGCCTGCTCGCGCGGGATGATGTAGGGCGTGTCGATGGAAGCGAGGCCGTTTTCGAGGCCGAAATAATTGATGCAGCGGTTGGGGCAGATCTCGCCGCATTGGCCGCAATGGATGCAATGCTTGAGAAAATCCTCTTCCCTTAGGGCGCCGGGCGGGCGCAGATAGCGCAACGACGAGCGGCCGGCGGCGAGCGCCTCGCCTCCCGGCGCGGCGGCCGCCACCGCAGTGGCGATCAGGGCCTGTAGAAAACTCCTGCGCTCCACAATCCCGCTCCGCTAGAGCAAATCCCGAGCAGGTGGAATCACCTGCGACGACGCATTTGCTTCAACTCCAAAGAGATAGAGCGTGTCGGGTGAGTGCTAGCGAACCTGACATGCTCTAGTCGGGCGTCCGGCGCGGTCCTCCCCGCCCGGACGCCCGCCGCGCCTAGATTTTCTCGATCCGCGCGGCGCTCTTCTTGAAGTCGACCTGCCCCGACACCGGATCCCATACCCGGCTGGTCGTGCCGTTGGCCAGCCATTTGTTCTTCCTCGGATCGGCGCTGTCGGCGACCGACAGGTTCCACGGCCCGAACATGTAGCCGCGCGGCACGCTGTTGCGCGCCGGTTTGACCAGCGAATTGGTGCCGACCTGGGCGCGCGCCTCGAGCGAGCCGCGGCGCGTCACCACACGCACCTTGTCGCCGTCCTTGATGCCGAGATCGGCGGCATCCGCCTCATGCATCTCGACATACATCTCCGGCACCAGGCGCCGCGTCGTCGGGCTGCGGTTGGATTTGGCGGTGTGGAAATGCTCGTACACGACGCCCAATCCGAACCAGTAGGGATATTTGTCGTTGGGGACGTCCTGCCACTTCTTGCCGCGATGATCCTCATCCGGAATATCCGGTGTCAGGCCGAGATCGCGCGCCTGTTTGATGAGGTCCATATGGTCGATGGTGAAGAGGCCCTCCTCGGCGCCGAAACGCATCAGCTCGCGCGTCAACTGCTCGCGATTGGAATAGTCCTGCTGCACGTACTTCATATGGACCTTGCCGTCCTTGGTGCGGAAATAGCCGTAGGGTTTGCCTGCCCAATCGCCCTCCTGAAGCATGAAGCGCCGCTTGGTGCCGCCTTTCTGGGCGGTCTCATAGGTCGGTGCCGGCCATTGAATGCCGCGCAGCTCGGCGAGCTGATCGTAGGGCGCGATGCCGTCCAGCTTCTCGACTTCGAGGATGCCGGTGAGATCGGTGTCGGTGCCGGCGGATGCGGCGAGGATATCGCGGAAAATTTCCTGCGAATCATAGAAGCCGTCGGCCTTGCGCTCGTAGGGAAGCGCCTTCTTCATGTCGAGGCCGAGGAGCTTGCCGATGCCTTTCGCCTTGTCGATCACCATGTCCATGTCGGGACGGCATCCGGGCGGCGGTTCGGCCGCTTTTTGGCACATATTCAGGCGCCGCTCGGAGGATATATAGACGCCCGCGACTTCGCCCCAGGTGGCGGCCGGGAAGATCACGTCGGCATAGAGGTTGTTGGGCGCGTGGCGGTAGATTTCCTGCACCACGTTGAAGGTCTTGGTGATCCCCGGGCGCACCAGATTGTACTGATCCGGCAGATCGATATGGGTGGCATAGACGAAGAAGAACGCCTTCATCTCACCCTTGATCGCGCGTTCCATCATGCCCACCGCGTAACCGGGATTCTTCGAATTCATCGCGGTGATCAGGTTTTCCTCCGGCACGCCCCAGGCCTTGGCCATCTTGGCGCGGTGCGCATCGTTCTTGAGCGGCATGTTGAAGGGCAGGCGCCCGGTGAGGCCGCCGGTAAAACGTTCGCCCATGGCGTTGGGCTGGCCGGTCATCGAGAACGGGCCGCAGCCGGGCTTGGCCAGATTGCCGGTCAGCGTCAACAGATTGATGATGGCGATGACATTGTGCTGGCCGTGGACATGCTGGTTGTAGCCGATACCCCACATGACGATGACACCGCCATAACCGCCTTTCTGGGTGCCTTTGCTGCGCGCCAGGCGCTTGCGCGTGGCGTCGGCGAACATGCCGGCGATCTTGCGGATCAGCTCCGGCGAGACATCGTGATTGGGTCCGCCCATGCGGTCCTGCACCTGTTCGGGGCTGTAATTGGCGCGCACGCCCTCGACATATTCTTCCCAGCCGGTGGCGTGTTCCTTGATGAACTCCCAATCGATCACATCGTCATGATCCTTGAGCAGGACATGGGCGATGGCGTTGAGGAAACTGATATCGCCGTTGAGGATCGGCACGTGGATCGAATTGTCGGGGTTGATATCCTCATAGCCCATGACCGTGCCGGTACGGCGCGGATCGACGACGACGGTCGGGATATCCTTGTTGCGTTTGTGATCCGCCGCGCGCCAGAAAATAATCGGATGGGCTTCGCGCGGATTGTGGCCGAAATGCATGATCATATCGGCGATCTCGATATCCTCGTATGCCAAGGGCGGCGTATCCGAGCCCAGCGTGGCGAAATAGCCGGTCACCGCGGAGGTCATGCACATGCGCGCATTGGCCTCGATGGTGTTGGAGCTGAGCACCCCCTTCATGAACATGTTTTCGAGATATTGCCCCTCCATGGTGAGCTGGCCCGAGCCATAGAGACCGATCGAATTGCCGCCATAGGTCTTGGCGAAATGGGCGATCTTGTGATCGACCATCTCCGAGGCATCCTCGTAGGACACGCGCAGGAAATGCTCTTCATCGAAAGAGCCCTTGGTTTGCGAGACAAAATCCATATCGCCATGCCCGGGCTTGTTCCATTCCGCCCAGACATCCTTGCGCACATAGGAATCACCTTCCATGCGATCGACATACATCGGCTCGGCGGCGGTCAGTCCCTTGATGCATTGCAGACCGTAATTGGTCGGATGGTCCTTGTCCGGGCGCATCGAAACGATCTTGCCGCCTTCGACCTGGATGATGGTGCCGCAGCCGACGCCGCAATAAGGACATTGCGCGATGGCGGTGGTGCGCTCGTCCTCGTTCCCCGCCGCTTCGGCGGTGGCGATGCCGAGCTCGGGATTCTCGGCCGCCATCAAGGTGGCGGTGGAGGCCGAAACGAAGGCGCTCGACTTGAGAAAATCGCGCCGCGTTAAAACTGTTTTGAACCGTTTCATGATGTCAGTCCTCCTCTTCCACTTGCCGTTCGCCGAGTTCGCGCAGATAAACGATGATGTCGTCGATTTCCCGATCCGACAGATCCGCCAGGGAGGTCGGGCCCTGGAACGGCAGCATGCGGGTGTTCGAGCGGCCTTTCTTGATGGTCTCGCGGATGAAGCCGTCGCTCACCTTGTCGAGAAAGCCGGGCAGGCCGATGGCGGTTCCGGTGCCGCCGGCCATGTAACCGTCGCCCGAAACGCCGTGACAGGTTGAACAGATATTGTCGTACCAGAGCTCGCCGAGGCGCGGGTCGCCATGGGCGTCGGGCTGGTCGTCGATTTCGGCGGAGCGATTGGCGCCCTTCTCGAACGAGCGCAGATAATCGACGATGTCGCGTACATTCTGGCGCCCGAGATGGGCGAAAGGCGCCATGCCGGTTTCGTCGCGCCCATCGCGGATCGTGCCCATGAGAAACCGATCGGAAGAGGTGTTGAGAAGCTCCTGATTGGTCAGCGACGGCGCCATGCCCGGCACACCGATGGCATCGTCCTGGTGGCAGATGGCGCAATTCTCCATGAATTGCAGCTTGCCGTTTTTCTCGGTTGACGGGGAAGCCGCGAACGCCAGCCCGGTGCTGAAAACAATCAGTACGGCGCCCGCGAATGTTTGGATCAGAAGGTTTCGAGTAGCCATTTTTTTCCACCCTGTTCAGTCAATTGGATCTTTTTTGGTCGACGGCAATACCGGCACGCCCGGCCATCACCATTCTTCTCCAGCCGGCGGCTTGGCCATACCGGCATGGCAAATTCCACAATCTACTTGTTGCTTTTCCATGCGCTTATGCAGGTCATCCATCAGCGCCAGCTCATCGAAATCGCGCGGCAGACGATGGGCGATGCCCTTGTGGCAATCGATGCAGGTCATCTGCCATTGTTCCGCCAATTTGTGCATCAGGCGGGCGCTGGTGTCCTGGCGGTCTTCCGCCATGAAGCCGATGCGGTGACAATTGCGGCATTCGCGCGAATCGGTCTCCGCCATGTCCTGCCATACGCTGTCAGCCAGCTCGGCGCGCTTGGCTTCGAATTTCTCGCGGCTGTCGATCGAGCCGATCAGCCAGTGATATGCTTCGTTGGAGGCGAGCACCTTGCGGGCCACCTTGTGAATCCACTCGCGCGGCACATGGCAATCCGGGCACGAGGCGCGCACGCCGGTGCGGTTGGCGTAATGGCTGGAGGTTTTGTACTCGGTGTACACAAAGGCCTCCATCTCGTGGCAGGAGATACAGAAGGATTCGGTATTGGTCACTTCCAGACTCCAGTTAAACCCGCCCCACAGTGCCATGCCGGCTACGATAGCCACGAAAAGGCCGGTAAAGGGCCGCTTTGAAATGATCCGGGACAAAACATCCCGAATCCCTGCCGCCCAAGTCATCGACGCTCACGCAACATTCAGCCGCCCCGAAAGGTCGCATATATTCACAAGGTATTCACAAGGCTATCTTGACTCATGTCAAGGAAATTGCGCCCACTCACCCGCCAGTACCGCTTGTATCGATAATTCAGCCTGTGGCTGCGTCGATTTGTCACAATTCGCGCCGTCACGCTTTGGGTCCGAGCTTTCCCGGCCGGCCGGCGCCGGGCGGCGGCGGCGCCGAGCTGTCGAGCGGCCAGCGCGCGCGCGGCGCCGCGTCGAGACCGTCCACGAGGCCGAGGCCGAGGCGCTCGATACCGGCCCAGGCGATCATCGCCGCATTGTCGGTACAGAGCGCCAGCGGCGGCGCCGCCAGGGTGAGGCCGTTTTCCGCCGCCAGGGTTTTCAGGCGCTGGCGCAGCACGCCATTCGCCGCCACGCCGCCGGCGACGACGAGGGAGCGCCCGGTCGGACAAGCCGCCATGAACTGGCGGATGGCGTTGCGGCCGCGATCGATCACGACATCGGCCACGGCTTGCTGAAACGACGCCGCCAAATCGGCCCGCGTCGCATCGTCGATGCCATCGTCGAGGCCATCGTCGAGGCCATCGGCCAAGGCGCGCACTTTGTGCAGCAGCGCCGTCTTCAGGCCGGAGAACGAGAAATCGCACCCCTCGCGGCCCTTTAGCGGGCGCGGCAGGTCGAAGCGCGCGCCATCGCCGGCCTCGGCCGCGCGCTCGATGGCCGGCCCGCCGGGATAGCCCAGGCCCAACAGCTTGGCCGCCTTGTCGAAGGCTTCGCCCGCCGCATCGTCGATGGTGGTGCCGAGGCGGCGGTAGCGCGCCACGCCGTCGACATTCAGAAACTGGCAATGGCCGCCCGACACCAGCAGCAGAAGATAGGGAAAGCGCAAATCGGCATCGCTCAGCCGGGCGCTCAGGGCGTGACCTTCGAGATGGTTGACCGCCGCCAGCGGCACATCATGCACGGCGGCCACCGCCTTGCCGGTCATCAGGCCGACCATGACGGCGCCGATCAGGCCGGGCCCGGCGGTCGCCGCGACGCCGTCGAGATCGGCGAATTCCGCGCCGGCCTCCGACATCGCGCGCGCGATGACGCCGTCGAGATGCTCGATATGGCTGCGCGCCGCGATCTCGGGCACGATGCCGCCGTAAGGCGCGTGCTCGTCGAGCTGCGACAGCACCACGTTGGCGCGAATCTGGCGCCCGTCGGTGACCAGCGCCGCCGCCGTCTCGTCGCAACTCGTCTCGATGCCGAGGACCAGCATGGGCCGTGGCCGCGCCTCGCGCCCTATTCGCGGGTCTCGAAGCGGAAGGTTTTGGCGACGATCCGCCATCTGCCGTCGAGCTTGAGAAGGGTCAGGTAATCGGTGAAAAAGCGCGGCGGCACGGCGCAATTCACTTTCGCCAGCGCCGTCGTCTGGTCCGACATGTCGATCGAGACGATGCGGTCATGGCGCGCCTTTCCCTGGCTCTTGGGCGACGGGCGCCCGTTCACCACGGCGAACCATTCGTCGCGCGGCCAATCGAGAAACTCGCCGCCCGAATTGGAGAACAGATGGCATACCGGATGAAAGACGCTGGCGAGCTTATCCGTATCGCCCTCATGGAGACCGTCCAAATAGGTCCATAGGGCGCGTGAAATATCATCGTAATTCTGGTCCATGGGAGTGTTCCTTGCGTTGCACCTGCGCTGCGCATAGTGCTTCCCTTGCGGCCTCCCGGTCCAGCCCCAAAATTGCCTTTCTCCCGGCCTCCCGTGTATGAAGGCGAAGCACAGAAGGGAGCCATACGAAGTGACCATCGGCTTGCCGCTCAAGATCGGCACACGGGGCAGCCCGCTCGCCCTCGCCCAGGCGAAGGAGGTGAGCCAGCGCCTCGCCGCCGCGCATGGCGAACTGGCCGGTGCCGGCGCCATCGAGACCCATGTCATCAAGACCAGCGGCGACAAATTCACCGACCGGCCGCTCGCCGATATCGGCGGCAAGGGCCTGTTCACCAAGGAGATCGAGGAGGCGCTCATCGGTGGCGCCATCGATATCGCGGTGCATTCGATGAAGGACGTGCCGACCTGGCTGCCCGACGGATTGCAAATCGCCTGTATCCTGCCGCGCGAGGATGCGCGCGACGCCCTCATCGGCGACGGCCTCACCGGCCTGGCGGCGCTGCCTCGGGGCGGGCGCGTCGGAACGGCGTCGCTGCGCCGGCGGGCGCAATTGCTGCATCTGCGGCCCGATCTCGAAATCGCCATGCTGCGCGGCAATGTGGCGACCCGGCTGCGCAAGGTGGCGGGGGGCGAATTCGACGCCACCCTGTTGGCGGTGGCGGGCCTGAAGCGGCTCGGTTGCGCCGAGCATATCGCCGCCGCCATCCCGCCCGAGGAAATGCTGCCCGCCGTGGCGCAGGGCGCGATCGGCATCGAGTGCCGCGCCGATGACGGTCGCGGCCGCGACTATCTCGGCGCGCTCAATGATGGCGAGAGCGCGCTCTGCGTCGCCGCCGAGCGCGCCTTTCTGGCGGTGCTCGACGGTTCTTGCCGGACGCCGATCGCGGCGCTTGCCGAGATGCGCGCCGGCGGGCGGCTTTATCTCAGGGCGTTGATCGCACGGCCGGACGGCACGGTGATCCACCGCGCCGAGCGCGAGGGTGCGGCCGCCGACGGCAGCGCCATGGGTGAGGACGCCGGCGCCGAATTGCGCGCCACCGGCGGCGCCGGCTTCTTCATGGATTGACGCCTGTCTCATGTCGCCCCTGGCGCTCCTCACCCGCCCCCGACTGGATTCGGAAAACCTGGCTCTTTTGCTGCGCGCGCGCGGTGTCGCCAGCCTGATCGAACCGGTGATCGAGATCGTGCCGCTGGCCGGCGCCCGGCTGCCCGGGCTCGATCGTATGCAGGCGCTGCTGTTGACCAGCGCCAACGGCGTGCGGGCGCTGGCCGGCCTGTTGGGGCCGCCGCCCGCGGGGCGCCATATGGCGCTGCTCGCGGTCGGCGCGGCGAGCGCCGAGGCGGCGCGCCGGGAAGGCTTTGAGAATGTCCAATCGGCGGGCGGCGACGTCGCGGCGCTGGCGGCGCTGGCCCGGGCGCGGCTCGATCCCAAGCAGGGCCCGCTCCTCCATGTCGCCGCCAGCACGGTGGCCGGCGATCTCGCGGCGGCGCTTGAGCGCGACGGTTTCGACGTCCGCCGCGAATGCATTTATCAGGCGCTGCCGAGCACGGCGCTGTCGCCGGCGGCGGGCGCCGCGCTGGCCGCCGGCAAAATCGATATGGTTCTGTTTTTCTCTCCCCGCAGCGCCCGCGCCTTTGTTAAACTGGCGCGTGCGGCGGCGGTCGATTCGGTGCTGGCGCAGGTCACCGCGATCTGCCTGAGCGCCCAGGTGGCGCAACAGGCGGGCGAGGTGACGTGGCGCCGCATACGCACCGCGCCCGAACCGGAGCAAGCGGCGCTGCTCGATGAAGTAGCGCGAGAGGTCGATGTGGCCGAGCATGGCCGATAAAAAAGAGCCGCCCGAAGAGGGTGGCGCCAAGGACGACAGGCCGGACAGCGCGCCGGACGAGGCGCCGCGCTTCGGCGACAGCCGCCGCCGCCTGCCGCTGGCGGCGCTCGCCGTGCTGCTGGCCCTGATCGGCGTCGGCATCTATGTCGCCTGGCCGAACATCCAGGACAGTTTGCGGCCGTCACCGTCACCGGCGGTGGCGGAGGCGGAGAGCAGCGCCGCCGAATCGCCTGCCGTAGCCGAACCGGTGCCAGTGGCCGAACCGGTGCCAGTGGCCGAGCCAGTGCCCGAGATCGAGGCCATCCCGGCGGCGCCAGCCGAGCCCTCGCCCGCGCTGCTGGCGCTGGCGGAGCAAGTCGCGGCGTTGCAGCGCGCTCTGGCCGAGCGCGACGCCGCACCGCCGCCGGCGCCGCCGCCGGCACCCGATCTGACGCCGATCCACGACGCCATGGCGCGCCTGGAGGAGCTCGAAAAGCGCCTCAACGAAGCGCCGCCGCCACAGGCGGCATCCGCCGAAGCCACGCCGGCATCCGACGAAACATCCGCGGTTGCGGCGCCGGCCATGGATTTGCAAGCGCGCAAGCGCCTCAACGCGGTCGAGCAGGCTCTCGCCGAGCTCGACAGGCGCGGCGGCGAATTCGATGCCTTGCGCGCCGGGCAGGCGAAGGTGCGCGACCAGGTGGCGGCGCTGAGCCAATTGTTTGAGACGATCGGCGGGCGCGAGGCCGAGAGTGGCCGCGCGATGCTGCTGGTATTGTCGCTCTCCAGGCTGACGCGCGCGACCGCCACGGCGGCGCCGTTCGGGCGTGAAATGGAAGCCTTCAGCGCCGCCGCGCGCGCCGACGGTGCCACCGGCCTGGCCATTGAGAACGCCATGCGCGAATTGGCGGCGCACGCCCTCGCCGGGGCGCCGACGGCGGCGCGCCTCAACGCCGCCTTCGACGATGTGGCGCTGGCCGTGATTCACGCCGACGCCGAAGCCGAGGACCAGGGCTGGGTCGACGCCACGATCGGCCGCCTGCGCCGCATCGTCACCGTGCGCCGGGTCGGCGGCGATATCGCGGCGGACAGCCTCGAGGGCCGCCTGAGCGCCCTGCACCGAGCACTTGCCGGCGGCGATCTCGGCGCCGCCATCGCCCTCGCCGAGGCGCTGCCAAAGAAAGCGCGCTCCGGCGCCGAGGACTGGTTGCGGGGCGCCCGCGCCCGGCTTGCCGTCGAGCGCGCGCTCGCCGTGCTCGACGGCGAAATCTCGGCCCGCGTGGCGGCGCGTTGGGCACCACCGGAAAGCCCGGACAAATGACCCGCGTCATCATTTTCTTCGTCGTCGTCGCGGCGCTGGCGGCGATCGCCGTGTGGATCGCCGACGAGCCCGGGCGGGTGGTCATCGCCTGGGGCGATTGGCAGCTCGAAACCTCGCCGGCGGCGCTGGCCGCGGCGGCGGCGATATTCGCCGCTTTCGGCGCCCTCTCGTTCCAGCTCGTGCGCTGGCTTTGGCTGGGGCCGCGCGCCATCGCGCGCGGGCGCCAGTTGCGCCGCCAGCGGCGCGGCTATCTGGCCCTGACGCAGGGGCTTGTTTCCGCCGCCGCCGGCGATCCGCGCGGCGCCCGGCGCCTGGCGCGGCGCGCCAATCTGTTGCTCGGCGAGCCGCCGCTCACCCTTCTGCTGTCGGCCCAGGCGGCCCAGTTGGAGGGCGAGGACGATCTCGCCAAGGCCTATTTCGAAGCCATGCTGGAGCGCCCCGAAACCGAGTTTCTCGGCCTGCGCGGGCTGTTGGTGCAGGCCCATAAGGCGGGCGACAACAGGGCCGCGCTGGCGCTCGCCGAGCGTGCCTTCGCGCTGCGCCCGCATACGCCGTGGGTGCTGACCACGCTCTTAGAACTGCAAAGCCATGCCGGGCAATGGACGGAAGCGCTCACCACCTTGCGCGTGGCGCTGCGCCAAAAGGCGCTGGAAGGCGAAGCCGGGCAACAGCGCGAAGCCGGCCTGCTGCTCGAACAGGCGCGCGCCGCGCGCGCCGCCGGCGACGGCCGCGAGGCCGCCAAACTGGCCGAGCGCGCCCTCGACGCGGCGCCGCAATTCATACCGGCGATCCTGTTCGCCGCCGGCCAATCGCTGGCGCTCGGGCGGCGCTCGCAGGCCGAGCGCATGATCGCCCGCGCCTGGACCGACACGCCGCACCCCGTCCTGGCGCAATATTTCAACGAGATTCACAGCCGCGACGACGCCCTGGCGCGCGCCAAACATTTCGAAAACCTGACTGGGCGCAATCCCGAACATCCCGAAAGTCACCTGTTGCTGGCTTCGAGCGCGCTCGAAGCGAAGCTTTGGGGCTCGGCGCGCAAACATCTACAGGCGGCGCTCAAGGAACGCCCGAGCGCCGGAATCTACCGCCGCCTGGCGCAGCTCGAAGAAGCCGAGCATGACGACCGCGAAGCCGCCCGGCGCTGGCTCATGGCGGCCAGCGAGGCGCGCCCGGACCCGTTATGGGTATGCGCCGAATGCGGCGCGCCGGAGAGCGATTGGTCGCTCGCCTGCACCTCTTGCGGCGCCCTCGACCGCATGCAATGGCGCCAACCTGCGGCCCCCCCCGCCGCCCTCGAAGCGCGCCCCGAGACAGCGCCATCCGACAGTGCCGAAGCACCCGCCCGGGCCGATGGCGCCGGCGCCCAGGCGGCGGGCGGAAACGCCACGGAGCCGGCATGAACCGACAATTGACGCCATGGTGCGACATCGAGATTCTTGGCAATTGGCGGTAGTGATTAACCGGATAATCCATCTCGGAGATGGATGTTCGGCGGCTGTTTAAGGACTTCGTCAGTCGCCTTGCCGGAGCAGTTCTTGGCGCTTGGCCCTCGCCTCTTCGGCGGTGATCAACTCCTTCTCCAACAGCCTCTCCAACAACTCCAGCTTGACCCTGACCACGTCGTCGTCAGTTGGTGATTTTGCCTCGTCGGAGCGCGGTGAGCCTATCTTTTCCGCCTTGGTTTCCTCAATTTCAACTGCCGAAGAAGTCTTGGTGAGGGTCATGCTGCCTAAACAATTGGTACCGCCATGATGGCCGAGGTAATCAGTACCGCCATCCCCTGTATATCCGCCTTGAATC
>CAJXFT010000022.1 GCA_913053235.1 uncultured Alphaproteobacteria bacterium
ACCTTGACCTTGACCTGGTCGCCCTCCTTGAGCACATCGCTGACGGCGCCGATCCGATTGGGCGCGACCTCGCTGATATGAACCAGCCCGTCGCGTTTGCCGATAAAATTCACGAAAGCGCCGAAATCCATGATTTTCACGACCTTGCCGTCGTAAATCTCGCCGATCTCGGGCTCGGCGATAATATCGCGGATCATATCGAGCGCCGCCTGGCCGGCCTGGGCTTCGACCGCGGCGACCTTGATCGTGCCGTCATCCTCGATATCGATCTTGGTGCCCGTGACCTCGCAGATTTCGCGCACCACCTTGCCGCCCGGGCCGATGATCTCGCGGATGCGGTCCTTGGGCACGGTGATGGTGGTGATGCGCGGTGCCGTGTCGCTCACCGTATCGCGCGCCGCACCGATCGCCTTGCCCATCTCGGCCAGGATATGGAGGCGGCCTTCATTCGCCTGTTCGAGCGCCACCTGCATGATTTCCTCGGTGATGCTGGTGATCTTGATATCCATCTGCAGCGAGGTGATGCCGTTCTCGGTACCGGCGACCTTGAAATCCATATCGCCGAGGTGATCCTCGTCGCCGAGAATATCGCTCAGCACGGCGTAATCATCGCCCTCCTTGATCAAGCCCATGGCGATGCCGGCCACCGGGTGAGCCAAGGGAACGCCGGCATCCATCAGCGACAGCGAGGCGCCGCACACGGTCGCCATCGAGGAAGAGCCGTTCGATTCGGTGATCTCCGAGACCACGCGGATGGTGTAGGGGAATTCCTCGGCGGTCGGCAGAAGCGGGTGAAGGGCGCGCCATGCCAGCTTGCCATGGCCGATTTCGCGCCGCCCGGGGCCGCGCAGGAAGCGCGCCTCGCCGACCGAATAGGGCGGGAAATTATAATGCAGCATGAAGCGCTCGCGGTACTCGCCCTCGAGCACATCCATGATCTGCTCGTCCTGGCCGGTGCCGAGCGTGGCGACCACCAGGGCCTGGGTTTCGCCGCGCGTGAACAGCGCCGAGCCGTGGCTGCGCGGCAAGACGCCGACTTCGCTGACGATTTGGCGCACGTCGCGCGTGGTGCGCCCGTCGATGCGGGTGCCTGATTTCAGGATCTGCGAGCGCACGATATCGCGCTCGATATCCTTGAAAATCGAGCCCATATCGCCCGGCGTCTCGCCGTCCCCGTCGGCGAGGCTTTCCGACAGCGATTTCTTGACCCCGCCGATGCGCTCCTGGCGCTCGGATTTGGTCTGGATGGCGTAGGCCTGACGCAGGCCGTCGCCCGCCAATTCGTCGATCCTGGCGACCAGGTCCGCGTCTTTCTCGACGCTGGGAATTTCCCACGGCTCCTTGGCGCAAGCCTCGGCAAGCTCGATGATGGCATCGAACACCGGCCGCATTTCGGCATGGCCGAAGGTCACGGCGCCGAGCATGATCTCCTCGCTCAACTGACCGGCTTCCGATTCGACCATCAGGACGCCTTCCTGGGTGCCGGCGACGACGAGGTCGAGGTTCGATTCAAGGCGCTGCTCGTTGGTCGGATTGAGAATATATTCGCCATCGCTATATCCGACGCGGGCGCCGGCGATCGGGCCCATGAAGGGTATGCCGGAAATGGTCAGGGCGGCGGAAGCGCCGACCATGGCGACCATATCGGGATCGTTCTGCATATCATGCGAGACAACCGTGCAGATCACTTGCGTTTCATTGCGGAAGCCCTTGGCGAAAAGCGGCCGGATCGGCCGGTCGATCAAACGGCAGACCAGCGTTTCCTTTTCGCCCGGCCGCCCTTCGCGCTTGAAAAATCCGCCGGGAATTTTCCCCGCGGCAAATGCTTTTTCCTCGTAATTGACCGTGAGGGGGAAAAAATCCACACCCTCGCGCGGGCTTCTTTGCGCTACCACGGTGCACAACACGGCGGTCTGGCCGTAGGTCACCAATACGGCACCATCGGCCTGGCGCGCCATTTTGCCGGATTCCATTACCAGCGGGCGCCCGCCCCATACCGTCTCTTTTCGTGTAACATCGAACATAGTCTATTTCCCTTCTACCTGCGGCTGGTGCGCCCCATGCGCTCCACGCCGCTCGGGCGGACCATGATGGTCCTCCCGTCCATTGCATCGGCCATGAGATTTTCCCATGAGCCACTGAACCGTTCAGCCGATTGGCTGCTGTCCAGGCCCGGTGCGCCGCGGTTCAGCCGGCGGCGTCTGCCTGTCGTCGGTTTCTCCACCCGTGCCGGTGAGGTTGATTCGCGGCGCTGCCCGAAATCACTTACGCAAGCCCAGGCGCTGGATGACGTCGGCATAACGCTCGGCGTCCTCGCGCTTGAGATAATCGAGCAGACTGCGGCGCCGGCTCACCATCTTCAACAGGCCGCGGCGCGAATGCCGGTCTTTCTTGTGGGTTTGGAAATGCCCCGTGAGATTGTTGATACGTTCGGTCAGAATTGCGACCTGCACTTCCGGGGAGCCGGTGTCACCGGCCGTTTTTCCGAACTCGCCCATGAGCTCGGATTTCCGCTCAGCGGTAATCGACATCTGCTACTCCGATCGTCAAAGGTTGAATACGCGAAGCGGCCGCAGCATGCCCGTTTCGATTCTGGCCAATGCCACCAGACGCTCGCCTGACTTGGCCCGGATGGTTTCGCCGTCCGGACCCGATACCGCTATTACCTGGCCGCAATGCAGCCGGTGCGCGTCGCTTTCGGTCAATTCCAGTGCCGGGATGTCGGCCAGCGGGGCCTCGACCGATAGGACGTGCGCGGCAAGGCGCGCACTATGCACGAGCGACTCCACGATATCCAGCGAAATCGCCGCTTTTTCCGTAAATGGGCCGACCGCCGTGCGGCGCAAAACCGAGACATGGGCGCAAGTGCCGAGCGCGCCCGCCAAATCGCGCGCCAGGGCGCGAATATAGGTGCCCTTGCCGCAGATCACGTCGAAGCTGGCGGTTTTCGCGTCGCTGTCGAGCAGCCGCAAGCTGTCGATGCGCACCTGGCGCGGCGCCAGCGCCACCGGCTTGTTGGCGCGCGCCAAGGCATAGGCGCGCCGGCCGGAAACTTTCAGGGCCGAATATTTGGGTGGCATTTGGCTGATGTCGCCGATGAAATCCGGCAAGATCCGCTCGACCTGCTGGCGCGACGGGCGAACCTCGCTGGTCTCGGTAATGGCGCCTTCGCTGTCGTCGGTATCGCGCGCTTCGCCCCATTTCAGGGTAAAACGATAGGCCTTTGTTCCGTCCATGACATAGGCCACCGTCTTGGTGGCTTCACCGAGCGCGACCGGCAGGACGCCGGTGGCGAGCGGGTCGAGGGTGCCGCCATGGCCGACCTTGGCGGCGCCGGTGAGGCGCTTGATGCGGCCGACGATCTGCGCCGAGGTTCGCCCCGCCGCCTTGTCGATGACCAGCCAGCCATTGAGGTGCGGCGTTTCGCTGCGCGGCTCATTCATGGCGGCTCGAAACTTGGTTGAGCAAATCGTCGATATGGCTGGATTCGTCGAATGAACGGTCGAGCTCGAATTCGAGCGCCGGCGCGTAACGCAATTTCACCCGCCGTGCCACTTCGGAGCGCAGATATGGCGCGGCGCGCCTCAGCGCCTCGATGACCGCCGCGCCGTCGCCGCCGCCGAGCGGCATGACGAAGATCCTGGCCTGCTTGAGATCGGCGGTGGCGCGCACTTCGGTGACCGTAATCGCCGTCGCCGCCAGAATGGGGTCGCGAATCGGCGCCCGCGCGAAGGTCTCGGTGAGCGCCTCGCGCAGCAGCTCGCCGACGCGCAATTGGCGCTGGCTGGGGGCGCGCGATTTTGTTGTGTTTGTGCGTGCCATGCTTCGGCTCGCTACCTCATGGGATGAATTCTACAAGCCGATTCCCGAGCCGGGAATCAGGATTCGAGAACGCGCGCGACTTCCTCGATTTCGTAAAACTCCGCGATATCGCCTTCGCGTATGTCCGAATAATTCTCAAACGCCATACCGCAATCGTAACCTTCCTTAACCTCGCGCACATCGTCCTTGAAACTGCGCAGGGTCTTGAGCGTGCCGTCATGAATGACGATGTCGTCGCGCAGCAGCCGCACTTTGGCGTTGCGCCGCACGACGCCGTCGGTGACCCGGCAGCCCGCCACCTTGCCGACCTTGCCGACGTCGAATATCTGCAAAATAGCCGCATTGCCCAGCTTGCGCTCGCGCAAGGCCGGTTTGAGCATGCCCTCGAGCATCGCTTTTGTGTCGTCGACAATATTGTAGATGATGGCGTAATAGCGGATATCGATGCCATCGCGCTGCGCCAGAACGCGCGCCTGAGGATTGGCGCGCACATTGAAGCCGATGATGGAGGCGTTCGAGGCGGCGGCGAGAATCACGTCCGATTCGGTAATGCCGCCGACGCCGGCATGCAGGACTTGCACGGCGACCTCCTCGGTCGATAAATTCTCAAGCGCGCTGTTTACCGCCTCCACCGAGCCGTGCACGTCGCCCTTGATAACCAAGGGCAGCCTTTGCAGCCCGTCGCCGTCGGCCTGCGAGAACATCTGCTCGACACTGACCTGCGAGGCGCCGCGCGCGGAAGCGACCTCGCGCAGGCGCTTGCCGCGGAATTCACTGATCTCGCGGGCGCGCCGCTCATTCTCGACGACGACGAATTCGTCGCCGGCGTTGGGCGGGCCGTTGAAGCCCAGCACCTCGACCGGGGACGCGGGCAACGCCTCTTTTCGGTTTTGGCCACGGTCATCCATCATCGCGCGCACGCGGCCCCATTCGGCGCCGGCGACGACGATATCGCCGACATGAAGCGAGCCGCGCTGCACCAAAAACGTACAGACGACGCCGCGTCCCCGATCGACGCGCGATTCGATGACGACGCCGTCGGCGTCGCGCTCCGGATTGGCGGCGAGTTCGAGAATTTCCGATTGCAGGATGATCGCCTCCTCGAGCTTGTCGAGGTTGGTCTTCTGCATCGCCGACACTTCGACGGACAACACATCGCCGCCCATTTCCTCGGTCACGATTTCGTGCTGCAACAGCTCCTGGCGCACGCGGTTTGGGTTGGCGTCGGGCCGGTCGATCTTGTTGATGGCGATGATGAGGGGAACCTTGGCGGCGCGCGCATGGTTGATCGCCTCGACCGTCTGCGGCATGACGCCGTCATCGGCGGCGACCACCAAAATGACGATATCCGTGATCTTGGCGCCGCGCGAGCGCATCTGCGTGAACGCCGCATGGCCCGGCGTGTCGATGAAGGTGATGCGCGCCCCATTCGCCATCTCCACCTGATAGGCGCCGATATGCTGGGTGATTCCGCCGGCTTCGCCCGAGGCGATATCGGTGGCGCGCATGGCATCGAGCAGTGACGTCTTGCCGTGATCGACATGGCCCATGACGGTCACCACGGGCGGGCGCGAAACCAGGCTGCCGGCATCGTCAGTTTCGCCCTCCAGGCCGATTTCGACATCCGAAGCGCTCACCCGCTTGACCTTGTGACCGAACTCATGCACCACCAGTTCAGCCGTGTCGCCTTCGATGCTCTGCGCCATCGAGGCGGCGATGCCCAATTGCATGAGCTTCTTCACAACCTCGATGCCGCGCACCGCCATCCTGTTGGCGAGCTCCTGGACGGTGATGGTTTCGGGCACCACCACTTCGCGCACGACGGGTCCGGCATCCTCGCCGCCGCCGGCTTCCGCCGCCATTCGGCGTTCGCGTTCGCGTTGGCGTTTGAGCGACGCCATGCTGCGGCTGCGGACATCCTCGCCGCCGGTCTCGAGCGCCCGCGAGACGGTGAGTTTGCCGCCGCGGCGGCGGTTCGAGTCGCGGTCGCGCTTGCCGGTTGACGGCGCGCGGCGGATTTCGGCACGCCGCCGGCCGCGCCTCGGCGCTTCCTCTTCCTCGGCCGTCGCTTCGCGTTTGGCGCTGGCGCGCTCGGTGCCGCTATCGCTCGCACTCTCAGCCGCTTCCTCTTCCGGCGCCGCCAGCCGGCGGGCGGCGGCTTCCTCGGCCTGGCGGCGTTTTTCCTCTTCCTCCTTGCGCCGCGCTTCTTCCTCGGCGGCGCGGCGTTCGGCCTCTTCGCGCTCGGCGGCGCGGGTCTTGTCCTCTTCCGCGCGGAGCGCCGCTTCGTGTTCCGCCACCAGGCGTTTGCGCCCTTCCTCCTTGACCGCGTCTTCCACGGCGCGGGCGCGGGTGGCCTTTTCTTCCTGCGTCAGCGTTCTCAGCACAACGCGCGATTTGGGCGCGTCCTGTTCCGCTTCCTCGGTCTTGGCGGGCACCGCGGCGGGTTCGCCGGCGTCCGGCTCACGGGCCTTCAGCGTTCCCACGGCGCGCGCCTTCACCGGCGCCGCGGCAACCCCGCCAACCTGCTTGATGCTGCGTTTCTTGCGCACCTCGACGGCAACCGAGCGGCTGCGGCCATGCGAAAAGCTCTGCCGCACCTGGCCGCCATCGCTGGACTGGCTGGCATCCGGCCGGCCCTGGCGTTTTAACGACAGGGGTTTCTTTTCGCGGCCGCTTTCGATATTGCCTTCGTCGCTCATTCGTTTCCTACTCGATCCGCAATTTCGTTTGCTGTATCGCCTGCCACCGGCAGGCGCGATTCTCCAATCGCCCGAAAGCCGGCGAGACGGCCGCTTTCCTGCAAGAACATGTCGCTGAGCCGCGACGGGCGCAGCGCCGCATGCACGATATCGGCGCGCCCGAGGGCGTCCGACAATTCGCCGCGCGTGAACATCTCGACCGAGGGCAGGCCGCCGGCGAGGGCGCGCATGCGGGCGCGCGCGCGCGGCGCGCCGTCGCCGGCCTGCAGCAAGACAGCCGCGCGTCCGGCGCTCAAATCGGCGCGCACCTGATCATGGCCGATGGCGATGACGCCGGAGCGCAGAGCAAGGCCGAGATAATTCAAGGCGCGCAAGGCGAGCTGTTCGGCGACCAGGTCGGCCAGACCGTCCCGCAGCTTGACGGCGCCGCGCGCGGCGCGGGCGAAACTTCCATTGCCTCGCGCTTCCTCGAGCGCCGCGCGGCTGGCGCTCAACCACAGGCCCCGGCCGGGCAGGCGTTCGGCGAGATCGGCGGTGATGATATTGTCGGGGCCGGCGACGAAGCGGATGAGAGCGGCGGTGGAAAGCTCGCGCCGCGACAGGATGCAGCGCCGCCGCTTGGCCGGCGCCGGGCCGCGCCGGCGCGCTGGTACGGCCGGTGTGGCCGGCGCGGCCGGGCCGGGGCGCGACTTACGCGCTTTTTTCGCCACCCTCACGCTCACGGCGAACCCGTCTCCTCGCCAAGCGCCGCGCCTTCGTCCTCGGTCGCCGCCGCGCCGGACGCTTCGCCGTCCGCTGTTTTGCCGTCTGCTGTTTCGCCTTCTGGCGCTTCGCCTGCTTCCGTTTCCGCCGGCTCATCGTCGAACCAATGCGCCCGCGCCGCCATGATGATGGCGTTGGCATCGTCGAGGCTGGGCGCGATATCGCCCAATATTTCGACCAGTTCATCGCCGGCGAGATCGCCGAGATCGTCGAGTGACTTGACATCCGCCTGGCCGAGAATGACCAGCGCCACCGGGCTCAGGCCCTCGATTTCGGCCAGCTCGTCCTCGACGCCGAGGGCGACGCGTTTTTCGGCCATCTGGCTGTTGATCTTTTCGACATATTCCATGGCGCGCCGGCGCAGTTCTTCGGCGATCTCCTCGTCGAAACTCTCCACCGAGGCCAACTCCTCGGTCGGCACGAAAGCGACTTCCTCGACCTTGGCGAAGCCCTCGCTGACCAGCAGATGGGCGATCACGTCGTCGACATCGAGGGCTTCCATGAACAGCTCGGTGCGGCTGCGCACTTCCTCCTGGCGGCGCTCCGATTCTTCCGCCTCGGTCAATATATCGATATCCCAGCCTGAAAGCTGGGAGGCCAGGCGGACATTCTGGCCGCGCCGGCCGATGGCGAGGCTGAGTTGATCGTCGGGCACCACCACCTCAATGCGCTTGGCGTCTTCGTCGAGGACGACCTTGGACACTTCGGCCGGCGCCAGGGCATTGACGATCGAGGCGGCGGGGTCGGGCGACCATTGGATGATGTCGATCTTTTCGCCCTGCAGCTCGCTGACCACCGCCTGCACGCGCGAGCCCCGCATGCCGACACAGGCGCCGACCGGGTCGATGCTGGCGTCGTTCGAAAACACGGCGATTTTGGCGCGGCTGCCGGGATCGCGGGCGACCGATTTGATTTCGATGATGCCATCGTAAATTTCGGGCACTTCCTGGGAGAACAGTTTGGCCATGAAATTGGGATGGGTGCGCGAGATGAAGATCTGCGGCCCGCGCTGTTCGCGGCGCACGTCGTATATATAGCCGCGCACGCGGTCGCCATTGCGGAACGATTCGCGCGGCAGCAAATCCTCGCGCCGGATGACTCCTTCGCCGCGCCCGAGATCGACGGTAACGCCGCCGAACTCGGCGCGCTTCACCAACCCGCTGGCGATCTCGCCGACACGGTCTTTATATTCTTCATACTGGCGCGCGCGCTCGGCCTCGCGAACCTTCTGCACGATCACCTGTTTGGCGGTTTGCGCGGCAATGCGGCCGAAATCGATGGGCGGCAGGGCATCGGCCAGATAATCGCCGATTTGCGCCGCCGGATTGCGCTCCTGGGCATTCGGGATGCTGATCTGGGTGGCTTCGTTTTCCACCGGGTCGGCCACTTCGAGAAAGCGCATCAGGCGAATCTCGCCGGTCTCGCGGTCGATCTCGGTGCGGATATCGTGCTCCTGGCCGTATTTGCGCTTGCCGGCATGGGTGATCGCCTGCTCCATCGCCTCGAGCACGAGATCGCGCTCGATGCCTTTTTCCCGCGCCACCGCGTCGGCAACCTGCAGCAGCTCAAGGCGGGCCAGACCAACTGTTTCCGTTTCCATTTACTCTACATCCGTTTTTGCGTCTCGGCGGCCGACAACAGATCGTCCGTCAGTATCAATTTGGCTTTCTTGATGGTCTCGAAGGGCACGCTGGCGGCGCCACCGTCCTGCGAAATCCGCACATTGCCGCCCTCGACGCCGAGGACCTGGCCGCGCAGCCGCTTGCGCCCGTCGATCGGCGCCTTCATTTCGATTTTTGCCTCGAAGCCGGCAAAGCGCTCAAAATCGCCGATGCGCGTCAACGGGCGGTCGAGGCCCGGCGAGCTGACCTCGAGATTATAGGCGCCGCCGATAGGGTCCTCGACATCGAGCAGGGCCGAGATCGTTTTGCTGGCAAGTGCGCAATCATCGACCAGCAGTGCGGCGCGGTCGCTGCGCTCGATCATGATCTGAAGGGTTGGACGTCCGGGGCCGCCATAGCGCACCCGAACCAGCTCGAAGCCCAGGGCTTCAAGGGATGGCGCGATCAACTCCTCGACACGGTGCGTCTGTTCCATGGTTGCACCACATCGTCAACGTGCCGACAGCACAAATGAAAAAGCGGGCGCGCGGCCCACCTCAATCTTCTTCACAAAGACCAACCTCGTTGTTGTTGTGCCTAACCTATATCCGTTTCGGCCAATGCTTCAAGTGCTTTATGTTTTTTCGCCCGGCTGGGCGTCGGCGGGCGGGCGCGCCAGGCGCACAAAGCGCAGAAAAATGGGCTTCCGCCCGGCTTCGCGCGCCTTCCGTTCGTAACGTGTTTCGGGCCAGTCCTCGGGCCGTTGGCGCCAGTCGCGCGGGCTCTCCGCCGACCACTGAAAGCGGGTTTCCGAATATATGTGCCTGAGCGTCCAGGCGGCGAACTCACCATGGTCGGTGGCGAATCTGAATTCGCCGCCGGCGGCCATGATATCGGCGAATCGGGCGACCATCGCGGGGCAGACGATGCGTCTCTTGTGATGCCGTTTTTTCGGCCAGGGATCGGGAAACAGCAGGGTGAGGCGCGAGATGCGCCCTTCGGCGAGGCGCGCCACCAGGCGGCGCGCATCGTCCGGGAAGATTCTCACATTGGTCAGATTCCGCGCCGCGACGCGGCTGAGCAGCGCCGAGACGCCGTTCAGATAGGGCTCGCAACCGATGAAACCGACATCCGGGCGGCACGCCGCCTGCGACGCCAAATGCTCGCCCGTGCCGAAGCCGATTTCGAGCCAAACCTGGTCGATGCCGGCGCCGAAAAAAGCTTCGGGATCGATGATATCGGTGCAGGAGCCCAAATCGATTTCGAGGCGCGGCAGCAACTCGCGCATGAGTGCTTGGCGTTTGGGCCGTAATCTATGGCCCCTTCGGCGGCCGAATACAGGATCGCGGCGGCTTTCCTCGTCGGCGGCCATTTCACCGCTCACGGCACGGGCGCGCTCAGGCGAGAGCGCGTTTCAACGCCTCGGCCAGATCCGTGCGTTCCCATGAAAAGCCGCCGTCGGGGTCGGGTTCACGGCCGAAATGGCCATAGGCCGAGGTGCGCGCATAGATCGGCTTGTTGAGTTTCAAATGCTGGCGGATGCCGCGTGGCGTAAGGTCCATGGCCTCGCCGAGCGCCGTGGCGAGCTTGGTTTCATCGACCTCGCCGGTGCCGTGGGTATCGACGAACAGCGATAGCGGCTTGGCCACGCCGATGGCGTAGCTGAGCTGAATCGTGCAACGCTCGGCGAGCCCGGCGGAGACCGTATTCTTGGCCAGATAGCGCGCCGCATAAGCCGCCGAGCGGTCGACCTTGGACGGATCCTTGCCGGAAAAAGCACCGCCGCCGTGCGGCGCCGAGCCGCCATAGGTATCGACAATGATCTTGCGTCCGGTCAGGCCGGCATCTCCGTCCGGCCCGCCGATCACGAAACGGCCGGTCGGATTGACGTAAAATTCCTCCTCCGGGCACATCCAGCCGTCGGGCAGAACATTGACCACGTGGGGGCGCACAATTTCGCGCACTTCGTCCTGGCTGAGGGTCGCCGAATGTTGGCTCGAAACTACCACGGAAGTGGCGGCGACGGGCTGACCGCTCTCGTAACGCAGCGTCACTTGGCTTTTTGAATCCGGCAGCAGGCCCGGCTCGGCGCCGGAATGACGGGCATCGGCGAGCGAGCGCAGGATGGCGTGCGAGTAGTGAATGGCGGCCGGCATGAGCACGTCCGTCTCGCGGCAGGCATAGCCGAACATGATCCCCTGATCGCCGGCGCCCTCATCCTTGTTGCCGCCGCCATCCACGCCCATCGCGATATCGCCGGACTGCGAGTGGACATGAACCTCAACATGGGCGCGCGCCCAATGAAACCCGTCCTGCTCGTAGCCGATCTGATGAACGGCTTCGCGGGCCACATCCTCCATCATATCGTGGGTAATGGATTCGGGGCCGCGCACTTCGCCGGCCAGGACGATACGATTCGTCGTCACCATGGTTTCGCAGGCGACGCGCGCCTCGGGCTCGCGCGCCAGGAAGGTGTCGACGATGGCATCGGAAATACGGTCGCACACCTTGTCGGGATGGCCCTCTGAAACCGATTCGCTGGTAAACAAGTAACTGGACGAGGTCAAAAATCTGCTCCCTTTATTACGGCCCGGGCTTTTTCGCGGAAATGCCGAGCTTCAACGCGGTGCGGCAAACCCGCCGCACCGTTTTGTGGCAATCTTTATGCGGGCGGTCAAGCGCTTTGCCGGCCCGCTGTCAGGGAAGATGGGAGTGCGGGCGTCGCTTAGTCGCCGGCGCCGCCTTTGTCGCCCGATGCCGGCTTGGCGACAGCTTTTACCAACTCGAATACGCGTTTGCGCACGCTCGGTTCGGTGATGCGGTAATAGGCGCGCACCAATTCGAGCGTCTCTCGTTTGACCAGGGGATCGCCTTCGAACGAGGCGATCTTGATGTCGGCGAGTCCGGGCGTTTTATGGCCCGATATTTCGGCCGGCAAATCATCGAAAAAATACGAAATCGGAATGTCGAGTACTTGCGACAATTGGTAGAGTCGGCTGGAGCCGATCCGATTCGTCCCGCGCTCGTATTTTTGCACCTGTTGAAAAGTTAAATTGATCGCTTTGCCGAGTTTTTCCTGACTCATGCCGAGCAGCGTACGGCGCAGGCGAACACGCTTCCCAACGTGGATATCTATCGGGTTTGGATGAAGTGCCATGGGTTCTCTATGTGTAAATTTTCAACTCTACGAATCGCCACCGAGCGGCGCTTCGCAATACAAAGGCTCGCGATATACGAATCCTTCAGTCATCGTTTCTCTTAGCCTATTTCTTTTTATTATGTCAACAACTGCATGGTCCTGATAATTACTATATAGGTGGAATTACTCATTTATTTTAGAGTGAGTTGGCTTGAGATGGCCTGTCTCGCGCATGGCGCGCCAAATAGCTATGCCGAGTGAGATAATGAGAACTAGGATTATCGTCCAGTCGCCCATTACAGTGTATGGCGTACGCCCTAGCGCCCTGGGTAAGGCGGCGTGCAAGACACCTTCGCTGCCCAACGGAAGACGGCCCAAAAAGCGGCCCAGCGGGTCGATGACGGCAGAGATTCCGGTATTGGCGGCGCGCACCATCGGCAGGCCCTCCTCGACCGCACGCAGGCGGGCCGCCTGCAAATGCTGATACGGGCCGGCGGTATTTCCGAACCAGCCGTCATTGGTGACGTTGAGCAGCCAACCGGGCCGGGCATCGCCGGATGCCACGGCGCCGGCAAAGATCGCCTCGTAACAAATCAGCGGGCCGACCGCCGGCAGACCGGGAACCTGAAGCGTTTGCGCGCCCGCTCCGGAGGAGAAATCGATATTGCCATATGTCAGTTTGGCGAAATCCATGATGCCGCGAAGCGGCATATATTCGCCGAACGGAACCAGATGATGCTTGTCGTAAGTGGCCGCGAGGTTGCCGCCGGCATCGATCGCATGCAGGCTGTTCCACCATTGCGGCCGGCCGGTGGAATCGCTGCTTTGGCGCGGTGCGCCGGTGAACAGCAGGCCGCTTTCGGGTACCGCTTTGGCGAGCCAGGCGGCGAGGCGGCTGTTATTGCTGACATCGAAAGGCACCGCCGTTTCCGGCCAAATGACATGGCTGGCGATGCCGGGCGGCACGGCCAGGGTCATGCGCATATGCTTCTCCATCGACGCCTGGCGCGCGTCGGCGCGCCATTTGAGTTGCTGGGGAATATTGGCCTGAACGATGAGCAGCTTGACGCCCGCCACGGGCGGCGGATTTTGCAGCGCCAGGCGAACCGTTCCGCCAATCCAAATCGCCGCTAGGACGAGGATCATCAGGGCGGCGGGGCGCCAGTTCTTCGCCGCCGCCACTTGCCCCCGGTGCTCGGCCATCAGCGCCGGCGCCGCCGCCGCCAGAATGGTGACGAAGCTGAGGCCGTAAACGCCGGTCACCGCCACCATCTGAATCATGCCCTCCGATATGGTCCAGGAGGTGCCGATGAGATTCATCGGAAAGCCGCTCAGCACATGGCCGCGCAGCCATTCGCTGGCGGTCCAGGCGACGGCGAACAGGAGCAGGCGCGAAAAGCCCCGCCGCCGGGCGATGAAAACCGCGAGCGCGGCGAGCGCCGGAAACAGAGCCAACCCGGCGCACAGACCGATCACCGCCGGCAGCGCCAACCAGGCGAACTTGTCGGGGTCCGTGAGCAGTGCGGCGCCGACCCAATAACAGGCGGCGAGAAAATGGCCGAAGCCGAACCACCAGCCGACCAGGGCGGCGCGCCACGGCGAGGATGACGCCGCGATCAGCCACAGCAGGCCGGCGAAGGCCGGCACCAGGAGCGGCAGCGCATGGGCCGGCGGCAAGGCGCAGGCGGCGCCGGCGCCGAGGCCAAAGCCCAACAGCGAACGCCGCCAACCGTCGAGCGCCGCGACATAACCGGCAATCGGCGTGATGATTCCGGTGCCGCCACGCCAGAATGCGCCGGCGGCGCGCTTTGAATTCACGTCTCGCCGGTCTCGCCCAGCGCCGCCGCCGCGATCACGCGCACCCGCCTGACCCGCCTCGGATCGGCATCGAGGATTTCGAATGTGAGCCCGACCGGATGGTTCACGCGGTCATGGCGCAGCGGCACGCGGCCGGCCAGGCGCGAGACCAGGCCGCCCACGGTTTCGATATCCTCGTCGAGTACGCCGTCCCTGAGGGCGACGCCGAAATGGCTTTCCAACGCCTCGATTTCGGTTCGCGCATCGGCCTCGACGATGCCGTCGGGCGATATGCTGAAGGTCGGCGTCGGCGTGGCGTCGTGCTCGTCTTCGATCTCGCCGACGATTTCCTCGACCAGGTCTTCGATGGTGACCAAGCCGTCGGTGCCGCCATATTCGTCGACGATGACCGCCATATGCAGGCGGCTTGTCCGCATCTTGGCCAGCAGATCGACGACCGGCATGGATTGCGGAACGAAAAGCACCTGGCGGATGATTTGCGATAACTCGAATTTCTTGGTGCCGCCCCAAAAGGACATGACATCGCGGATATGCACCATGCCGACGACTTCATCCAGCGTGTCGCGATAGACCGGCATCCGCGAGTGCCCGCTTTGCTTGATCGAATCGACGATTTCGTTCAGCGTGGCGCGCTCCTCGATGGCGGTAATATCGGGCCTGGGCACCATCGCGTCTTCGGCGTTGAGGTGGCCGAGGCGCAGCAGATTCATCAGCAGGTCGCGTTCCTCCGGCGTAATCTGCTCGGAGATTTCCTCTTCTTCCTCGATCAGTTCCTCGAGCGATTCCTGCCATGTGGCATCGCCGTTGCGGGCGAAGGCGCGCAACAACCAATCGCTTACGGAGCGTACCAATGAAGGTTCGGGGCGGCTCTCTTCGTCGGGTGAAGCCGCCTCGTTCGCGGATGTAGGTTTGTCGCTATCGTTCATCATTCTTCACCGCGCTGGGCGGCGCGTAGGGATTTGCGATTCCGATATCCGCCAGCGCCCGAATCTCAATTTCCTCCATTGCCTCGGCATCGCCGTCATTGCCGTGATCATAGCCCAACAGATGTAACACGCCATGTATTACGAGATGGCTTAAATGTTGGTCCAGGCCGCGGCCCGATTTCTTCGCCTCGGCGGCGGCGGTCTCCAGCGCGATCACCACATCGCCCAATACCTCGTTTGCGGCGCTGGCGGCGGCGGCGGTGGCGGGCGGTTCGGATTCGCCGTAGGCGAAGGCGAGAACATTGGTGACCTCGTCGATGCCGCGGTAATCGCGGTTGAGGGCGCGCAGCATGGCATCGTCCGCCAGCACGACGGCCAGCTCATCGGCGTCGGGCGGCGCGCTCAATGCCAGCGCCGCCAAGGCTGCCTGGCGCGTCACTTGCCGCGCATCAGGAAGCGCGGTCCGCCATGCCGCGTGGCGTATCGTTACCCCGATCTCCATTACCGTCTTTGCCGTTGTGCTCCTGGTCTTGTGAACTCGGCCGCACATTGCCGGCCGGATATTCGATGCGGCTGTGATAAACGCCCATGACGAGAACCCGGGCGAACGCCTCTTCTATGCGCCTGAGGTCGGCGATGGTTAGGGCGCAATCCGACAATTGCCCATCCGTCATTTTTTCGGCGATGACTTTGCCGACCCTTTCCTGGAGTTCGGCCGGGCTGGGGTCGCTTAGGGCGCGCGTCGCCGCTTCCACGGAATCGCCCAACATAAGGATGCCGGATTCGCGCGTCCGCGGCCGCGGGCCGGGATATCTGTAATCCGCTTCGTCGACCGGGCGCCCCGATCGCGGCGCTTTTTCCACGGCGCGCTGGTAAAATACGCGCAACAGGGTGGTGCCTTGATGTTGCGTCACCGCTTCGATGACCGGGCGCCCCAGGCGATGCTTTCGCGCCAGTTCGATGCCCTCGGTGATGTGGGCGAATATGATGCGCGCCGAAAGCTCCGGCGGCAGGCCGTCATGGATATTTCCCTCGCGCTGGTTCTCGGCGAAATAGACCGGGCGCTCCGATTTGCCGATATCGTGATATAGCGCCATGACGCGGCATTTGAGCGCGTTGGCGCCGATCGCCTCGGCCGCCGCTTCCGAGAGGTTGGCGATCATCACCGAATGGTGGTAGGTGCCCGGTGATTTAAGCGCCAGCGCCCTGAGCAGCGGATGGTCGCCGGTGGCCAGCTCCATCAGCCGCACATCGGTAACTTCGTTGAATATGTACTCGAACAGGGGCAGCAGGACCATCGCCAGGGCGGCGACCAAACCGCCCGAGACCAGCGCAATGGCGAGGACGACGGGAATTGTCGAATAGGCCGTGCCGCCATCCAGTATCAGCACCAGGGGAACCGTCGCCGCCTGCACGGCGCCGACCGCGGCGCCGACCTTGAGGAGGTCCTTGCGGTGGCGGCAGTGCCGGGCGCCGATGCCGGCCACCAGCACGCCGATAAGATAATAGGCGGCAAGCCAGATACCGCCATCGGTGTGATAGGTAACCAGAAGCGAAAGCGCGACGCCGACCATCAGGCTGACCCGCGCATTGACGAATATCGACACGATCACCGCCGAAAGCGCGACCGGACTGAGAAACGCGGCGGCCGGCAGATCGATGCCGATGCCCTCGGCGATGCCGCGGCCGGCAAAAATCGCGCCGATGCTGATAGACCCGGTTATGCTGATGGTGACGAGGGTGATGTATGCGGTCTTGCGGGTAAAATGGAGCGGCTGGCGGCCGGAGCGGAAAAAGAACGCGCCGAGCCCCACCAGACCGGCGAGAAATACCGCAAAGGCAACGCTGTCGACCCAGCCAAGCCCGCCCTGGCGGGCTTCGTTGAGCGCCGAGAGGCGGGCTTGCGCACGTTGGGTGACGCGGTCGCCCTCGCGTACGATGACCTCGCCGCGGCCGATATGCATGCTCGCTTCCTCGACCGCGGCAAGCGCCGCCTCGGCGGCGCTCTCGGTGGCGGCCTGATTATAGATGACATTCTGCTCGGTCAGCGCCAACGCGGTTTGCAATATCCAGGTACGCAGACTTCGCGCCGAGCCGAAGGGCGCCTCGCTCGCCTTGGCCCGCATCATTCGCCAGGCGCCGGCGACATCGATGATGGCGTCGAAATGGAACAGGTTGGCGCCTTCCTCGTTGCCGGCGCGGCGCAGCTCTATAGCGCCGCTCTCGGGCAACAGGGCGCGGTCTTCCATCACCATGCGCTCGGCCGGCACGGCGAGGAAGAACGCCAATGCGGCGCCGGCATCGTCGATTTCCGGCAGCCCTTCGAGCAGCTCGAACACGCCGGCATTGACCGGCAGGCCGAGTTCGGCCTCGAAGGCGGCGAGGCGCTCATTGATCGCCATTTCCGCCTCGCCCTTGCGCGCCTTTACATTCTCAATCGCACTGATGGCATTGTTGCGCCGCTCAAAGAGGAATTCGGCATCGTAATCGAAGCGCGGGCGCACCGCCGATCTTACCTGGGCGCGGCGCAGCGCGGTTTCTTCCGGGTCGGCGACTTCGAGGCTGCGATCGGCGCGAATGGTATCCTGGGCAATGCTGCCGAGCGCCGGTATCGGCAGGTCGGACGAGCCGAACGGCGCGAACAGGGCCGTCATGGCGATCACAAACAGCAACAGCAGCGGCCAATCGAGCAGAGGACGCGCGATGTTCCAGCGCTCCTCCGCCAGGGCGCGGATGGCCGAGGCGGAAAGCAGCTCGCGTTCCGCCTTGAGGCTGCGCTCAAAGAGCGTTTCGGAGTTTTCGCTCAACTGCGCTTCTTCCCGCCGGGCGCCGGGCCGGCTTCCTTCTCGCGTTTTTCATAAGCGCGCACGATGCGCGTGACCAAGGGATTGCGCACCACATCGTCGCTCGAAAAGCGAATGAACGCGGCGCCCTTCATGCCTTCCAACACATCGACCGCTTCGGCCAGCCCGGAGCGCGCGGCGATCGGCAAATCGACCTGCGACAGGTCGCCGGTGACCACCATGCGGGAATATTCGCCGAGCCGGGTGAGGAACATTTTCATCTGCACCGGCGTTGAGTTTTGCGCTTCGTCGAGAATGACGATGGCGTTGGACAGCGTGCGCCCGCGCATGAAAGCCAGCGGCGCGATCTCGATTTCACCGGACTCAAGGCGCCTCAGCACCGCGTCCGTCGGCATCATATCGTTGAGCGCGTCATAGAGCGGGCGCAGGTATGGATCGACCTTTTCCTTGATGTCGCCGGGCAGGAAGCCGAGATGCTCGCCGGCCTCGACGGCGGGGCGCGAGAGTATGATGCGGTCGACCTGGCCCGACAGATACATCGAAACCGCGACGGCGACGGCTAAATAGGTCTTTCCGGTTCCCGCCGGACCGAGGCCGAATACCAGTTCGTGGCTGCGCATGGCTTCGATATAGGCGGCCTGGCGCGGCGAGCGCGGCGCGATCGGGTGCTTGCGCGTTTGAATGGGCTCTATCGGCGCCTGGGGCGCGGCGTCGGCGTCGGCGTCGGCGCCCGGGCGGCGCGCGCCGGCCATTCGAATCGCGCCATCGACTTCGCTGCGGTTGACCCGCTCTCCCTGTTTGAGCCTGGCGTATAATTCGCTCAGCACCGCCTCGGCCACGCCGACCTCTTCCGTGGGGCCGGAAATCTCCAACTCGTTGCCGCGCGAGGCGATGATCACACCCAGGGCATGTTCGATTTGCGCGATATGGCGGTCATGCTCGCCGAACAGCATCGCCAGCAGGCTGTTGTCGTCGAAACGCATATGCGCCGCGCCGACGGATTCGCCGGACTCGCCGGAATTCATGACCGGAATGTGGCTCAAGCCGGCGGCCTTTCTTCGAATGCGCCCGGCGCCGCCTGGGCCTCCGCTGCCGCGTGGCGCAGCGCGGGCTGCCCGGCCAGGCTATTGGTGTGCGCCTCGGTGATCAGGATGTCGGCGCAGCGGCCGCGGTAATCGCCGGGCATTTCGGCGTGCACCCATTGGCCGTAAGCGCTGCGCCCGAGCAGTTGGTTGGCGTGGCGCCCGGGGCGCTCGAAAAGCACCTCCAGGGTGCGGCCGACCATGGTGGCGTTGAAGGCGGCCTGCGAGCGGGCGAGGATGGTTTGCAGAGCGGCCAGCCGCGCGCTCTTGATTTCGTCGCCGAGCTGGTCGGGTGAATCCGCCGCCGGGGTGCCCGGCCGGGCGCTGTATTTGAAAGAAAAAGCCTGGGCGAAATCGATCTCCCGCGCCAGCGCGAGGGTGGCTTCGAATTCAGCTTCGGTTTCGCCGGGAAAGCCGGTGATGAAATCGCTCGAAAGGGCGATATCCGGCCTCGCCCGGCGCAATTTTTCGATCAGGCGGCGATAGTCATCGGCGGTGTGCTGGCGGTTCATGGCCTTGAGAATGCGATCCGAGCCGGACTGCACGGGAAGATGAAGAAACGGCATGAGCCGCGCGACATCGCCGTGGGCTGCGATCAGATCGGCGCTGAGATCGCGCGGATGCGAGGTCGTGTAGCGCAGCCGCTTCAGCCCGTCCAATTCGGCGAGCCGGTGAATCAGGCCGGCCAGCGACATTTCACCGCCTTCGCCGGCGCCGTGATAGGCGTTTACATTTTGCCCGAGCAGGGTGATTTCGCGCGCTCCCAGAGCGATCAGCCGGCGCGCCTCGCGCTCGACATCCTCTGGCGGGCGCGAATATTCGGCGCCGCGCGTGTAGGGAACGACGCAAAATGTGCAAAACCGGTCGCAGCCTTCCTGAATGGTGAGAAAGGCGCTGACGCCGTGATCGGCCGCCGCGCCGCCGCCCACCTCGGGCAGATGGTCGAACTTGCTCTCGCTCGGGAATTCGGTGTCGACGGTGGCCCGCGCTTCCGCCCGGCGCAGCAAATCGGGCAGCCGGTGGTAGTTCTGCGGCCCCATGACGAGATCGACAAAGGGCGCGCGGCGCAGCAATTCCTCGCCCTCGGCCTGGCCGACGCAACCGCCGACGGCGAGCATCATCGCCTGGCCCGCCATGCGGCGCGCCTGCTTGATGCGGTTCAGCCGGCCGAGTTCCGAATAGACCTTTTCCGCCGCTTTTTCGCGGATGTGGCAGGTATTCAGAATGACCAGATCGGCGTCCTCGGGCGTGCCCGTGGCGGCATAGCCATGCGCCGCCAGGACCTCCGCCATGCGGGCGGAATCATAGACGTTCATCTGGCAGCCATAGGTCTTTACGTAAAGTTTTTTGGTCACACCGTTATCGCGCCGCTGTGCGGCGCGCCGATCGATCATGCGCGCCGCAACAGGTGCAGGCTGAAAGTTGTTTGGGTGTTCGCATTCTCAGCCGGCGAATTTAACACCCGTCCGGACGCTGTCAAGCGGATGGCCTTCACATTGCGCCGCGGATCAGGCGGATTTGGGGGCCCACCAGGCATGTTTGGCGGCCTTGCCGAGGCGTCCGTGAATGCCGCGTGAGACGCCGTCGGACACCACGCGGTGGCAATGCGCCGACATTTCCTTGCGCGAGGCGAAATCGGCGATGCTGACCGGTTGGTGAAATTCGACGGCGACCGTGGTTTGCCCGAGGCCGAAGACATTCCACAAATGGCCGGCCATTTCCATATCGCCGTACCAGGCGAAATACGGCCGGTAGCCGCGCCCGACCGGGATGCCGTCGAGGCGAATATAGGAAATCGAAACCGGCTGGACGGTGAGCGGCTCGCCGTTGATTGTTTTTTCCGCGGCGCCGAAAAAGGCGCTTTTGAAGGGCAGCACCCGGTTGCCGTCATTGCTGGTGCCTTCCGGAAAGAGGATCAAATTATCGCCCTTCTCGAGGCGCCGCACCATCTCGTCGCGATGCTCGGCGGTTCGGCTCGCCCGGCGCTCGACGAACACCGTGCGCTGCAGGCGCGCCAGCAGACCGAAGAGCGGCCAGCCGCGCACTTCCGCCTTGGCGACGAACGAGGCCGGCAGCACGGCGCCGAGGATGGAAATGTCGAGATAGGAGGTATGGTTGCAAACAAACATCGTCGGCCGGGTGCGCGATATCTCGCCATGCTGCTCGACGCGAAACGCCAAAATCCGGCACACGCCGCGGTGCCATATCATCGGCAGACGCTTGGAAAGCGGCATGTTGAAGCGAACGAGAAATATTTGAACCGGCAAAAGCGCCGCCGTCCAGCCGGCGAAGCGCAGCGCCGTGATAAACGCCATCATATCAGTTTGTCCTTGTATTTGCGCGTCACCAGATCGGTCTTGACGACGATGCTGACATCGACGCTGTTCCATTGCCGGTCGATCACCGCGCCGTCGCCGACGAAACCGTTGAGCCGCAAATAGCCCTTGACCAAAGGCGGTACGGCGCGGATCGCGGCGCGCGCGTTGATCTCTTCCTTGGCCAGCAGGTCCATGGCGACGAAATGTTTCGGCTGCGCCACCGGGCGCATCTCCGCCGGCGCCATATGAAAATGGTAAAGGTAAGAGAGCGTCAGAGCGTGCGCCGCCGGGTCGGTGCCCTCAAGGCTGGCGCAGCCGAACATCAGCGGCACTTCGTAATGCATGACATAGGCGGCGATGCCGCGCCACAGCAGGGTCATGGTGGCGCGGTTGCGATAGGGCGCCTCGACGCAGGATCGGCCCAATTCGAGAATTTCGCCGGGCTGCTCGAGAATGCGGTCGATATTATATTCCCACGGGGTGTAGAAGCCGCCCTGACTGTCGGCGACCGAGCGGCGCAGCAGACGATAGGTGCCGACGACCTGGTCGCTGCCGGCGGGGCGCTCGCTGTCGATCACCAGCAGATGATCGCAATATCCGTCGAAGCGGTCGAAATCGCGCCGTTTGGATGCCATTTCATCGCTTGGCCGCGACGTCATCTCTTCGTAGAAGACCCGGTATCTCAGCGCCTGGGCGGCGTCTATATCGGACTCGCCATCGGCGAGGCGAACCGTGAGGCTGCCCGCCGTGATCCCGTCCATGAAATCCTGTTCCGCCACCGGCCCCGTGCCCCTAATCTTCCTCGTCCGGCGTCTCGTCCGGCGTATCGCCCGGCGTATCATCAGCCAGCGGGACGGCGTAAAGTTCCAGGCGGTGGCCGATCAGCTTGTATCCCAGGCGCTCCGCCTCCACCGCCTGGAGCTGCTCGATCTGGCGATTTTGAAATTCGATCACCTTGCCGCTCTTAACATCGATCAAATGATCATGATGGTCCTGATCCGCCTTCTCGTAGCGCGCCCGGCCATCGCCGAAATCATGGCGCTCGAGGATATTGATCTCTTCGAACAGGCGCAGCGTGCGGTACACAGTCGCCAGGCTGATGCGGTTGTCGATGGCATTGGCGCGCCGATGCACGGCCTCGACATTGGGATGATCCACCGCTTCCGACAGCACGCGCGCGATGACGCGGCGCTGGCCGGTCATTTTCAGGCCTAACTCGACGCATCGCCGTTCCAAATTCGTCCGGCTTGATCTAGGGCCAGATACCATCGCTCGCCGCCCGTTCCCCTGCTTCCCGGTTAAGCGCCATTATAGGCGCGCGGCGGGCAACGTCCATGTGCGGTAATAGAGGAAATTGAAAGAACGTCTGGAAAGGCGCTCGATGCGCCCTTCGATCATGCCTCGGCGGCGCCGGGGATCATGCCTCAGCGGCGCTGGCCGGGCTTGGTGCCGAGGCCCATTTTTTTGGCCAGTTCGCTGCGCTTGGCGGCATAGCTCGGCGCCACCATGGGATAATCCGAGGGCAATCCCCAGCGCGCGCGATATTGCTCGGGTGTCATGCCGTAGGCCCGCTTCAAATGCCGGCGCAGCATTTTCAGCTTCTTGCCGTCTTCGAGGCAGATCAGATAATCGTCGGAAACGGATTTTCTGATCGGCACCGCGGGTTGTGGTGGATTGTCGCTGAAATCATGCTTCTTCGCCGTCGCGGCGGAAAGCGAAGCATGCACATTCTTGATGAAATCGGGCAATGAATCGGGTGTTACGCTATTATTCGATACGTGCGATGAGACGATATTCACGGTCAACTCTATCAAAATCATCGAATTATTCAGCTTCGCCATAGAAATTCCTGCAATCAAGAGTGAATTTCTCATCTTATAGTACAAATTTAGGGTGAGAGCAACGCAGCAGAATAGTTAATTAGCAGGAATTATTTAAATATCACCTGATGTATCCGAACTCAGCTCGCAGCGTAATGTTATCGCGTCGATGCTCGGACCATAGCGCCGCCGGTAATAATGCGGCCGCCGTCCGACGGTTGCAAAGCCGTATTTCTCATAAAGGTGGCGTGCCGCCGAATTGTCTTCCGCGACTTCGAGAAAGAGGGCCGCGATACCGGTTTTCGCGGCATGCGCCTTGGCGGCGTTGAGCAGGGCGCCGGCCAATCCGGAGCGCCGCGCCCTGGGCGCCACGGCGAGCGAGAGGATTTCGCCCTCTTCACCGGTCGAGCGGCACAGGATGAAGCCGAGTACCCTGCCGCGCGAACGGCTGAACAGGCCAAAGGCTCCCGGCGCCGACAATATTCGGCCCAACAGCTCGGCATGCCACGAATCCTCGAAACATATCGCATGCAGCGCCGCAATCGACGGCAGGTCGTAGCTCTTCATCGGCTCGATTTGAACTGTCTCGGGCGAAGGCGAATCCATCACGCGCCCGCCCGCTGTTGAACGGTGGGACCGACGCCGGGTTCGCGCAAATAAAGCGGCGCCACGGGCGCGCCGGCCGCTTTGTCGAAGCCGCGCCGGGCGATGAAGGCGGCGATAATATCGGCGCGCGGGTAGGGCGGGCTGGCGGAGAGGCGATAATCGTGGCCCGCTTCGTCGAGCGCACGCGCCGCCGCCGAGGCGCCGCTTCCGACCAGCAGGAGCGGCCGCATATCCCGGCAAATCCTGGCCAGACGTTCGCCAATGGTCGCCGCGGCGGCGGCGAAGGGTTCGCCGGCGGGGTCGCCATTGTCGTCGAAGAACTGCCCATAAAGCTGATCGCGCCGGGCATCCAGCGCGGCAAGGATGAGCCGGCCGCACCGTTCGTCCGCCGCCGCCGCCGCGGCGAGCGCCTGCAGGGTGGTGACGCCGGCCAGCGGCAGGCCGGCGGCGAGGGCGAGGCCGCGCGCCGTCGCCAGGCCGATGCGCACGCCGGTGAACGAGCCCGGCCCGTTGGTTACCGCGATGCCGTCCAGCATGGCGAATTCGAAGCCCGCCTCGCGCATGGCGCTCTTCACCATCGGCATGAGAATTTCGGCCTGCCGGCCGCCGGCGATTTCTTCACGCCTGGCGGTCACCACCCCGGCCGACCAGCAGGCCACCGAACAGGCCGTCGTGGCGGCATCGAGAGCAAGCAGCTTCATCGTTCTTCGCGGCATCCTTATTTGCCAACCTGTGATCGGCCCGGGCGCGGGAAACTCTTCATTTGAAATAAATGCTGGCTTACCACTAACATCGTCGAGGCGGGCTCGACAAGGCGATGGACAAACGGTCGGCTGTCGGCGAGTAATATGCCAATAACAGAGGATTTGGCGGCACCTCGCGGCCGCTCGGGCACCATGACCCTGATCAAAATATGCGCGCCGGAATATGATGTCGATCTCGCTCTGGCCTATGCGACATCCGGCAATATTACCGGCAAGCCGATATATCGGCGCGCCGCCTGTTGGCTGCATGGCGATGCCGCGGCGGCTTTGGCGCGGGCGATCCGGCTGGCCGGCGAGCTGGATCTGAAATTTCGTATTTTCGATGCCTACCGGCCGGTAGAAGCGCAGTGGGCGCTATGGAATCACAACCCGGATCCCGACTTTCTCGCCGATCCCCGGCGCGGCTCGCCGCATTCGCGCGGCATCGCCATCGATTTGACATTGCTGCGCCGCGCCGACGGCACGGTTCTCGAAATGGGCACGCCGTTCGACGATTTCAGCGCGCGCGCTTTCCATAACTGCGCGGCACTGGCGCCCGAAATTCGCCGCAACCGGTATTTGTTGCTCGGCCTGATGGCCAGCGCCGGATGGGATCACTATTTGAACGAATGGTGGCATTATCAGCTTTACAAGCCGCGCCAATATCCGCTTTTGTGGGATAGCGCCGCGCGCACGGGGTTAATGACGGAGTGACGAAGGTGGCGAGGATGATGCGGCTTGGGCGGTGGGTGAAAGTGCGGATGGCGGCGAGTTTGTTGGCTGCCGCAGGTTTGCTGGGCGCGGCGGGGGCATTTCCGGCGCTCGGCATGGCCGCCGATTCGGCGGTGATTTTGCAATATCACCGCTTCGGCGAGTCCGACCTGCCATCGACCAACATCACACTGGCGCAATTCGAAGCCCATCTCGCGCATCTCCGCTCGGGCGGCTATACGGTGCTGCCGGTGCCGCACATCGTCGCCGCGCTCCGCGCCGGCCAGCCGCTGCCCGACAAGGCGGTCGGCATCACCATTGACGATGCCGCGACATCGGTGATTGGCGAGGCCTGGCCGCGCCTGCGCGAGGCCGGTTTTCCCTTCACCCTGTTCGTCGCCACCGACGCCATCGACCAGCGCCACGCGCGTTCGATGAGTTGGGACGATATTCGCAGCCTCGCCGATGCCGGCGTGACGATCGCCAACCACAGCTCGGCGCACGGCCATTTATGGCGCCACGGCGTGGCGGCGGCGCGGCGCGATTTGGCCAATGCGGAAAAGCGTTTTCAGGCCGAGCTTGGATTTTCGCCGCGCCTGTTCGCCTACCCCTACGGAGAATATGATCTGGCGCTGCGCGGGCTCGTTGAAGAACTCGGTTTTGAGGTTGCGTTCGGCCAGCATTCAGGCGTCGTCGGCACGGCAGCGGATCTGTTTGCCCTGCCGCGATTCTCGCTCAACGAGGCTTATGGCGATATCGAGCGCTTCCGGCTGATCGTCGATACGCTGCCGATAGCGGTGCGCGATGTGACCCCGGCGGAGCCGATATTGGCGCGCAATCCGCCGCATATCGGATTTACCGTCGATGAATCCGTCGACGAGATTGACGCGCTTGCCTGCTATGCGTCCGGCCAGGGTGCGGTTCAGATCGAATTGTTGGGCGAAAGAAGGGTCGAGCTTCGCATGTCGAAACCGCTCAAGCGCGGGCGAAATCGCATCAATTGTACGCTGCCCGGCCCGGATCGCCGCTGGCGCTGGCTCGGGATGCAGTATCTCGTACCCTGAATTATCACCGCTTCTTGGTATAAGTGTCCGTCCGGAAAGTTCATGAGGGATAACAATATCTGTTGATCCTTCTAAGC